>NZ_CALAGI010000052.1 GCF_937891315.1 uncultured Amaricoccus sp. | reverse complement strand
CGGATTTCTCCGGGAGGGTTGAATCGGGGCGGGTGTGCCCGGCTTGACCGTTGAAAACGGTCATGCCCCGGCAGGGCACGCCCGTCACGATTTCGCGTAACCTCGAAATCGCGAAGGGAAGCCTGGGACGTCGCGAATGGCCCCGGCGTTGTTGGCCGGCGGCAAAGGCGTCGACAGGGACGCCGCCTTGAGCGGTTACGCGAGGTCCGCGGAGAGAAAGGGCGAAGGTGAGGAAATCAAACGGATTTGGTACAACAAGCCGGCCAATCCGGCCCGCTAAGCGCCGTAGTAGTCGCGGTATCGCCCGCGATAGTAGACATATCCATCGACCGGATAGCGGGCGGCTCGGACCTCGTTGACCATGGTCAGGGCGACGCCGCGCAGCGGAGCGCCGACCGCGGCGAGTTCGCGCAACCCCTCCGCCACCGCGCCGCGCGGTGTATGGTCCCAGCGGACGACATAGACCACCGCGTCGGCGGCCGGGCAGAGAATGCGCGCATCGGCCACGACGAGGGTGGGCGGCGTGTCGAGCACCACGAGGTCATAGCGCGCCGAAAGCGCGCGGATCAGGTCGCGGAAGCGGTCGGACGCGAGCAGGTCGGCGGCGTTGACCGTGCCCGGAGGATCGTTGTCCAGCGGCATGAGAAGATGCAAGCCGGTGTCCGGCTCCTCATGGATCGCCTCGTCGAGCGTCGCCGCGCCGGCCAGCGCCGCGAGCAGGCCCGGCCGGGCCGCGGTCTGCATCGCGCGGGCGGCGGCCGGGCGGCGAAGATCGCAGTCGACGACGATCGTGGACTTGCCCATCTGGCGGCTGGTGAGGGCCACGAGGAGCGCGGTGGTCGACTTGCCCTCGCGCGGGACCGACGAGGTGAACATCACCACCTTCGGTGGCGCCGCGCCCTCGGCGAACAGCGCGCTGGTCCGCAGGTCGCGCACCGCCTCGGCCAGCGAGGAGCCCGGCCGGTCGCGCAGGCGCCGGATCACCTCCGCCCGGGTCCGGCGCCGGCCGATCGAGGGCAGGGTAGCGAGCACCGGCTGGCCGGTGCCGGCCAGGATCTGGCGCGGGGCGCGGAAGGTGTCGCTGAGCTGCTCGCGCAGGAAGACGAGGCCGATCCCCGAGACGAGGCCGAGCACGGCGGCCATGGCGACGATCAGCTTCTTGCGGCTGTTCTCGGGCGCCAGCGGCACGTCGGCGGGCGAGAGGACGCGGGCGTTTGCCTCCTGCAGCTCCACCTGTTCCGAAGTCTCCTTCAGCCGGCTCAGCATCGCCTCGTAAAGCTGGCGGCTGGCCTCGGCCTCGCGTTCGAGCTGGCGCAGACGCACCTGGTCGCGCGATTGGGCGAGACCCTTGGTCTCGAGCTCGCGCACGGCGCCGGCGAGCGAGCGTTCCTGCGCGCGGGCGGCTTCGAGGTCGATGCCGACGGCCGCCACCACGCTTTCGGCCTCGGCGCGGACGCGGGCGCGGACATCGGCGAGTTCGGCCTCGACCCTCGCGCGCTCGGGATGGAAGGCCGAGAGCGTGGCGAGGCGGCGGGCCAGCTCGCTCTCGCCGTCGCGATAGCTCCGGATCAGCGGCGAGTCGCGAAATTCGGTGATCGCGCCCATGTCGGCGCCATCGACCAGCGCGCCGGTCAGCCGCTGATATTGCGCCGCCACCTGCGCCGCGTGGCCGCGGGCGGCCGAGAGCGCGGCGTTGAGCGCGACGAGTTGCTGCTGGGTCAGCTCGAAGCTCTGGCCGGCGGTCTCGGACAGGCTGGCGCGCAGCGTCTCGACCGCCTCCTCCGCCTCCTGCAACCGCTGCCGCGCCTCCTCGACGCGGCCGGTCAGCCAGTCGATCGCCGAACGGGTGGTCTGCAGCTTCGCGACCAGCTGATCGACGATATACTGGTCGGCGATCGTATTGACGACGCCGGCGGCCATGCGCGGATCGTCGGCGGCGAAGGAGATCTCGATGACGCGCGTGCCGGCGATCGGCCTGAGCGTCAGGCCAGCCAGCACGCGGTCGATCGCGGTCAGCGTCTCGCGGCGGCGGATTTCCTCCGGCCCGACCGGCGGCGAGGGGGGCGCCTCCAGCCCGAGGCGGCGGGCGACGTTGGCGAGCACGGCGGGCAGCCGGGGGCCGGGCGCGGCGAGCTTGGGATTGAACTCCGGATCCTCGCGCAGGCGCATCTCCTCGACCACGCGCTCGATCAGGCTGGTGGAGCGCAGCACCTCGACCTCGTTCTGCAGCGTGTCCTTGCTGAATTCGGGGTCGGTGAGAATCTCTTGCAGGTTGATTACATTGGCCTTCTGCGTGCCGAACATCACACTGGCCGCGGCGCGATAGCGTGGTTCCAGCTGCGAGACCGCGACAATGGCGACGACGAGGCAGAGAATGGAGGTGATCATCGGCACCCACTTCTCGCGCCAGATGGTCGAGACAATTTCGCGCAGGGAGATCATGTCTTCGTCGGCGCCCGGCGAATCGCGAAGATCTGCACGGGGCAACGCGAAAGGGATGTCGATTCCCTTGGGCTCCTGCTTCATTGGATCTGCCCGTGCGTTCCCAGCATGCGCTGGCAATATTCCATAAACCTTTCCGATATGTTGCTCATTGGTTTACGGGAGCCCGCCCATGGTCGCATGCCAGTTTGATCGCATCGCGTGTTGTTTCGCCGCCCTCATGCTGGCGACGACGGCGTGGGGCGAGGAATGCGCCTTCCGGCTCGGGGCGCAGACGCATTTCGGGCAAGGCTGGCCGCTGTCCGATCTGGCGCTGGCAAGGAAGGTCGGGGCGGCGGGCCTGCGCGATGGGCTTTCCTGGGCGCGCACCGAACGGCGTCCGGGAGTGTTTCAGGTGGCGCGGCGGGATCGCGCCTTCCTCGATCAGGCGACGGCGCTCGGGATGGGGGTGACGCTGGTCTTTGCGAGCCGCAATCCGCTGCATGACGGCGGCGATCCGCCGTATTCGCCCGCGGGACGGCGCGCCTTCGCGGATTTCGTCGCGGCGGCGGTGGACCAGGTCGGCGGCGAGGTTCGGGCGATCGAGATCGGCAACGAGGCCAACGGCGCCTCCGTCACCGGCCCCGCCGCGGCGGATCGCGCTGGCGCCTATGCCGCGCTGCTGACCGAGTTGGCAAGCGCCGTCCGGGCGCGGCATCCCGAAATGCCGATCCTCGGCGGCGCGGCGCATTCGGTGCCGATCGGCTGGTTCCGCGACCTCGGCGAGGCCGGCGCGCTGGCCGCGCTCGACGGGATCGTGATCCACCCCTATCGCGATACGCCGGAAGGCATCGACCGCGAGATCGCGCGGTTGCGGGAGGTGATCGCCGAGTTCGGGCCGCCGAAGCCGATCCATGCCACCGAGTTCGGGCTGGAGACCGACGATGCGCGGGCCTCGGCCGACTATCTCGTCAAGATGGCGACGCTGCTCGCCGCCTCGGGGGTGGCGGACGCGTCCTGGTACGCGCTGCGCGACGAGGAGCACTACCGCGGCATGGGCCTCTATGACCGGCGCGGCGCGGAGAAGCCGGCGGCGCGGGCCTTCGGCCTCGTGACGCGGGCACTCGCCGCCGGATGTCCGGTCCGGCTGGGCGGTGATCCTCTGGCGCAGGTGTTTCGCTTCGGGAGCGACGGGCCGATCGTGGCCTGGGGCGCGGGTCAGCGGCTCGCGGTCGAGGGTGTGGTCCGCCGGGCCGATGGCGCCGGGATCGCGGCGCCGGAGCGGCTCGACGATCGGCCGATCGTCATCGAGGGCGGTACGGTCGAGGTCGGTGCGACGCAGGTGGTCGGCGATACGCGCTACCAGTTCGGCGTGGCGCCCTGGAGCTACTTCCGCCGGGGGCTGGACGGTGAGGAAACGCCGCTCGGCTGGCGGGACTGGCACTGGACGAGCTATCTCGGCGATCCCGCGACCCCGGCGCTCGCGGTGCGCGACGGCGGCGTCACCCCGGGCCGGTCGGCATCGGTGGTCGAGCGCTTCACGGCGACGGAGGGCGGGACGTTTCGGGTGGACGCCCGTTGGTCGCGGCCGGCGGGGGCGGCGGGCGATGGCGTGCGTCTCGCGATCGAGAAGAACGGCGTGGTGATCTGGGGCGCGGATTTCGCGGGCGCGGAACTCGCGCTGCCGGATCTCCCGGTTGATCTCGCGGCGGGGGACCGGCTCGATTTCGTCGTCGCGGCGGGCACTACCGCCGAGGGCGATGCGATCAGGCGCCGTCTGGTCATCGCGCGGCGGTCGGAAGCGCCTCGCTGACCGGCGAGGCCACGGGACGGCGGGCGACGGCGGCGGCGAGGCCGAACAGGAAGGCGATCAGCGGGCCGAAATCGGCGCTGATGCCGATCATCAGGCCGGTGGCGAAGATCGGTCCGAAGGACCAGCGCACGGCGCGAAGGAGGAGCGCCCCTTCGGCATCGCCGCGCGCCGGCCGGCGGAACAGCGTCTGGAGCACGAAGGCATAGAACAGCAGTGCCCCGAGGAATCCGGTGCCGCTGATCACACCCACCACGGAACTGGAGGCGCGGGTCGAGCCGACGCCGACGCCGACGCCCCAGGTGTCGAGCATCGCCTGCCAGGAGGTCGCGGTCCAGAGGCCGCGCTCCTCGAACGAACTCGAGCCGATCTTGTGGACCACCATCTTGTCGAACAGGGCCACCAGCGGGTCGAAGAGCCCAGGCGCGAGCGCGAGCAGGCCGAGAACGACGAGGAGGCTGGCGCCGGCGACGGCGAACTCGGTGCCGAGGCCCTGGCGCGCGCGCGCCCCGCGGCGGGCGGCGAGCGCGCGCCAGCACCATTCGAGCGCGGCGAGCAGGCCGAGCAGGCCGAGTGCGACATAGGCGGTGGTCGAGGTCGAGCGCCAGACGAGCACGGCCAGCAGGATCATGAGCATAGGCGCGTGGACCTCGCGCAGCCGCCGGTCGGCGATGGCACGGCGGAAGAACCAGAGCATCGCAAGCAATCCGACCGCCAGGCTGCCGAAGGCCGAGGCCTCGGGCATCAGTCCGACGACACGCTTGACGCCGAGCACCTCGTGGGTGACGAGCAACGCATAGGTCGCGGTCCGGAACGGATCGAGCAGCGGCGTGAGCGGCAGCCATGTGCTGGCGAAATCGAGCGCCCCGGTGACGACGGTCGCCAGCGCGCCGAGGTTGAGGGCGCGAAGCGCGCATTGTCGCATTCCAGGCGCGCGGAGCAGCACGGCGAAGGCGAAGGCGACGAAGACCGAGATGGTGAGATAGGCGAATTGCGATACGTTCTGCGCCGTGGGTCGCAGCGGCGTGGCGCCCAGCATCTCGCCGCGGAACGGGATGATATCGACGCGGCCCGCCATCACCCGGGGCATGAAGGCGGTGATCAGCGCCGCGATCACCCAGAAGAGAAAGAGCAGGAGCATGCGCCGCCGTGCCAGCGCCTCGGTCAGCAACGCGTCGAGCCCGCCACGCCGGACGAGGCAGCGCAGCAGGATCAGGAGCGCCACCATCGGCGTCGGCGTGAGGGTGAGGCCGCCGGTCACTCCGGGCGACAGCACCGCGAAGGATCCGAAGGGCAGCGAGACGAAGAACGCATGGATGAGCCGCCGGCCGTTCGGGCCGAAAAACGCCCAGGCGGCGAGCGCCCAGTAGGCGAGGATCGCGGCGATGTCCATGCGTGGTAGTCCCTGTCACGCCTTTTGGTCGGGTTACACATTCTTAACTCAACCCTGAATTGATAGGAAATTGATAACGGAGAGCTGGCGCGATGCCGATCGCCTTCTCCCTGGGCCCGGCGGGAGATAGGCGTGCGCCTCGACTACCTGGATTTCCTGCGCTGTGTCGCGGCCATCGCGGTGTTCGCGCAGCATCTCCTGGAGCGGGCCGATCCGGCGAGGTTCCGGCCGTTCCTCGAGCTCGGGCCGGGGATCTTCGGCGTCGCGCTGTTCTTCCTGATCAGCGGCTTCGTCATTCCCCACAGCGTGCGCCGGGGTTTCGCGCCGGCCGATTTCGCCGTCCGGCGGCTGTTCCGTGTATTCCCCGCCTATCTCACCGTGCTGGCGGCGGTCGTCGCCCTCGGGGCGCTCGGCCTTCAGCCGTGGCGCGGAACGCTCGTCGCCGACGGGCCGGCGGGCTTCGTCGCCAACCTGGCGCTGGTCCAGGAATACACCGGCCGCGCCGCCTTGCTCGGCGTCTCCTGGACGCTGTCGCTGGAATTCGTCTGGTACGGGATCTTCGCCCTCGTGATGTTGACCGGCGGCGAGCGGCATGCCTTTGCCCTGACGCTGGCCGCCTCGGCCGCGCTGGTCGCGCTGAGCCTCGTAGCGCTGCTCCTCGACGGCCGGCCACCGCTTGGCCGGTTCGCGATGCTTGGCGCCGCGGCGCTCGGCTACGCGGCCTTCGTGGCGGCGGACGGCCGGCTGTCGCGCCGCCGGCTCTGGATCGCCTTCGCCGCCTTCGCGCTGGCGGTCGGCGTGTCGCAGGTCGTCGCTTTCGGGTATTTCAGCCACCCCAAGGTCACGCTGTTCAATGGCCTCTGTGGCTGGCTCGGCGCGGTAGCGGTATTCTGGGCGTTCCAGCGGTCCGCGGCGCTGCGCGAGGCGCGGCTCTGCCGGCATCCGCTGGCGCGGACATTCGGGCGGATCAGCTATTCGGTCTATCTCACGCATGGGCCGGTAATCCTGATCTGGGGCGCGGCCTTCGGCGGCATGTTGCTGCTTGGCGCGCCGATGGTGACCTTCGCCCTGTCGCTGGCGCTCTTCGCCTTTGTCGAGCGGCCGGGCATCGCGGCGGGGCGGCGGGTGGCGGGCTGGCTCGCGCGGCCCGGCGCCGTGACGGAGGTCCGGCGATGAAGATGACCGATCCGACGACCTTTTCCGTTCCGGTCGTGCCGGGGCGGGTCTGCTTCAACGGCAAGTTCCTGTCCGCCGAGAGCTCGGGCGTCCATCGCGTCGCGGCCGAACTGATACGCGCCGTCGATCAGCTGCTGGTCGAGAGGCGCGCGCCGGAGCGCCCGATCGAGATCCTGGTGCCGGGAAACGCGGTGCACGACGCCGCGACGCGGCGCATCCTTTCGCGCGCGGTCGGCGCGCTGACCTGGATCCCGTGGGAACAGCTGGAGTTGCCGCGCTACGCGCGAGGCGGACTTCTCGTCAATCTGTGCAACCTCGGGCCGCTGGCGGCGCGGCGGGCGATCACCATGGTACATGACGCGCAGGTCTATCTGTCGCCACGGTCCTATTCCCGCGGCTTCCGGCTGTGGTACCGGCTGGCGCTGCCGGTACTCGGACGGCGGAACCAGCGGATTCTCACGGTCTCGGCCTATTCGCGCGAGCAGATCGCGCGCTTCGGCATCGCCCCGCGCGAGCGGATCACGGTGATCCGCAACGGCGTGGACCATATCCTGCGCCCGACGGCCGACGCGGGCGTGCTCGACCGGCTGGGGCTGCGGCCGAGGGGCTATGCCTGCGCGCTGGCCAGTACGCAGGCGCACAAGAATATCGGCGTCGTGCTCGCGGCCTTCGCCCGGCCCGAGCTCGCGGACCTCGCTCTCGTCCTGATCGGCGGCGAGGATCGCGCGGCTTTCGAGCGGCGCGGTCTCAGCGTCCCGCCGAACGTGGTTTTCGCCGGCCGCGTCTCGGACGAGGAACTGCGCGGCCTGCTGGAAGGCGCGCTCTGCCATCTCTGCCCCTCGCTGACCGAGGGTTTCGGCCTGCCGCCGCTCGAGGCGATGCTGCTCGGAACGCCGGCGATCGTCTCGCCGGAGGGCGCGCTGCCCGAGATCTGCGGCGGGGCGGCGATCTACGCCGCGACGCACGAGCCCGCCGCCTGGGCGACGCGAATCCGGCGGCTGGCCGACGATCCCGGCATGTGGCAGGCGCGCTCGGCCATTGGCCGGGCGCGGGCCGAGGGTTTCACCTGGCGCCGCGCCGCCGAGGAACTGCTGGAGGTGATCGCCGCCGAGTCGGAGCGCGCGAATGTCCGCTGAGCCGCGGATTTCGGTGGTGATCGCCAGCCGTGGCCGGCCTGGGTTGCTCGCCGAGATCAGCGCCGCGCTGGCATGCCAGACCCTGCGGCCGGCCCGGGTGGTGTTTTCCGTGGTCGAGGGCCGGGACCTGCCGGAAGCCGCGGCGCTCTATTCCGGGGCACTGGTGGTGACCGGCGCGCCCGGTCTGCCGGCGCAGCGGAACCGCGGGCTCGAGGCCGTGCTGGGCGAGAGCGACATCCTCGTCTTTCTTGACGACGACTATGTGCCGTCGCGCTTCGCGCTGGCGGGGATCACGCGTTTCTTCGCGGACAATCCGGGCCATGTCGGCGCGAACGGCCATCTGATCGCGGACGGCATCAATTCGGCCGGCATCGACCATGCCGAGGCGGCGCGCCTGGTCGCGGCCTATGACGCGGCCCCGACCGCCGGCGCGCCGACCCTCGACCTGCGCGGGCTCTATGGCTGCAACATGGCCTATCGCGCGGCGGCGATCGGCGCCGCCCGGTTCGACGAGCGGCTGCCGCTCTATGGCTGGCAGGAGGATATCGATTTCGCCGCGCAGCTTCTGTCGCGCGGGCGTCTCGGCAAGACCGACGCCTTCGCGGGCGTGCATCGCGGCATCAAGGCGGCGCGGTCGAGCGGGGTGCGGCTCGGATATTCGCAGGTGGCGAACCCGCTCTATCTGATGCGCAAGGGCACGATGCGGCGGTCCTATTCGCTGCGGCTGATCGCGCGGAACGTGCTGGCGAACCACTGGCGCGCGCTGCGGCAGGAGCCGTGGGTCGACCGGCGCGGGCGCGTGCGGGGCAACTGGCTCGCGCTCGCCGACGCGCTGCTCGGTCGGGCCGACCCCGAGCGGATCCTGCGGCTGTGATCCCGCTTCTCCGCCCGCGCGCCGAGGAGCGGCGCATCGTCCTCGTGACCGGTGCCCCCCGGTCGGGGACCACCGTGGTCGGCGACGTGCTCGCGGCGCGGCGCGGCTCGGTCTCGCTCTACGAGCCGATGAACATCCAGTCCGGCGACAAGCGCTTCGGCGTGCCGTTTCCGATTCCAGGCGCCAGCGGCTTCGACATGGACGCGCTCGGGGAGTTTCTCGACGACCTCCGCGGTCCACGGCTCTCCTTGCGCCCCGGCGTCTTTCCGCATGAGAACGGGGTGGCGGCGCTCGGCAAGCGGCTGATCGGCAGTCGGACGCGCGCCTCGCTGCGTGGCGCGCTGCTGCGACCCTGGGCCGATACGCTGATCTGGAAGGATCCCTTCGCGCTGCTCTGCGTTCCGGCGCTGGTCGGGCTCGGGCTGCCGGTGATCGTGACCTACCGCCCGGCGGCGGCGATCGCGGCGAGCTTCAAGCGGCTGAACTGGAGCTTCGATGTCGAGGCGATCCATCGCCGCGCCGTCGCCGGCGGCCTCCGCGCCGCGCCGCCACGCACGGGCGACGGGGTGGGGCGCGAAACCGTGGCGGCCGTCTATCTCTGGCGGCTCTGCGCCGAAATGTGCCTGACGCTCGGCCCCGGCGCGATGATCGTCTCGACCGGCAATCTCGCCATCGCGCCCGGTGTCGCCTTCGACGCGATCTTCGCCCATGCCGGCCTCGCCGTCGATGCCCGCGCGGCGCGCGAGATCGGCGCGCGCTTCGCACCCCGCGCGGCGGCGGCCATCCCCTCCGGCCATCCGCATTCGCGCAAGCGCGATCCCCGCGCGGTGAACGACTACTGGAAGGATGTGCTCTCGCCGGCCGAGCGCGCCTTCGTCGCCGAGGAAACGGCGGAGCTGGAACCGCGCATCGCCCCGCGCCTCTTCCGCCCGGTTCCGGCGCGGGTGGCGTGAATGAGCCGGGCGCGACAAGGCGGCTGGGTGCTTGCGTCGCGCGTCGTGCCGCAGGCCGGCGGCGCACTGCTCCTCATCCTCGGGGCGCGGTTCCTGACGCCGGCCGCGCTCGGCCAGTTCGTCCTGATCTTCGCGGGCGTCGAGTTCCTGCGCCGGCTGGTCCGCGCCGGCTGGCGCGAGGCGGTGATCGTCGGCGAGGCCGACACGCCGCCGGTGGTGATGACCCTCTCCATCGCCAGCGCGCTCGCCGCGCAGGTCGCCACCTTTGGCGCGGCGGCGCTGATGTGGCAGGCGGGGCTGGAGCCGCGCTATCCCCTGTGCCTGCTGATGCTCGGCGCGACGCTGGTGCCTCTGGCGCCGACCGTGGTGTGGGAGGGCGTGCTGCTGCGGCGGCGCCAGCCGGACCGCGAGGCGAAACCGCTGATCGTCGCGGAAATCGCGCATCTTCTGCTCGCCTTCCTGCTGCTGGCGCTCGGTTTAGGCATTCTCGGGCTCGCGTTGGCGCGGATCGCCCGGGCGCTGGTGCTCTGCCTCGGGCTCGGGGTCGCGGCGGGCTGGCCGGTGGCGGTCGGCTGGGACCGGGCGCGCGCGGCGGCCGCCTTCCCGGTGTCGGGCAATGTCACGGCCTCGGCGATGATCAATTTCGCCACCACCTACGGCGTCGATCTGATCGTCGGCTTCTACCTCGGGCCGGCGAGCGTCGCCTTTTTCCGCGTCGGTTCGCGCATCGCCGGCGCGCTGTCCGAGGCGATGAACGAGACCGTGCGCGTGCTCGCCTGGTCGAGCCTGCCGGCGGCGGGAGACGCCGAGCGCGCGCGGCTGGCGGACAGGGTGGAGCGGTTCTTCGATCAGGCGGTGGTGCTGGTCGCGCCGGTCTTCGTCGGGCTGGCCCTGGTGGCCGGGCCGCTGGTCGCGCTGCTGCTCGGGCCTGACTGGCGCGCGTCGGCGCAGGTCGTCACCTTGATGGCGATCGCGCGGCTGTTCCAGAGTCCGGCGACGGTGGCCTGGCCGGCGCTGGCGATCATCGGCCGGACCGGCCTCCTGCCGCGGCTGACGGCCGTCATCGCCGGATCGGCCCTCGTCGCGATCCTCGTCACCGGGCCGCATGGCATCCTCGCCATCGCCTGGTCGCAGGTCGCCGCCGCGCTGTTCGGCGGGCTCGCCACCATCGCCGTGCTCAATCGCGCGATCTTCGCGCCGGGACGCCTGCGGGCGCGGGTGGACACGCTGGCCGGGCTCGCCCTCATGGCGCTGTGCGTGATCGGTGCGCGCGCGCTGATCGGCGAGGCGGCGCCGGCGGTGGCGCTCGTCACCGAGATCATCGCCGGGGCGGCGGGCTACGGCCTGTTTCTCTGGTGGCGCCGGCGCGACATGGTGCTGCGCGTGACGGCGGAGGCGCGGCGTGCCTGACGGCGCCCTCGCCGCCGACTGGCCGGCCACCGCGCCCGTCGCCGCCGAGCGCCGCCGCGCGCTAGATGTCGCGCGCGGCATCGCGATCATCCTCGTCGTCTGGGGCCATGCGATGATCGGCACCGGCCGCGCGGTCGGCGCGGGCGAGGCCGGGCGCTTCGCCGTGACGCTGGTCTATGCCGTGCACATGCCGCTGTTCTTCTTCCTCTCCGGCCTGCTGGCCCGCGGCGCGATGGCCGAGCCCGCGGCGGCCTTCGCCCGGCGGCTCGGCGCGCGCGTGATCCATCCCTATTTCCTGTGGAGCGCCGTCCTGCTCTGCGCGCACTACGCGATGAGCGGGGTGACCAACACCAGGGTGGAACGGCTGGATCTGCTCTCCATCCTCTACGCCCCCCCGGCGGTGATGTGGTTTCTCTATGTCCTCTTCTTCTGCTTCCTGATCGCGCGGGGTCTGCGCGACCGGCCGGGCGCGCGACTGGCGCTTGGCTGCGCGCTCGCGGTCGGGGGGTATTTCCTGCACGGCTGGATGCTGCCCAACCTCCGGTTCGTCGGCATCTTCCTGATCGCGACGGCTTTCACGCCGGCCGCCGCGCTGGCGGCGGCGCGCGACTGGCGGGTTCGGGCGGTGGGCCTCGCGCTGATGATCCCGCCCGTGCTCTTCGCGCTGGAGGCGGCCGGGCAGGCGCCCGCGGGCTATCCGGCCTTCGCCCCGCGGTACCTGCCGGCGGCGGCGGGGGGCGTTGTCCTGATCCTCGCGGCGGCGCAGGCGATCGAGCGACGCGGGGCGGGGCTGGCGCTGGTCGGGCGGCGGACCATGCCGATCTTCGTGACGCATATCCTCGTGCTCACGGCCGCGCGGGTGCTGTGCCTGCGGGCCGGGCTCGACGGCGTCGCGACCGTGGTGATCGCGACCGCCTGCGGCGTGGCGATTCCGATGCTGCTCCACGCGCTCGCCGCGCGGTGGTCGCTGGTCGGGCCGCTCGGATGGGGCAGGGAGTGATGACCGATCTCGTCTATATCTCCGGATCGGGGCGCAGCGGCAGCACGCTCCTGGAGCGGTTGTTGCACGCGGACGGACGGGTGTTCGCCGCTGGCGAACTGCATGTGCTTTGGCGGCTGCCACCGGAGCGGATCACCTGTTCCTGCGGCGCGCGCTTCGCGGACTGCGGCACCTGGCAGGCGATCCTCGCGGCGTCGGGCCTCGGCGACCGGCTGGGCGAACTCGCGGCGCTCGAGGCGCGGGTCAGCCGCAGCGGCTTCCTGCGGCGGCGCGGGATGCGGCCGGAGCGGGTGCTGGGTGAGGCCGAGGTCATGTGCTTTCTGGAGGCGCAGCTTGCGCTGGTCGCGGCGATCGGCGCGGTGACCGGCAAGCGGGTGGTGGTGGACAGTTCCAAGGCGGGGCCGCGGGCCTTTCTGCTCTCCTGCCTCGATGGACCGTTGTTCATCCATCTGCGGCGCGATCCCGGCGACGTGATCGCCTCCTGGCGGTCGCGGAAGTTCGACCGCGGCCTCGGCGCCGACATGCAGCGACTGTCGGCGGCGCGCGCGGCGGAGGATTGGCTGAAGGCCGAATATTTCGCCCGCGCGGTCGGCGCGCGCCGACCGGTGGCTTTCGTCGACTACGCCGGTTTCTGCGGAGCGCCGCGCGCGACGCTCCGCGCCATCGAAGGCCGGATCGGCTCGCGGTTCGATGGTGTCGCCTGGACCGGGCCGGCGGAGTTCGCGCCGGGCGCGGGCTATCACTCGCTGAACGGCAATCCCGACCGTTTCTCGCAAGGCCCGATCGACATCACGCATCGCGCGCCGGACCGGGCGGCGCTGTCGCGGGGCGACCGGCTGGCGGCGCGGGTGCTTGGCGGGCTGGCGGGGGCCATGTTCCCGGCGCGGGGCGCGGCGGCGGTTTCCGAACGGTAGGACGTCATTCCGCCGGCAGCGGGCGCGGCGACGGAGACGCGAGCCAGCGCCGCAGGCGGCGGGACACGCGATGGGCGACGAGGCCGAGCGCGACGCCGCCACCGATGGCGAGCAGGGTGAAGACCCAGGCCGGCAGCCGGGATTCCAGCGGGGCGAGCAGGAGTTCAGGCGCGAAACGGTGCAGCAGGTAGATGTGGTAGCTGGCGGCCGCGACCGGCAACAGCGCGACCGCGAGCCATCCCGGCACGGGAAGGCGCGGTGCGAAGAGCAGGCAAGAGATCACAAGCACTTGCGCGCCATAGCGCATCCAGGATCCGATCCAGTTGCCGTCATCATAGGCGACGGCGGGCATCACCAGCAGCGCGAGACCGAGCAGGAGCCAGCGTTGCCCCGCGCGTTCCGCCGTCGCGGCGCACCAGCCGAAGGCGGCGAGATAGAGCACCCAGGGCAGCGAGAAGATCTTTCGCGGGCCGATCGGCCAGAGTTCGGGCAGCGCGAAGTGCAGGGCGACCGTGACGGCGAGAAAGCCGAGGCCGAGGCGGAACGGCGCGCGCGTCGCCGCCGCGCGCAGCGGCGGTGCGAGGAACAGCGCGGCGGTCAGCAGCATGATCTGGACATAGACTTCGACGAACCAGTAGAGGAACGGCAGCATGTCGTGGCGCGGCGGGTCGGCGAAGCCGAAATTGCCGACGAGCAGGACCGAGGCCCAAGGCAGGGTTCCCCAGACCAGGGCATAGGCGCCGACCAGCAGATAATAGGGCGCCAGAACGGTTGCGACCGGCCGCAGGAAGCGCGCGATCTCGCCAGATGCGAGCATGACGCGCTGGAAGCGGCCGATGCCGAATCCGATCAGTACGATCATCGCCGCCGAGCCGACGGGAACCGGCCAGAGCGTCGCATGCTGGACCACCACCGCCAGGATGGCGAGCGCCCGGATCACGAGATCGGCGCCGATGCCGCGCGGGTTACGTGGCGCGGCTGGCGCGAGGCGGGCGAGTTCGGCGAGCGGCGTCGTCTCCCAACGGTCGGGGAGATGGCCGAGCCGGCGTTCGATCGCGAGCGAGAGTTCGACATGACGGAGGGAATCGCCACCGAGGCTGGCGAAACTGTCGGCCGGACCCGGCACGCGCGGGTGGAAGGTCTCGCGGAAGGCTTCGGCGATCCCCGATCGCGGCGGCGCCTCGGGCGCGCGCCGCGCGGGCAGGTGGGCGCGCAGGGCTTCGTAGTCGAGCTTGCCGTTGCCGAGCCGCGGCGGGCTCGGCAGGGCCAGGGTCCGGACATGGCTCAGGGTGAGGCCGGCCGCTTTGGCGAGGCGCGCGCGCACCTCGGCGCCGGACTGGTCGAGACCGTGGATCGCGAGCAGCGCGGAATCGTCGCCGACGATCGCGACGGCGAGGCCGCGGTCGGCCATCGCCGCTTCCAGCGCGTCGTGACCGAGGCGGCGGCCGGCGATCTTGGACATCCGCCGCAGCCGTCCGGTGATCCGGTAGAGGCCGCGCGTGTCGCACACCGCGAGATCGCCGGTGCGCAGCGCCGCGACCTCCGGCCCGCGGGCGAGGTCGGCGCGGTCCTGGGCATAGCCCATCATCACGTTCGGGCCGCGATAGATCAGCTCGCCCTCGGTCTCGGGCGTGGTGATCGGCGCGCCATCCGGCGTGACGAGCGACAAGGCGCCGCCGGGAATGGCGTGGCCGACACGATCGGGGAAGCGCTCCGCCAGCTCCGCCGGCAGGATCGCCATGCGCGCGGTCGCCTCGGTCTGGCCGTACATCACGTGAAAGCGGCCGCCGCGCGCCGCCATATGCGCGGCGTAGCGCCGGACCATGTCCGGTGCGAGTCGACCGCCGGCGGCGGTCATCAGGCGGAGGTCCGGCAGGTCCGCGCCGCGAAAGCCGATGGATTCGAGCAGGTCGAAGGAAAGCGGCACGCCGGCGAGGTTGGCGCAGCGCCACGCCCGGAGATCGTCGAGAAATCCCGGAGCGAGGATCGAGCCGGCCGCGAAGACGCCGCCGCCGACGGCGAAATGGGAATTGAGCACCGAGAGCCCATAGGAATAGGCCAGCGGCAGCGTCAGCGCCGCGCGGTCGCCGGCGCCGAGTTCGAGCGCGGCGGCGATGGCCGAGGCATTGGCGAATACCGCGCCGCGCGACAGGCGGACCGCCTTGGCCTGGCCGCCGCTGCCGGATGTGAGCAGGATCAGCGCCAGATCGGGATGGACCGCCGGGCCGGGGCGCGTCTCGCGAAGGCGCCAACCATCGGCGCGGTGGAGCGTCGCGTCGGGGCGGAAGCGCTCGGCGAAGGCCGCGCGGGTCGCGGGCTCACAGGGAAGCAGCGCGGCGGCGACGCCGGCGCGAAGCGCGGCGAGCCAGGCGACGATCGGCTCCGGCTCCGTCGCGGCTTCGATCGCGATCAGACGGTGGCCTTCCAGACGGGCGGCGAGGGCGGCGACCCGGATTTCGAGCTCGGCATAGGCGATCGGCGGCCGGTCGGCGAAAAGGAGCGCCGACCGGTCACCATGCCGGCCGAGATCGGACGAAAAATCGCTGGGGGGCATTCTCGTGGCAAACCTGCTCCCCGCCGGGTGGGGAGCCGGCGGGTCTTGTGGGGATCCGGTCGTGCATGGGCCGGGGCGAAACGCGGCGCGCCCGGCCCGCGCCCCGTCAGGGGAAGCCGACTCCATTGAAGATCGCCTGCGCCTTCGGCTGGTCCCCGCCGAGGATGCCGAGGTTCAGCCTGTCGGATTTGAACGGCCCGTCGGCCGCCGCGACCGGGCTCATCTCGACGCCCTCGACCACCGGGAACCCGAAATTCTGGTTGGCGAGGAATTCCCGCGTCGCCACGGAGTCGCGAGGGCGATGGCTGTCGTCACCGCGGGGGCGAGCGTCTGGTGCGAAAGCTTCATGGGTTCCCCTTCGTTCCGGGCAATCGCTGACTGAATGCGTCGGGAATGTGCCGGCGCGGGTCGGGAAAAGCAACAGCGAATGGCGTGGGCTGGCGCGAGGGCGGCCCGGGCGCGAGGCTCAGTAATCGCGCTCGAAGAAGATGCCGAGCGTCGTGTTGCCGTCGCTTGCGACCGAGCCGCGCGCGGAGAGATTTCGGTTGATGTCGAGGTTGATCTGGGCGCGGCTCACACCGTCGCTGCCGGTCTGGACATCGACATAGATGTTGTCGTCGATGTATTTGCCGGCGCGGACGGCGGTGGAACCGTCGGCCTCGGTCACGATATCGAGATCATCGAGCCCGGTGGCGCTCCGCAGCTGATCGAGCAGGCCGTTGCCGCCACCGCCGGCGAGCTCCGCCGCCGCCGCCGCGAGCTGGGCCAGCTGGAAGGCCGAGAGATTGGCCGCCGAACGGTTGAAGATGATCCGCGCCAGGATCTCGTCCTGCGGCAGATCCGGTTCGGAGGACAGGATTATGCGCGGCGACGAGGCGCTGCCCTCGACGGTGATGGTCGCGGTCACATCGTCGGAGACGGTGCGCGCGACGAAGTTGATCTGCGGATCGAGATTGCCGACCAGTTGCAGCGACCCTTCCTCGAAGTCGAGGCGCTGGCCGAGGATGTTGAGCCGGCCGCGGCGCAGGGTGAACTGGCCGACCGGCTGGATGTCCGACAGCGTGCCGCGCACCACCATCTCGCCGCCGAGCTCCACGTCGAGACCGCGGCCGCGGACGAAAATCTGCCGCGGCGCCCGGATCCGGACATCGAGCGTGAGGTCGGTCCGGCCGGCCGGTCGCGGCGGGTTCGGGGCGCCGACCTGGGCGCGTTCCAGCGTGAGCAGCACGCCGGGCGGAGGGCGGTAGTGGGTCACCTGCTCCAGCGTCGCCTGGGCGCCGGCGCCGAGGCCCTCGGCGACCGAGATTTCGGTCTCGCCGAGATCGATGGTCCCGGCGACGACGCCGCCACCGCCGAGCAGCGGCCCGCGCACGGTCAGGCCACCGTCGAGCCGGGTCGAGACGAAGGTGCCGTCGGTATAGCGCACGTCGTCGATCCGCGCTTCGATGTCGGCCGGCATGCCGCCGGTCAGGCCGAGCGTGCCCGAGGCCGAGACGCGGCCGCCCGCCGCCACGTCGGCGCGGACGGTCCGCAGTCGCAGCACGTTGTCGGCGACGGAGAGGTCGAGGGTCACGTCGTTCAGGCGGATATTCGTGCGCGGATCGACCAGCGTGCCGCCGTTCATGGCGGCGGTGCCCGAGATGCGCGGCGCGGCGAGCGAACCGGCGACGGTGGCGGTGACGCGGATCACGCCGGAGGCCTGGGCGTCGCGCTGGGCGAGGAGCGTGTTGGCGAGGGACAGCGGCACATCGCCCGAGGCGCGCATGTCGAGGCCCGGCCCCGAGAGCGGCACGCGGCCGGAGCCGGTCAGGTCGAGCCCGCCGGCCGCCGAGGCGGTGGCCTGGTCGATGGTCAGCACCCGGTTCTGGAAGCCACCCGCCGCGGCGAGGGTCAGCGGCGGCAAGCCGTTGCTGGCGAGCGGGCGGGCGGTGACGCCGGTGCCGCGCAGGTCGAAGCGAGCGATCGGCGCGGCGCGCGTACCGGTGATGGCTCCCGTGCCGGTGATGGTGCCGGCGAGGCCCTGGCGGCCGGCCACGCGGTCGACGAGCGCGAGCGGGAAGGCGTCGAGATCGAGCGCGAGGTCCAGTGCGCCCTCGGCCAGCGGGACTGTGCCGGTCACATTGGCGGCGAGGCCGTTGGTCGAGGAGACCGCGGCGTCGAGGCGCAGCCGGTCACCCTTGGTCGCGCCGGTCGCGTTCAGCGTCAGCGGCGGGATGCCGGCGCCGCGCAGCGTCGCGGCCTCGACATTGGCGGCGGCGAGCCGGAAGTCGATGTTCGGCGTCGCGCGCGGCCCGGTCACCCGCGCCGCGCCGTTCACCACGCCGCCGAGGCCGAGCCGCGGAGCGACCGTGTTGCCGAGCGCGAGCGGCAGGTCGCGGATGTCGAGCGTGAGATCGACCTGATCGGCGACGGCGCCTTGCGCGGTCAGTCCGCCGCCGCCGCCGAAGGCGAGGACGAGCGGGGTGAGGGTCACCGCGCCTTCGCGGAGCGTGATCGTCGAGGCCGCGGTCAGTTCGGCGCTCTGCTGGTCCTGGCGCAGCGAGAGCTGGTCGAGCGTGACGGCGAAGCCGGGGTTCAGCCGCTGGACCGAGCCTGACAGGTCGGCGAGCGTACCGATCTTGAGCTGGCTGGTCGCGGTGAAGGTCATCCGGTCCTGGTCGAGCTGCCGGGCTTGC
The DNA here is from genome assembly GCF_937891315.1 of uncultured Amaricoccus sp. Lineage (GTDB taxonomy): Bacteria > Pseudomonadota > Alphaproteobacteria > Rhodobacterales > Rhodobacteraceae > Amaricoccus. The sequence continues at coordinate 32,938 of NZ_CALAGI010000052.1, read as the reverse complement.
GCGTCCAACGCGCGGATTTCGACGCCGCCGAGCGCCATGTCGCTGCCCTGGAGCCCGCCGTTGACCATCGGCAGGCCAAGCGCGTCCGCGACGGTCGCGTCCACGGCGAGGCGGGTGATCCGATTGGCGCCGACCACGATGTCCTGGCCCTTGCCGACCAGCGTGACGCCCTGGCCGACCGCCGCCGGTCCGAGCGTCAGGTCGGCCTCGATCGCGCCCGTCGCCTCGACGAGGCCGAGGGCGGCGAGCGGCGCGATGTCCGGCGCGCGCAGGGCGACGGCGCCGGTGATCGGCTGGGTTCCGGTGCGTGCCATGTCGCCGGCCAGCGTGTTCGGCCCGACCGCGAGGCGCAGGCCGTTCAGGGCGCGGGTGTCGCCCTCGCTGAGAATGTCCGCCGCGAGGCTGACCGGCAAGTCGTCGAGCTGGGCGTGGCCGGTGATCGCGCCATTCACCGCGCCGCCGGCGACGGTGCCGTCGAAGCCGAGACCCGCGCCGACAAGCGCGCGGTCGAGCAGGTGGCCCTCGGGAATTTCGGCGTCGAGCGTGACCGCGACCGAGCCCGCGCCGCCGCGCGCCGTGCCGCGCGCGCTGGCCGCGCCGCCGAGGCGGGGGTCGATCAACCCGAGGTCGGTCACGCTGGCGGTGAAGCCGATGTCGGTACGGTTGGTCGAGATCTGGCCGTCCGAGGCGAAAGTGACCTGGGCGTTGCCGAGGCGCAGGCCCTCGGTGCGAATGCCGGCCTCGTCGCGGGCGATCTGGCCGGCGAGCATCGTCTCGCCGACCAGCAGGTTGTCGATGCGCGGATCGCCGAGGCGGAGGTCCGTCGCGGTGCCGTCGAGCGCGAGATCGAAGCCGCCGCTCAGCGGGCTGACACTGCCATTGGCGCGGAAATCGACCGCGCCGCCGAGGTCGCGCCCCGCGAGGCCGCCGAAGGGGGTGATGTCGTCGATCCGGATCGCGTTGCGCCCGGTATAGACCCAGTCCTCGATGGTGCCGGCGGTGAAGATCGAGAGGCCGTTGCCGCTGATCTGCAGCTGGCGGATGTGGCCCGGTCCGCCCGGCGGCAGCGCGGCGTCGGCGAAAAGGTCGATCCGGGTGCCGAGCGCGCGGGCGACATCGGGGTCGGCGGCCCAGACGCCGGTGGCGAGACCCTCGACGTTCATCGTCACGGCGCGGGTCGCGGGATCGTCGAGGTTCCGCGCGACGCCGCCCATGTTCAGCGTGACGTCCTCCATCTCGATATCGCCGGCCGTCAGCCGGTCGAGCACGAGAATACCGTTCCAGCGTGTGCCGCCGCCGAAATTCACATAGATCTGCGCGGAATTGAGGGTGGTGCGCCCGCCCGGCACCGGCAGGGTCACCGGCGCCGCGGCGGGGTCGCCAAGCGTGCCGCTGAGGCCGAGGCTGCGCGGGAAGCCGTCGGCCGCGGTGTCGAGATGGCCGTCGAGGCTGAGGACCGCGCCGCGCAGCGACATGGTGTCGACCCGCGTCCCGCCACCGGTCTTGCGCACGCCCTCGACACGCAGCGCGCTGTCGCCGGCGAAGAAGTCGCGATAGGCCGGCGGAATGAGCGGGGAGAGGGCGCCGCTGAGATCGACGTTGAACCCGAGCCCGTCTTCCTTGGCACGCAGCGCGACGGTGCCGCCGGCGATGCGCGCCTCGTCGGCGTCGAGCGCGAAGGTCACGTCCACGTTGTCGAGCGGACCCCGGCCGTTGAGGCTGAGTTCCAGCGCCGGCTCGTTCTCGATCCGCAGCAGCTTGGAGAGCAGGCCGCCCTTCGGTTCCACAAGCCGCAGATCGAGCGCGAGCTGCCGGCTCGTATTCGAGAAGGAGGCGGCGAGGTCGAGTGTGCCGCCGGGCGGATCGAGCCGCCGAACCGCGAGCTCGGTGTCGAGCGCGCCGCCCACCAGGTTGAGATGCCCGTCGACGCTGATCTCGGCGCCGGTTCCCGCCACCGCCTCGTCGACCACGAAGCGCTGGATATCGAGCGCCTGCAGCCGGACGGAGACCGGCAGTTCGGGCAGGGAGAACGGCTTTGCCTCGGGCGTCGACCGCGGGGTCGCCTCGGCGAGGCGCAGCCAGGTGATCTTCTCCGCGCTCAGCCGGTTGATGTTGAGCCGGCCGAGCAGCAGGGAGGAGCGGGTCCAGTCAAGTTCGACATTGTCGACGCGGAGCCATGGTCCCTTGTCGTCGGAGACGGTGATCCCCTGCACCCGCGCGCGCGAGGAGAGCAGCCCCGAGACGCCGGTCAGCTCGATCTTGCGCCCCGGCGCGGACAGCTGGTTCTGGATCATGTTGAGCACGAAGCCGTTGTCGTCGCTCGTGTTCTCCGATTGGGCCAGGGCGGCGATGCCGACCGCGAACAACACGCAGACAAGGGCGATCAGCCGTTTCAAAACGCCTGCCCGATGCCGATATAGAGCGCGATCCAGGAATCCCCCGGCCGACGATCGACCGGTGTCGCGAGATCGACGCGCAGCGGCCCGAGCCCGGTGAAATAGCGGATGCCGCCGCCGACGCCGAACCGCAGGTCGGTATTGCCCGAAAGCTTCGGATTCTCGGTCACGAGACCGGAATCGACGAAGCCGGCCGCGCCCCAGCGATCGTTGATGCGAAAGCGCGCCTCGGCCGAGGCTTCGAACAGGCCGCGGCCGCCGACCACGCCGGACTCGCCGCTGTCGTTGACATTCGGGATCTCGACGCCGATCGACCGATAGGCATAGCCCCGCACCGAGCCACCGCCACCGGCGAAGTAGAGCAGGTCCGGCGGGCTCTCGGCCGCCGACGGTCCCCAGTAGGTGCCGAACTTGGCGCGGCCGGCGAGGACGAACCGATCGAGGCCGACCAGCGAATGATAGACGCGGCCCTCGATCGTGCCCCGGATCGCCGGGTGGTTGTAGACCGCCTCGTAGAACGGTTGGGCCATCGCGGCGACGAAGTAACCGCGGGTGGCGTTCAGCGGGTCGTTCCGATCGTCATAGGCGATATTGCCGACCAGGCCGTAGATGGTGAAATGCCGGGTGCCGAACACGTCCTCGTAACGCGCGCGCGAGGCGTTGGCCGCCAGGTCGCCTGTCAGGCGGTTGCCGAACTGCTGGGTGAAGCCGATCCAGCCCGAGACCGAACGCTCGCGGTAGGTGTCAAAATCGAGCTGGCGGGCGAGGGCGCCGGTGACGAAATTGGTGTCGGGCCGGGCGACTCCGGGTTTGGTGAAGGCGACACCGAGGGTATAGTCGAGATCGTCGGGCGTGGCCGCGACGCCGAGGCCCGAGATCCCCGCGTCGAAGCGCAGCCGCTCGGCCCGGCCGAAGAGGTTGCGGTGCACCCAGTAGGCCTCGACGCCGAGACCGTCGAGGGTCGAGAGCGTGCCGCCGAAGCCGATCGTGCGCGGCGCCCGGTCATCCACCCGCGCGGTCAGCGGCATGGCGCAGTCCGGCCCGACCACCTCGCCCTCCTCGACGCGGAACGAGCGGAAGACCCCGAGCCGGCCGAGACGGGCCTGCGAATCCTGGATCTCGCTGGCGTTGAAGCGCTTGCCCTCGGGCAGGTCGGTCATGAATTTGATGAAGTCGTGATCGACCCGCGTCCGGCCCACGACGGCGAGCGGGCCGTAGCAGACCTCCGGGCCGGGATCGAAGGCGAGGGTGACATCGAGCCGGTTGTCGACATGGTTCGCCACCACGTCGCTGTCGACCGCGCGCGCCTTGGCATGGCCCTTGTCGCGCCATTGGGCGACCGAGAGCGCCGAGGCGCGATCGATCACCGTCGCCCGCGCCGGCTGGCCGGTCTGAAAGCCGATGGATTCGAGCGTCGGCCCGCGCTGCCGTCGCGCCGCGGTTCGCGGCGGCGGATTGACCATGGCGAGTGGCCCGAAGGTGAAGGCCGGGCCGGCCTGGATCGTGATCACGACCGGCACGGGCCGGGGGAAATCGACGGCGAGGGTGAGATCCGCCGCCTCGCGACCGGCGAGGGTGATGCTGATCTCGCCCCCGTAGTAGCCGGCGTTGTAGAGCGCGGCGAGCAGGCGGCGATAGTCGCCCTTGGCACGGGAGATGAGACCCGCCTTGCCGGAGGCCGGATCGTCGCGGTTGGTCCAGAGCGCCGAGGCGTTCTGGACCGCGCGCTTGACTCCCTCCTCGGGATGGTCGAGGCGGAAAACGACGTCATAGGGCAGGGGATCGATGACCTCGATCCGGTCCTCGTTCTCCTCCGCGCCCCAGAGGTGGAAGCCGAAAAGCGAGAAGGCCCGCGCCGGCGTGGGCGCGACGAGCGCGGCGCCGAGCAGCGCCGGGCCGAGCACCGAGGAGGACACGCCCATCAGGACGCCGGCGAGAATGCCGACTTGGCGCGACCGGACCATCTGGTTAACCTGCTCTTAGCTATTTTTTGTTGGCTTTAGCCTAAAGCATTCTGCGAATCTCACAAGTGCGCGCCGTCGCACCTTGCGGGGTTTCGCAGATCCTTGCCGATCGGCAACGCCTTTCCGGGGCGTTCCCTCGCCGTGACGGCCCGACGCGCGAAGGATCGGGCGAATTGCGTCTTGCGCGGTACTCTTTCGCCGCGCATCTTCCCCCTGTCCGCGCGCCTGAGCGCTTGAGTAAGGAGTTTGGCGATGAAAATCCTGGTAACCGGAGGCGCCGGTTTCATCGGGTCGGCGGTGGTCCGCCAGGCGATCGCCGACGGACATTCGGTCGTCAATCTCGACGCGCTGACCTATGCCGCGAACCTCGCCAATCTCGACAGCGTCGCCGCCGACCCGCGCTATGCCTTCGAGCGGGTCGATATCCGCGACCGCGCCGGGCTCGACCGCGTGTTCGCGACGCACCAGCCGGACGCGGTGATGCATCTCGCCGCCGAGAGCCATGTCGATCGGTCGATAGACGGGCCGGCGGAATTCATCGACACCAATATCACCGGCACCTACACCCTGCTGGAGGCGGCGCGGGCCTATTGGGGCGGAACGCGCGACTTTCGCTTCCATCACGTCTCGACCGACGAGGTGTTCGGCACGCTGGGGCCGGAGGGGCTGTTCACCGAGACCACGGCCTACGCGCCGAACTCGCCCTATTCGGCCTCCAAGGCGGCGAGCGACCATCTCGCACGGGCCTGGCACGAGACCTATGGCTTGCCGGTGGTGCTGTCGAACTGCTCGAACAACTACGGACCGTTCCATTTCCCCGAGAAGCTGATCCCCGTGGTGATCCTGAACGCGCTGGCCGAGCGGCCGATCCCGGTCTATGGCGCGGGCGAGAATGTGCGCGACTGGCTGTTCGTCGAGGATCACGCCACCGCGCTCCTCGCCGTCGTCACCCGCGGCGAGATCGGCGAGAGCTACAATATCGGCGGCAACGCCGAGGCGCGGAACATCGACATCGTGCGCAAGATCTGCGCGCTGATGGATGAGAACGCGCCGACGACGGCGCGGCACGATCGGCTGATCACCTTCGTCAAGGATCGGCCGGGGCACGATTTCCGCTATGCGATCGACGCCTCGAAGATCCGGGCTGACCTCGGCTGGACGCCCTCGGTCACGCTCGACGAGGGGCTGCGGCGCACCGTCACCTGGTATCTCGAACATCGCGACTGGTGGCAGGCGATCCTGGAGCGCGGCCACAGGGTCGAGCGGCTGGGGCTGAAGCAGGCGAAGGGCTGATGCGGGTTCTGGTGTTCGGCACGACCGGGCAGGTCGCCCGCGAGCTTGCCTTGTCCGCCGATGGGATCGAGATGACGGCGCTCGGCCGGGCCGGTGCCGATCTGGTCAATGCCATGGACTGCGCCCGCGCGATCCGCGAGAGCGGCGCGCAGGTGGTGATCAACGCCGCGGCCCACACCGCCGTCGATCGGGCCGAGGACGAACCGGAAGTCGCCTACGCCATCAACGCGGTCGCGCCGGGGGCCATGGCGGTGGCGGCGGCCGACATCGGCGCGGTCTTCCTGCATGTCTCGACCGACTATGTCTTTGACGGCGCGCCGGGCGGCGCCTGGACCGAGGCCGACGCGACGGGCCCGCTCGGCGTCTATGGCGCCAGCAAGTTCGAGGGCGAGCAGGCGGTCGCGGCGGCGGGCGGCGATCATGTCATCCTGCGCACCGCCTGGGTGTTTTCCGCCCATGGCAAGAATTTCGTCAAGACCATGCTGAGCGTCGGCGCCGGTCGCGAGGAGATGCGCGTCGTCGGCGACCAGCGCGGCGGTCCGACGGCGGCGCGCGACATCGCCGGCGCGCTCTGGACCATCGCACGCGCCTGGACCGAGGGCCGAGGGCGGAGCGGGATCTACCATTACGCCGGCGCGCCGGCGGTCAGCTGGGCCGAATTCGCCGAGGCGATCTTCGCCCGCGCCGGCTGGGACCACGCGCCGAAAGTGACGCGGATCGGCGCCGCCGACTATCCGACCAAGGCGCGGCGCCCGGAGAATTCCGTGCTCGATTGTCGGAAAATTCACGAAGACTACGGCATCGTCCAGCCCGACTGGCGGCCGGCGCTCGACGCCGTGGTCGCGGAACTGGCGAAGGAATCGGCGTGAACGGCACTCCCCGCAAGGGCATCGTCCTGGCCGGCGGCTCAGGCACCCGGCTCTATCCCATCACCCATTCGCTGTCGAAGCAGCTGCTGCCGCTCTACGACAAGCCGATGATCTACTATCCGCTGTCGGTGCTGATGCTGGCCGGCCTGCGCGAGATCGCGATCATCACCACCCCCGCCGATCAGGAGCAGTTCCAGCGGCTGCTGCGCGACGGCTCGCAGTGGAACATGAAATTCACCTATGTCGCCCAGCCGAAGCCCGAGGGGCTGGCCCAGGCCTATCTGCTGACCGAGGAATTCCTCGACGGCGCCGCGTCGACCATGGTCCTCGGCGACAATATCTTCTTCGGCCACGGCCTGCCCGAGTTGCTGCGCTCCGCGGCGGAGCGGTCGGAGGGCGGCACGGTCTTCGGCTACAAGGTCTCCGATCCCGAGCGCTACGGCGTCGTCGAGTTCGACCGCGAGGGCCGGGTGCTCTCGATCGAGGAGAAGCCGGCGAAGCCGCGTTCGAATTTCGCGGTCACCGGCATCTATGTGCTCGACGGCACCGCGCCGGCCCGCGCGGCGGCGGCCAGGCCCTCGCCGCGGGGCGAGCTGGAAATCACCGAGGTGCTGAACAGCTACCTCGCCGACGGCCAGCTCAATGTCGAACGGATGGGCCGCGGCTATGCCTGGCTCGACACCGGCACCCATGCGAGCCTGCTCGACGCCGGCAATTTCGTGCGCACCATCGAGGACCGGCAGAACCTGAAGATGGGCTGCCCGGAGGAGGTGGCTTTCGCCCAGGGCTGGATCGACGCCGCCGCGCTCCGCGCCCTCGCCGAGCCCTATCTCAAGACGGAATACGGCCGCTATCTCCTCCGCGTCGCCGACGGCGGTTGAGACCAGATCCGTTTGACTGGTTCGGATCGAGATGTCTCCGCGGACCGATCCTATACCAACGGCCACGCCGGCTGACTCTTGCTCAGGGGTCGGACAAAAGCCCCAGCCGGGCGTTGGGCGTGACGAATGGGCCGCCGGTCTCGACCGTCGGCGAGACCGGCCGCGGACGGCGTGGAAGGTCGACCCGCGTCAGGCCCGGATGAGGCCCATGTTCTCGAGCTTCAGGATCACCTGCTGCGCGCAGTAGTCGACGTCGAACCCTTCGGTGTCGAGCCGGACTTCCGGCGCTTCCGGCACGTCATAGGGGTCCGAAATGCCGGTGAATTCCTTGATCTTGCCCTCGCGCGCCAGCTTGTAGAGACCCTTGCGGTCGCGTTTCTCGCATTCCTCGAGGCTGGTCGCGACATGCACCTCGACGAAGGCGCCGAACTGCTCGATCTCCTCGCGGACGGCCCGGCGGGTCGCGGCGTAGGGCGCGATCGGCGCGCAGATCGCGATGCCGCCGTTCTTGGTGATCTCGGAGGCGACATAGCCGATGCGGCGGATATTGATGTTGCGATGCTCCTTGGAGAAGCCGAGCTCGGAGGAGAGATGCTTGCGCACCAGATCACCGTCGAGCAGCGTCACCGGGCGCCCGCCCATCTCCATCAGCTTGATCATCAGCGCGTTCGCCACCGTCGACTTGCCGGACCCCGACAGGCCGGTGAAGAACAGCGTGAAGCCCTGACGCGCACGCGGCGGGCTGGTCCGCCGCAGCTCCGCCACCACGCCGGGGAAGCTGAACCATTCGGGAATGTCGAGCCCCTCGCGCAGGCGGCGGCGGAGTTCGGTGCCGGAGATGTCGAGGATGGTCTGGCCCGCCGCGACCTCGTCGCGCGGCTCGTACTGCGCCTTCTCCTGGACATAGACCATCTGCTTGAAGTCGACCATCTCGACTCCGATCTCGTCCTGGTGCTTGCGGAACAGGTCCTGCGCGTCATAGGGGCCGTAGAAATTCTTGCCCTGGCTGTTCTTGCCGGGGCCGGCATGGTCGCGGCCGACGATCATGTGCGTGCAGCCGTGGTTCCTCCGGATGATGCCGTGCCACACCGCCTCGCGCGGGCCGCCCATGCGCATCGCGAGATTGAGCAGCGACAGCGCGGTGGTCGAGGCGGGATACTGGTCAAGCACCGCCTCGTAGCAGCGCACCCGGGTGAAATGGTCGATGTCGCCGGGCTTGGTCATGCCGACCACCGGATGGATGAGCAGGTTCGCCTGCGCCTCGCGCGCGGCGCGGAACGTCAGCTCCTGATGCGCGCGGTGCAGCGGGTTCCGGGTCTGGAACGCCACGATCCGCCGCCAGCCGAGCTTGCGGAAGAAGGCGCGCAACTCGTTCGGCGTGTCGCGCCGCGCCTTGAAATCGTAGTGGACCGGCTGCTGGATGCCGGTGATGGCGCCGCCGAGATAGACCGGCCCGGCCTTGTGATGGAGGTAGTTCACCGCCGGATGCGCGATGTCGTCGGCGCCGAACACCTTCTCGGCCTCGCGCGCCTTGTCGGGCGTCCATTTGTCGCTGATCGACAGGATGGCGAGGATCACGCCCTCGGGATCGCGGAGCGCGATGTCCCCGCCGGGCGCGACCTTGTCCGCGAAGGCCTGGCTGACATCGAGTGTGACCGGCATCGGCCAGAGCGTGCCGTCGGCGAGCCGCATCTCCTCGACGACGCCGTTGTAGTCGGCTTCGCCGAGGAAGCCTCCGAGCGGCGAGAAACCACCGTTCATCAAGAGTTCGAGGTCGCAGACCTGGCGGGGTGTCAGATCCCACGAAGGCAGGCCGCCGGCCTCCAGCTTCAGCCTGGCGGCGCTCTCCGGGGAGGCATAGAGCTCCGGCAGGGGACCGAAAACGTTGGCTGGCATCTTGTTGTCCTTGGTCGCCGCGTCCACGGTCGACATATTCCCGTCAGGCATCGCGAAACCCTCGTCGCGTGATTCGATTGGCTGGCGTGCTAGCACCCGCCGAGGGCAGGGTCAAAGCACGGCCAGCGGGCGAATGCGAATTAATTGCTGCGCGGCAACATGGGCACGATCCCTCGCACACTCCGCCGTAACGGGACGTTATTCTTGACGGAATCCCGGGGCGATGGGGGGCAGGGCGCTGGATTCAGACAGCAATCCGTCACCCGGTCGCCGAGTACCGTCAGGGCCGGGAGCACGGCGGCCGGCGGGGTTTTCCGGAAGATCATCGCCCGGGACGGAGATCGCCGGAACATGGTTCCCGCGCCGCCGAAGCCGCGTGCGCCGGGAGGGCCAGGGCCGCGGGCATCGGGGCTTTCCTCACCGTGTCGCGCTGGCGGCGAATGCCGGGGTCAGGGCGCGACGAGTCTCGGCTCGCGGCGGACGGCGGTGATCCGCACGCGCTCCGGTGTCGCGTCGATGCCGAGCAGTTCGGCGGCGGCGTTCGAAAGCCGCGCCTCGCCCGCGGTCCCGCCGGAATAGAGCGCGACGGTGACCTTGGCGCCGTTCGCGAGGTTCTCGATCTCGGCGCGTTCGGGACGCCGCAGGCCGGGCACGGTCGCCCAGAGCCCCTGCGCGCCTTTCGGTCGATCCCGCCGGCCGAGCATCTCGCGCGAGAAGGCGGCGGGTGCGTCGGCATCGTCGAAGGTGACGCCGAAAGTGTCGGGCCCCGGCCCGCCCGGAGGTTGCCCGGCGGCGCAGGCGGCGAGGATCAGCGCCGCGCCGACCTTCCATGGGTGAAGTCGCCGCGCCACGCCCCACCGCCTTTCCGTTCGGGTTTGCCTCCCGGAGGATGTAGCGGCCCGCCCGGTGCGAGGGAAGGGCCGCCATCCTTTCGCGCGCGCCGCGTCTGGACGCCTCCGTCGCCGACGGCTAGAACGGACCGGCGCCCGGGCGCTCTTTCGGTGGGTTGGCCGAGCGGTTGAAGGCACTAGTCTTGAAAACTAGCGAGGGGGTAACCCCTTCCAGGGTTCGAATCCCTGACCCACCGCCACTTCAGTCTGTAAATATGTGATATCAAACGAGAAATCATCGCGCACCCGCTCGGACAGCGGAAAAAACAGGCAGATTTGCCTGTCTATCCGCCGGTCCGCCGCGATCCAGCTTCGCCGCCACGCTCGCCCGTGCCGCGGTTCGTCTTGCTCGCAGCGGCTTTGGCGGCGGTCGCGCGCTTGGGTGGCTTGGGGATGGCGGGTCCGGTCGTGCCACACATTGTGGCACGACCATGAACCGGCCCGGTTTCTTTCGCGCGAGATTTGCTGACCGCGTGCCGCGCCTTGAGTGCCTCAGCCCGCTTCGCGGCGTCTCGGGCGAACGCGGCGCAGCGCATTCCGCGATGGAGCCCGCCCGGTCGCTGGCACACCGCATCATGCTCGGCCTGCCGCGCCGTCGAGACGCGCGGGCAAAGGGCGGCGCGCAGGGGCACGGTCATGGTGATGTCCCCTTCTCGATATTGGATCGACCCAAACGAGTGAGCCGCTGGCCGCGCTCAGGCCGCATTCCGTAACGGACGCGCACGCTCAACCCGCTCGCGTTCCTTGGGTGTATTCATCACCTCCCAAAGATCGCTGCGCCGCTGCGCGTTGAGCCAGAAGTCCGGGCTGGTGCCGAATACGCGGGCGAGGATCAGCGCCGTCGCAGCCGTCACGTTCCTGCGATTGCCGCAGAGTTCGTTGACGTGCTTGCGCTGAACGCCCATCGCATCGGCGAGCGCGCCTTGTGTCAGTCCCATCGGCCGCATGAACTCTTCGGCCAGTATCTCGCCGACAGTCGCCGGCTTGCGCTTTGTGGTCAGCATGGTTGCCTCGATTTCATCGGTAGCTGTGATCGTCCAGATAAATCCCGTCCGCCTCACCACGTTCGCCATCCCAGCGGAAGATCAACCGCCATTGCTGGTTGACGCGGATGGAATGGAAGCCTGCGAGATTGCCGCGCAGCTTCTCGAAGTGATTGCTGGGCGGCACACGCAAGTCCTGATCGGCCACGGCGTCGTCAATCATCTGGAGCTTGCGGAACAAGCGGGCTTCAAGATCTGGCGGGATGTCGCGGGAACGAACATCATCCACAAAGAAGACCCGAAGCCAGTCGTCTCGAAAGCCCGCGATCACAGGTCCACTCCAATGGTGGGCTAGTGTACCACGCTATAACTCATTCTGCAACGGGAAACGGCCAGGAATAGCCCGGCGGTTCCTCAAGCCGCTCCGACGCCGTGCGCGGCCTGTCATTGCCGGATCCGTGTGTTCCGGCCGCGCCGCCCCTGTCCCCGCGGTCAATAGTCATTGAGGAAATCAAACCCGTTGGTTCAAGCTCTTGTGGATCGGCGTACCCGGTATGCTGATGCCACCCGCCATCACACTGGATTTGCGGGATGAATCCCTCACAAGGCTCGTGCGACGGAGCCCCTCAGCCGCTCTGTCAACTCGCTTCCTGTCAGCGCCTCGCACAGGTTGCCACCCGACGCGGTTCCCTTGCTTCGAGCCAGATTGCGCGGTTTGCCTGCCATGCCGGTTGTCGCGGCGACCAGATCGGGCCAGTCACCTTCATAGCCGGGTATGGCCCCGGTTCTGGTTTCCGCGCCGAGGCGCAGGACCGTATATCCGGCGGGGTTTGAGACAACCGGCATCAGCCAGAAGTTCCGTTCGGGGGGCAATTGCTGTTTCGGGAGCGCGGTCGCGCGCGCTATCAGGCATCCGGCACCGGCTGCCAGGACCATCGTCCGGGGCAGGTCGGGGCCGGTCAGCAGGTCGAGAACCTGACGCAATGGTCCATCTTTCGCCGAGCTGCGCAGGCGCGGCTCAAGATTGGCCAGAGCCTGCTTGACGAGCGGTGCCACCCGGCGCTCGAGATAGTCAGACCCGTCGACGCCGGAGCCGGCGTAGGCGGCGGCGACCCGCTCGGCCTCGGTCCGCAGCCTCAGCACCCAGGTGGCGATTTCATCGAAGCCGTAAAGGACATGCATCGGATAGATGCGCGCCTGCTTCAGCCGCTTGGTCATCTGCCCGGCGATGCGCGCGACCAGCTCACTGCCGAGGAACGGGTCGTGATGGATGAGCAGCAGGGCATCGTAGGATGCGCGGAACTCCTCGCTCTTGAGGAAGCGCATGGTTTCCATGAGCGGCAAGACCCCCATGGCGAGGGTACCGGAAGTCAGGACGCGGTCGGCCTCGACCGACACGACATGTCCGATCAACTGGCTGCGCCGGGGCATCGGCAGCTTGTCGTCCAGATCGCGCGCCACCAGATTGAAGGCGCTCGACGACGAGGGCGCCAGCCGCAGCGTCCAGGCGTCGATCATCGAATCGGCCCAGTCCTGATAGCTCCACAGCGCGTGGCCGTCGCGGCCTTCGAAGCCGCTCCAGCCCTTGCCCCAGGAGTTCTGGACGATGAAACCCTCGGGGGTGTAGCCGGTGACCGCGAAGGCGTGCTGGCCGATCACGCGCGGGTCGGGCAGGATCCGGCCGTCCGTGTCAGGTTTGATCCATCCCTTGTGTATCCGGGCCGCCATCAGCACGCCGCCGGTTTCCTGCACGGCCATCCGCATGTCGGTGACGCTGCGGCCGACGCGGAAATAGCTGCCCGGCACGCATTTGCGCGCCGCTTTGGCCCGCTCGCGGGTCAGCATCCAATACGGGTCGGTCTCGATCCGCCCCTCGGGGCCTTCAGGGCAGACGCCGTTGTGAAAGAACCCCTTGATCACGCCGCGCAGGCTGGTGCCGCGCAGGCCGGGGATCGCCCATTCGTCCTGCAACCGGGCGTTTTCATGCAGCATCCGCACATTGACGCGGGCGCCGTTGGCAAGCTGCCGCTCGATCACGGCGGCAAGGGCGCAGGCGGCGCAATAGGACAGGCCGCTCTGGTCGCGGATATGGCTGCGCCCGCGCGGCTGGACGGTGTCGCGCGGGCGGCGCAGGCCGGGGACATAGGCAAGGTCGCGAAAATCCGGCCGGTCCTGGGCCAGGCTTGCCAGCAGCGGCTCGTCGCGCAGCTCGTCCATGTCGAGGTCGAGCTGTCGCAGCCGCGACTCGGCGCTCGCGCCCCCCGACAGATCCAGAGGCACCGGGCCGGTTACATGGGAACCGGGCGGAGTGTTCGGGGGCTGGACCATCGCCCCGAATTCCTGATCGTTCTGAAAGACGCTCCGCAGCCCGCACAGGTCGTTCAGCCAGGCGTTTTCTTCTTCCCCGGAACTGCCCCAGACATGCACCCCGAGCAGCGCCCCGTCGCTGAGCGCGATCACCGGGGCGCCCGAAAACCCCGGCAGGGTGGAAGCCATGTGATAGTTCATGGCCGTACGGATGCCGCCGGCCGATACAAACCCCGGAGAGAGGTGCTTGCGACCCAGCGAGCTCTGGCCAAAGACACCATTGCCCGCTCTGGCAATGTTGCCCGCGTCCAGCGGAAAGCCGATCACCGCGATTTTTTCATTATGCTTGGGCGCGCGAATGCCCGGCCCGACCGGGGGCAGGTTCCCGGCGGCATTCAGTTCCAAGAGCAACAGGTCGAATGTCTTGTGACACCAGAGCACCTTTGCGTCGACCGGGCCGCCGTCGAAGACCAGCCGAAGCGGTCGATGGCTGACCCCCGCCGACGCCGTCGCGAAAGGATAGTCGACGACCCCCGCGGTGGGCGGCAGGATAAGGGGCAGGATATGCCGCGCCGTCAGCGCCAGCGGCCGCGGGCCGGGAATGCGAAAGGCGGTGCCGATGCGGATGCGTCCGCCGTTGTCGGTCTCGTATTCCAGCCAGCCGACCAGAGGCGCCCATGCCGTGGCCACGGCCTGCATCGATTGCGCCTCGCCCTGCCAGTTCGAGGCGTCCGAAAGCGGTGCCCCGAGCCGCGTCCCGCTCAGCGGGTAAGCGGGATTGAACTGGCCGTTCAGATTGAGCACCGATTCCAGCAGGAAGCGTTGGAATTCAGGGCTTTCGGTTTGCGTATCGCTATCGTCGCGGGGGCTGCGGGCACGCATGTCGGGCCTCTCGGCGGGATGGCTTGCCCCGAAAGCGTATCACGAATCATTTTCTGTCGCGGATATTTGAAGTATTTATGGCGGATCGAGTGCTTTTTTTTGCCTCCAGGTTCCGCGGCCGGGTTTTCTGGCCAAAGCTATTGCAGATTTTCACCTGTAGATGGGTGCGGTCATGTCATGTCGTTTTTTCGCGGCTGTTTTGTTTGTTGGTTTGGCCGCGCCGGCGAACGCGGAGGTTCCCGCTTCATCCGCCAAGGACTTGCCACAGCACGAATTCGCCAGGCATTGCCGCGAGCAGCGCGAGGCATTGAAGACGGATCTGGGTGAGGAGGGCAGGCTGATCTGCGCCGATATCGGCGCGGTCGAGCAGACGCTGGTCTACAACCGCTTCGGTTCGTTCAATCCGTTCGGCATGATCTTCGCGCTCAAGCGCGATCTGGTGGCGATCGACGGCACCAACAGCGGCGCGTTGACGGCGCAGGACTGCGATGGCCTCGGCGGCGCCGACGCGGGCGGCCCGGGCAGCCTGACACCGGGCAATGCGCGGCTGCGCGATTGCAAGCGGCCAAGGCCGCTGGTGCTGCGGGCCAATGTCGGCGACATGCTGCTGGTGCGGGTGGAAAATCTCCTCAAGCCCGAAGCGGCGCCCGATTTTTCCAGTGATTTCTGCAAGACCGCCCCCCGCGATGACGGCGCCGCCAAGCTGAAGCCGGCGGTCTCGACCGGCGATGCAAGCCAGTTGGACCATCGCGAGGTTACCTGCCCCGCCCCCTCTGCCAAGGACGAAATCGGGGCGGAAACCTCCGAACTGTCCGATTGGCCCGCGACCCGGGGCGTGAATTTCGTCGTTCAGGGGCTGATGCCGCTGTCTCTGGACGGGCGGCCGCCGCGCGGGGCCTGCATGGGTTTCGACGCGGCGCGGCCGGGCGAGCATTTCGAGTGCCTTTACCGCGTCACCGTCGAGGGGCCGCATTTTCTGGCCAGCAACGCCGCGCCCACGGGCGGAGAGGGCGCCGGCGGCGGCATCGTGCACGGGCTGTTCGGCGCCATTGTTGCCGAGCGCGCGGGCACGCGCTGGTATCGTGGCCAGTTGACCAAGGCAGAATTCGATGACTTCTGGACGCCCGCCGGCGAAGGCAAGCCGGTTCATGCCCGCCAGGGCGACCCGCTCTATGAGGTGGTCGATGCCGGGGGCGTGCCCCTTGTCGCCATGGCGCGGCCGCTGGATGTCGCCCCGGTGGCGACCGGCGAGCGCCGGGCCCAGGCAGGTTTCCGCGACTCGCGCGTGCTGGAACTGGTCCATACCGACCTGAACGGCATCGTCTATTGCGATCCCGGTTGGGCGACCGCCAAGGAAAGCAATAACGGCGGCTGCGATCGTCCGAAACCTGCCTACAGCACGGCCCCGGCGGACCAGCCGACCGCCGCCGCCCTGCCGCAATCCTTCCGCGAGTTCTCGGTCTTCTTCCATGACGAATTGAAGACCTTCTACACCCGCAATTTCGAGGAACTGGGCCGGCTTGGCCAGCTTGCCGGGGTGCGCGACGGCTTCGGCATCAACTACGGCGCCAGCGGCATGGGGGCGCTGCTGCTGGCCAACCGCAAGGGCATCGGCCCGGCGGCGAGCTGCGCCGAATGCCTCTACGAGGAATTCTTCCTGAGTTCATGGGCCAACGGCGATCCGGCGCTGCTGGAATGGTTCCCGGACGATCCGTCCAACGTGCATCATTCCTATCTGAACGATCCGGTGGTGTTTCGCAATTTCCACGCCGGGCCCAAGGAAACCCATGTCTTTCACCTGCACGCGCATCAATGGTTCGCGGGCAACGATCCCTCGCGCGGCAGCTATCTGGACAGCCAGACCGTCGCGCCGCAGCAGGGCTTCACCTACAACATCTACAGCGGCGGGCTGAACAACGGCGAGGGCGGCTGGCAGGATGGCGGCTCGGGCAACCGCAACCGCACGGTGGGGGATTCGATCTTTCACTGCCATCTCTACCCGCATTTCGCCCAAGGGATGTGGGCGCTTTGGCGGGTGCATGACGTGCTGGAGGACGGCAGCCGCAAGCTGCCCGACGGGCAGGCCGAGGCGGGACTGTCCCTGACCTTGCGCAACAGCGACGACCGGATCCATCTGCGCATGGGCAGCGTCGATCCGGTCACCGGGCGCTGGATCGCGAATGCCAAGGGCACGCCGGTTCCCGCGCTCGTCCCCCTGCCGGGAGAGCCGCTGCCGCTGCTGCCGCTCTATGCGCCGGATCCGGTGACGCCGAAGGCGGCGCAGGACGAGGCGGCCCTGCGCCGCGACATGCCGCGACCCGCCGTTGCGCAAACCGGCGGGCCAGAGCGCATCTATCGGGCCGCCGCGACCGAAACCGCCGACCAACCCGAGACGGTAACGCCGGCGCCCGAGGACGTGGCACCCAAGGATGTGGCGGCGATGCCCGGCTATCCCTTCTACATCGGCGGACAGCCCGGCCACCGCCCGCCGCAACCGCCGCTGGACATGGCGAAGGATACGACGGATTCCAGGCCCGGCAGCTACGACGGGCTGTTTTCCGGCGGGCTGGGCCGCCATGTCGTCACCTCGGGCGAGGCGGAATATGGCAGAAAGCCGCTGGATGGCGACCGGGCCGCGAAACTCGCCAAGGCGCGCGCGGCTTTCGATGCCGCGCCTTCGGATTCCGACGCCACGCGCAAGCTCGAGCGGCTCAGCGCGCAACTGGTCGCCCGGGCCTTCGCGCTCGGCGATCTGTCGGGACATCTGAAGCACGGCGCCAGCATCACTACGCTGGATGAGGACGGCACGCCGCTGGAGCGCGCCGCGATGGGCTTCCACCACGACGGCGAAATCTACAACCCGCGTTCCGGCGGGCCGGTCCCGCTGGCGATGCAGGATGCTTTCGGCAACGCGGCCGGGATCGTCTCGGGCGGCTATGCCTCGAAGGAGGCGCCAAGACCGGATGAAGGAATGCCACAGGCCAGGCCCTTCATGGTGAACGGCGCCCCGCCCAAGCCCGGCGCGCCCTTTGCCGATCCCTGCGGCGGCGCCCCGGGGCGGAACGATGCCAAATCGACGAACGATCCCTTGGACGGCACATTGGCCGGGTATTTCGCCGACCGGGATCTGGCCGGGTTCCGGCGCTACGAGGCTTCGGCGGTGCAGTTCGACATGATCGTGAACGGCGCCGGCTGGCACGATCCGCAGGCCCGCGTCAACGTGCTGACCGCGGACGGCAATTCGGACCGCTACAAGAAGGCCATTGCCGGCCCCCGCCGCGCCTCGCCCACGATCAGCGATCAGGAGGAGCCGTTCTTCTTCCGCGCGCTCTCGGGCGAATGCATCGAGTTCCGCCATACCAACGAATTGCCGAAGGAACTGGATCTGGACGATTTTCAGGTCCGCACGCCGACCGACACCATCGGCCAGCACATCCATCTGGTGAAATTCGACGTGACCTCGTCGGACGGTTCGGGCAACGGCTGGAACTACGAGGACGGCACCTTCGCCCCCGACGAGATCATGTCGCGGCGCTGCGCGGCGACCAACCTGCTCGCGGGTCAGGGCACCGCCCTGCCGACCGCGGCGGAATGCAAGGACTGGGAAGGCCGCAAGGACAACTGGCGCCTGCCGCTGTCCACAAACCGCGACAAGTTCCAGACCACGGTGCAACGCTGGTTCGCCGATCCGATGACCACCCGCACCTCGGACGGCGGCGAGGTGGACCGGACCATGCGCACGGTCTTCAGCCATGACCATTTCGGCCCGTCCTCGATCCAGCAGCACGGGTTCTATACCGCGCTGCTGATCGAGCCGCGGGCTAACACGGAACAGACGGGCGGGGTGACCGCGGCGGGCGGCTTCGGCGGCAACGATGGCGGGCACCAGCAGCCAAGCGAGCCGACCCGGATCTGCCAGCCCTTCGGCGCCGGATGCGAAACCGGGCAGGCCGCGAATGCCGACGGCACCTATCCGCTGCAACAGGGAACCCCGGCGCTGGTCGGCGCGCATCGCGTCGTGCTGGTCGATGGGCCGGACGATCCGCTGCACCCCGACTATCGCGAATTCGCGCTGGCCATCGCCGATTTCGCCCTGCTCTACGATCCGCGCGACCGCCAGACCGAGGCGCAGGCCCTGGCCTCGGGATCGAAGGGCATGGCGCGGCTGTTATGCGAGGGGCGCAACCGTCGCGATCCGCGGGCGCTGCTGGATTGCGCCTCGGCCGAGGACGAACCGGCCCTGGAAAACAAGGCCGGCGTCTGGCGCGCGGCTGAACTGACCGCGCCCGCCTGGCTGGCCGGCGGCATGGCCGGTGACGGCGACCACAACAGCGGGTTGCTCGACCTGATCACGCGGACCGATCTTGAGGACCTGAGCGCGCATTTTCTGAACTATCGCCGCCAGGCCGCCGGGATGCTGGACAAGAACGACAATATCGGCGCCGTGCTTGCCTCGCCGGTGGCTCCGCCCGAACGGCCCGAGGCGATTTCGGTCGATCACCACGACCCCTATCTGGTGAATTACCGCAATGCCCCGATCCCGGTCCGCATCGGCACGGAACTGGCCAGCCGGCTGCCCTCGACCGATTGCGAGCCCAAGGGGATGAATGCCCCGCTCAGCCTGCAGCCCAAAGCGGCCACCGGGGACAGCAAGGTCGTGAAGGCGCTGAAAAACGGCGGTTTCAACCGCTGCTCGCTGACCTATCAGATGAGCGGCGATTTTGGCGATCTGGGCTGGGCGTTCAGTTCCTGGGGCCGCTGGTATGACGAGGCCAACCCCGACGACCCGGACGACTCCGGCGGCTGGAGGCCGGATGTCGCGGGGCGAGAGCCCGACACGCCGATCCTTCCGGCCGTGCAGGGCGATCGCATGGTGATCCGGCTGATCCAGGGCGCGCAAGAGGTGCAGCACACCTTCAACGTCGCGGGCCTGCCGTTCCGGCGCAATATCGACCAGATCTTTTCGCAGGGCATGACCGACATCGGCCGGACCGAACCCGACCCGCGCGCGGACTGTTTCGACGCGGTGCGCATCAGCTATCCCGAGGAATACGAGGACTGGCTGAAATGGAACGAGCGGCGGGAACGGGACGGCTCCTCCCCGCCGGACGCGGCGAAATGGGACAAGATCAAGGCCACGCTGGCGCGCTGCGACAATGTGGAAGGGTACAACTTCGCGCAGGCGATCGGCATTTCGGAACATTTCGAGATGCGCGGCAGGCCGCGCGCCGACGTGTCCTCGGCCGAGGCTGTGCGTCCGGAGAGAGCACGCCTCTCCGAGGATATGGGATCGGCCGAGAAGGGCAGCCCCAGCCTGTCGGATTATCTCTACAATTTCGGCTCGATCGACTCGCTCTGGAATGGCGCCTGGGGCTTCATCCGCGTCCATGTCGAGAATGCCGGGGACGCGCCCCCGCCGGTGCGTGGTTTCCCCACGACCGGTACGGACCCGAACCCCGCGGACCCGAACCCCGCGGACACCGAAACCGCGGGCAGTCGATCCGGCGATCCGGCGACCGATGAACGATCCTATCCAGCGACCTGTCCACTGCCGAGTGATGAGCACGGCGTGACCTATACCACCGGCATCGCGGTGGCGCTGCGCACCGCCGATGTCTGGCCGGGCGGCACCGATTTCGGCAACGGCCAGAGCGACCCGGACGGGCTGATGCTGGCGCTGCTGCCCTCGGATTCCCTGTCCGCCAAAGGCGCGGGTGGGTTCCTGGATGAAGGCGCCTTGCGCGATGACGGCACCCGCGCTAGCGGCCCATGGAAGGGCATTGGCCGCGCCGCCGTCATCGCGGCGGTCAAGGCCCATTACGGCGGCCGGGCCGAACCCTTCGTGATGCGGGTCAATGCCGGCGATTGCGTGCAGTTGCGCTATATCAACCTGCTGGGCGGGGCCGCGGGCGACCGCTACCTGCCCGACGGTTTCGGCGATGCGCTGATGCCCCGGATCGCGCCGCTGAACGTCGATCCCGTTCCGCTGGTCCAGGTCGACGAGGGTGGCAGGACCGTCTCCGCCGCGCTTTCCACCGCGAGCCATCTGGTCAGGCCCTCGACCATGCTCGGGCTCAGCATCGGGCTGCCGGGGGGCGAGCTGATCCGCGATCTGCCGCTGGGCTATGGCCGCAACCGGCAGGCGATGGAGGCCGGCGGCGGGACAACCGTCGATGCCAGCCCGGCATTCAGCTTCTACGCCGGACGGATGCGGCTGGACGTGGACAAGAAGGGGACGGGCGTCAATCCCGGCGACTCGGATGCGACGGCCATCGCCACCTATGTCACGCAGGATGCCAATACCCCGCAGGCCCTCGCCGAGATCAGCGCCGACAGCGGGCTGGCGAATATTACCAGCATCGGGGTGAGTAAGAACGACGGTCAGCAGCCGCTGTCGATCCTGGGCCAACCCGCCTCGCTGGCCGTGACGGCGGGGGGGCGGACCGTCGATGACCCGCCGTCGGCGCTGATCAAGATCATGCAGGCCCGCGTCACCGCCGAGATCGACCGGAACACGCATTGGATCCCCTATGCCTTCGGGCCGGTGCCGGTCCGGGCGACGGGGGACATGATCTCGCATGTGCCGCATGGGCTCATCGGCGTGATCGACGTGCTGCCACAGGACTGGCCGCTGGCAGAGGCCGGGACGGTCAAGCCGCTGGCGGATGCCGCGGCCGATCCCGTCATGGAGAAACATCTGGGCTACGACGGCCCGGTCAACTGGCGCACGGCGCTGCCCGTGGCGGGCTTCGGCGCCCCGGTGGATTTCGTGGTGGCCGACAGGGACCAGGACGGGCTGCGCACCCCCGCGATGAATGTCCGGGAATATGTGCTGTTCTGGCAGGACGGGCTGAACCTGCGCGACCGGAACTCGCCGCTGCGCTGGAGCAACGCGGTCGAGGCGGGCAATACGGTCGATCGCGCGCGCTATGCCGCCGCCGGCCCGATGGTGCCCAATTGTCTCATCTGCGACGACAGCTACGATTTCGGCGATGCCGGGGTCAGCTATCGGTCCCCTGCCTTCGCGCCGCTGCTGCGCGCGATCGGGATTCCGGCCGAGGCAAGCGACGATCTGAACCGCGTCGTGTTTCCGCCGAACTTCCTGCGCGACAACGGCGATACCACGCTGTCGGTCGGCAAGGGGCAGCGGATCGTGATCCGCGTCGTCGATCCCGGCGGCCGCGCCCGGCAACATTCCTTCGTGATGAACGGCTACGACTACGACGACCTGTTCCCGGGCTTCGGTTTTCCGCATTCCGCGCTGGTGGGGCCGGGGCTGAGTGTCAGCGCCTGGCTGGCGCCGAAGGCCGGAGAATGCGGGGCGCTGTGGCATGACGGGCCGTTGACGCTGTTCGCCCGCGGTCTCTGGGGCAGGATCGTGACCGAAGGCGGGAAATGCTGAAACGCCTCGGGCTGGGTCTCGGGCTGGGGGCGCTGCTGCTCTGGCCGGGGATCTGTGCCGCGCAGACCCGGCCCGAGACGCGCGGCGCCCTGCGCGCCGCGATCAGCGTCCAGACGCCCGAGGGTGAGCCGCTCGCGGCCATCGAACCCGGCCAGCCCTTCGCCGTGGTGGTCGAGACGCAGGGCGCGGGCGGCACCCCGACCCCGGCACGCCTGCCGCTGATGGGCTGGCTGCGTCTGGCCAGCCCGACGGATCTGTCCTGCGCCGAAAGCGCCGCCGCCTATCGCGCCACCGATCAGGGGCCGAGCGACGGGATCGACCTCAATCGTCCGGTGCTGGGCGTGCTGACCGAGGACGACGTCCTGACCGTGGTCGATCCCGAGCGCAGCCTCGCCTCGGCCAATATCCTCAAGGCGCGGCGTTTCGACTCGCGGCCGGCCGACATAATGGCGGATGCCGCGAACGGGCGCTTTCTCGTCAGCCTGCCGGCCGAGGGGCGCATCATGGCCCAGCCGCCGGTCGGGCCGCTCACCGAGGCTTTTTCCGGTCTCGATCAGCCGCGGACCCTGACCCCGGCCATGGGCAAGGGCATCGCCGCGAAGGTGCGTGAGGGGCTGGTATTGCTGGATGCCTCGGGCGGGCAGCGGCCGCTGAAGGCGGCGCGCAAGCTGGCCAGCGGTCCGGACGGCGCTGGCGCGGTGCTCTATGCCGACCGGATCGAGCTTCATGCCGCGGATGGCGGCGAAGGGGCGGTGATCGAGGCGCCCGGGGCGCTTGACCTGGCGCTCAGCGCCGACGCGGTGATCTGGCTGGCGCCCGACGGATTGCATCTGGCGTGGCGCGACGCGCAGGGGCAGCGCATGGCCATCCCGATCGAGGGCGGGGCCGGCCGGCTGGCCGTCGATCCCGCCGGTCGCTTCGCCTTTGTCTTCGGGGGCGAAATGCGGGGCGCCCTGCTGGTCGATCTGTCGCAGGGGCGGCCGGCGCAGCGCATCGCCGCCCATGCCGAGGTGGCCGAGATCGCCTTTGCCGACGATACCGCCTATCTGCGGCTGGCCGACCAGAGCATGACCGGGATCATCGACTTGCGCCTCGCCGGTGGCGAGGATCCGGCTCCGGTCGGGCAATTCGCCATGGGAGATCCCATGCCCGCCTCGCCGGACGACCAGCGCCTGCTGGTGCCGTTGACGCCCCAACCCGCGCTGCTGGCGCTGCATCCGGGCAACTACACGGCCTTCCGGCTGGATCGCACACAGGCAAGTTCGAACAAGCCGCCGATGGCGGCGCTGGTGTTGCGCGGGGGCACGCCCCGTCAGGTCGCGATCCTGAACCGGGGGCTGGTCGAGACCGCCCGGGGCCGGTTTCGCACCGTGACCTCGCTGCCCGGACCGGGCCGCTATGAGCTGGTGCTGAGCGCGGGCATCGGCCAGGCGTCCTTTTGCGCGATGCTGCCGGTCGCCCGGCCCGACAAGCCCGAGCCGCGATTGGCGCAATTGCGGGCTGAGCCCGAGGCGGACGGCTACCGGCTGGTCCTGACCGATCCCCAGGGAGGGCCAGGCGCCTATCGCCACGGGCGCCTGACGCTCAGCTCGCTGACCGGCAACTGGCGCGATGCCCGCGATTTTTCCTCGGACGCGCGGGGGCGGAGCCCGGTCATCGCGCTACCCGACGGGGGGCCGATCATCGTCACCCTCTCCTTGGCCGACGGCGGCGAGGTCGCACCGCTATTGCTGGAGAACGACCGATGAGAATCGCCGCCTGCCTGCTGCTCGCGCTGACCTGCCCGCCCGTCGCGGCCCATGACATGAAGCAGCATTCGCAGGACGCGGCCGGCACCCGGATCGTCGCCTCCGCCGGTGCCCCGGTCGAGCAGCTGGTCCTGCCCGATATTCCCGTGACGGACAAGGAGGGCGCCACCGCCGGTTTCGTCGGCCGCCTTGCGCAGGTTGGCCCGGTGCTGATCGGGTTTTCCTATACCGGCTGCGTGTCGCTGTGCCCGATCACCCATGCCATCCTCGCCGATGTCGATCAGGGGATGCGCGGATCAAAGACGCCGCCGCTGACCATCGTCACGCTGTCGATCGACCCGGCCAACGACACCCCCGAAAGGCTGGCTGCCACCGCGCGCGAACTGGACGCAAGCCCCCGTTGGCAATGGCTGGTCGCGAGCCCCGCCGATACCCCGGCGCTGCTTTCCGCGCTGGGCGTCGCGTCGGGCCCGATCGAGTCGCATGATCCGGTGTTCCTGCTGGGCGACATGGCCAGCGGCGAGTTTCGCCGCATCGTCGGCCTTCCCGATCCGCGGGAGCTGTTGCGCCTCGCCGGGGCAATGCATTGAAGCCTTGGTACGTGCCGCTGCTGGTGGCGGCGGCGGGGGTGGCTTGGGCCGGGGCGCCGGACGGCGCGGCGGCCTTCCGCCGGGGCGAAGGCCTGTCCGCCGGCATCGCGGGCACTTCGCTGGTGCTGCGCGACCGCGCGGTCGCCTGTGCCGGCTGTCACGGTGTTGACGGGCGTGGCCCCTTTCCCGCGTCCGAGGGGGGGCAGCCGATCCCCCCGATCAACGCCGCCGCCCTTTCCCGTCCCACCGCGGTTCGGCCCGGCTATGACGCGGCCAGTTTCGCGCGGGCGCTGACCGAGGGCGTGGCCAGTGACGGGCGACCGCTCGCGGCCGAGATGCCGCGCTTTCGGAGCGAAGCCGGGATGGCCGAGGCGCTGTTCCTGTTTCTCGGCCAGCTTGACCGCGACGAGACGCGGGGTCTGCTGCCCGACCGGGTGAACCTGTCGCTGCCCACCGGCGAGCCCGCCCATGCCGCCGCGCTGGCGGCCATGGCGGCCTTCAACCGCGGCGACGGGTTCTGGGGGCGCCTGCCCGTCGAAGGCAGCCCCGCCTTTCTGGATCTGGGCGAGGTTCTGGCCGGCCTTTCCGCACGGATCGACGAGGGGCGCCAGGCACGACTGGCCGGCTTGGCCGCGGACATTCCCGACGCATTGCTGCTGACCGAAGCGCCGGAGCCTTCGTCCTTGCCGCGCGACCGTCATATCGTCGCCGACGCGAGGCTGGTGGGGCCATTGGCGCAAACCCTGCGGGAGCGAGGCAACCGCCTGACCCTGCTGGCCCCGCCGCCCGAAGCGATGGCCTGGGCCAGGGCCGAAGGTCTCGGGGCCGACGCGGCCGAGATCCGGATGCTGACCTCTGGCGCGCTTGCCATCCTGGCCGGGCAGGGCCGGGGGTTGTCGCGGTCGCGGGCGCGGCTGGCAATCGACCGGGCCGAACCGGCCGATTGGCTGCGCCGCTATGATTTCTGACGCCGGCGGGGGGGGGCGGATCAGGCCGCGCGGGGCGCGGGGCGCAGGGTCAGCACGGCGACGGTCAGGACGATGACGGCGAGGAAACCGAGGCTGGTCGGGATCGTGCCGAAGCCCATGCCGCCGTACTCCCTGGGCTGCGAGAGAAGATCGCCGAAGGACGCGCCAAGCGGACGGGTGAAGATGTAGCAGAGCCAGAAAGCCCAGAGCCCGCCGAGATTCAGCGCGAAATAGCCGAAGGCCAGCGAGGCGATGATCAGCCCGAACAGGATACCGGTCGCCAAGTAGCCCATGCCGAACCTTTCGGCCACGAGGTCACCGGCGGCGGTGCCGAGCGCGAAGGTGAACAGGATCGCCAGCCAGTAGAAGGTCTCGCGCCGGGCGGTGAACACCTCATGGATCGACAGAGTGCGTTCGGACCGGAACCAGAGCGCGAAGGTCGCGGCGAGGGCGGCGGAAAACACCCAGAAAGTGGTGCTCAATGCCACGCCGAAATTGTCGACGAGATTGTCGGTGACCAGGGTGCCGACGATCGAGATCAGCACCACGGCGGTCCAGTAGACACGCGGCACATAGCGGCGCTGGCCGAACTGCCAGACCAGGGCCGCGATCAGGACAGCCGACATCAGCAAGGTCGTGGCGGTCAGGCCAAGGCCGAGATTGACCGCCAGATAGTCGGCGGCGGTTTCGCCCATGGTCACGGCCATCAGCTTGATCAGCCAGAAGGAGGGCGTGACATCGGGCACGCGGTTCACGGACGCGGTACGCATGACCGACCTCAGGATTTGAGAAGGGCAAGCGCCTGCGCCGTGAAGGCATCGGCGCGGGCGTCGTCATCGGCATTGCAGCGTTCCAGCGCCTTGGCCCGAAGATCGACCACCTCCGGCGTGGCGATCTCGTTGTCCAGCGCTTTGGCCAGATCGGCCAGCATCGCCTCGCAGGGCAGCGCGTGTCCGGTTTCGTCGGTCACGGCGATACCGTTGACCGTCCGGGCACCGGTGACGACGGCGGCCACGGGGCCTGCCAGCGTCTCTTGAAGGGCGGCCAGCGTATCGTTCACTTCGACCGGGCTTGGCGTCTTCCTTCGCAGGGCCGACAAGGCATCGTCGATGGATGTATCGACGACACCCCAGGCGTTGGCATCCGCGGCCCGCAGCGCAGGCTCGGCCTCGTCCCAGGCGGTTTCAAGATCGGTGATCCGGGTTTGCGCGGCGGCCAGATCGCCGGTCGCGGCGATCGTCTGGGTGTCTGTCACGATGGCGGCGAACGGTGCCAGATCGCCAAGGCCCGCGCTGGCGGTCTGGCCGGCGGGCGCGGGCATCAGCCACGTCTCCACCGCGGCGAAACCCGCGACCGGCACCGCGATCAGCGCCACGGAAAGCAGAAGATTTCGCATCAATTCAACATCCTTTCGATGACCATATGACCATATGACCATATGACCATGTCCGGCCCGGGGGACGTGTCGTCGCGGGCAAGGTTGAAGAGTCCCTTCGGCGCCTGGCCGATCAGGCAGGCCGCGGCGCGCCGCGGGCGCGTCGGTCGGCTGTGGATGGGGGGGCCGGCTGTCGTGGACATGAAACCTTCGGGAAGGGGAGTGGCGGCGGATGGCCCGTCGATATGGCTTCCTGACCCCTCAATCCCCGTCAGGTCTTGTGACGCTCTTACAGTTTCGTAAGAACCGCCGCCGGCCGGGGAAATTCGCCGGGCAATTCCTACAAAATTGTAAGAACAGGGAAAAATCGCCTTCGAGGCTTGTTGCCGGTCCGTTCCAGGGCGATGGTTGCAAGGCGTGAAAAGCCCAACGCGGCCCTTCGGAAAGTTCTTCGGGTGAAAATTCTTGTCGCGGAGGATGACGCGGAGATCGGCGACTACATCCGCGGGGGGCTGGTCGCCGAAGGCCATTCTGTCGATCATCTGACCGACGGGCGCGAGGCGCTGACGCAGGCGACGCTGCAACCCTACGACCTGTTCCTGTTCGATCGGATGCTGCCGGGGCTCGACGGCCTGTCGTTGCTCAAATCCCTGCGCGCCGCGCAAGTGGCGACGCCTGCGATCCTGCTGACCGCGATGGGCGCGGTCGATGACCGGGTGGCAGGTCTGCGGGCCGGGGCGGACGACTACATGGTCAAGCCCTTCGCCTTTGCCGAGTTGCTGGCGCGCATCGACACCATCGCCCGACGCCCGAGCCTGCGGGCCGAGGTGACCGAGTTGCGCCAGGGCGATCTGCATCTCGATCTGCTGACGCGCGAGGCGCGCCGGGCGGGCGTCCTGATCGACCTGCAACCCCGCGAGTTCCTGCTCCTGAAGCACTTCATGGAACGCCCCGGCCGGGTACAGACCCGCACCATCCTGCTGGAAGCCGTCTGGGGCCTGCATTTCGACCCCAAGACCAGCGTTGTGGAAACCCATGTCAGCAGATTGCGCGCCAAGATCGACAAGCCGTTCGACAAGGCCTGCCTCACGACCCTGCACGGGGTGGGCTATGTGTTTCAGCCGTGAGCGCGCGGCGCCGCCTGTCCTGGTCGATGCGCTTCGCGCTGATGATCTCGGGCGCGTTCGCCGGGGCGGCCGTGTTGGCCGGGGCAATCGCCTACATGCTCTTGTCGGGCGAATTGACGGACCGGTTGCGCCAGGACGTGGAAAACATGGCTGGCAATCTGGCCTATACGCTTCAGAACGGCGGCCCTCAGGATCTGCTGGAACAGATCGACGCGATCTCCGCCAATGCGCGGGACGGGTCCGCCGTGGCCACCTTCCTCGATCCCCAGGGTCAGCGCATCGCTGGCAACTTCAGTCCGGACCATCCCTTCGCCGGTCACCGCGCCCTGCGCGTCGGTCGCGACATGACACTGGTCGAAGTGCCGAATGGCGTCGCGCCGACCGACTACTTCGCCTACGGGCTTCAGACGCCCCGGGGCTGGATCATCACCGGACGCGATGCCGACTGGGTCGCGGAAAACACCGAAATCCTCTCGCAGGGAACGGCCTGGGGTCTCGGCGTCGCGCTGATCCTGTCAATCATGCTGGCGGTTTTCATCGCCCGGCGGAACGAGACGCGGATCGAACGCTTCGAGGATGCCCTCAGGGCCGTCGGCGCCGGCGCGCATGGTATGCGGATCGCCGATGACGGCCACGACGACATCGGGCGGCTGGCAGGCCAGGTGAACCGGACGCTGGCGCAACTGGAGGCCGGAATCGACGCGATCCGGCAGGTTTCGACCGATGTGGCGCATGACCTGCGAGCACCTCTGGCCCGCCTGCGGATGCGGCTGGAGCCGCATGTCCTGACCGATCGGACCCCGCCCGCGCTGCGCGGCGATCTGGGCCGGGCGCTGGCCGATCTCGACGGAATATCGGCCACGTTCGATGCGATCCTGCGTTTGTCACGGATGCAGGCGGGGCTCGTGTCCCCGCGGGTCGAAGCCTTTGACCTCGTGGCCCTCGTCCGTGATCTGGCCGAAATGCTGGCGCCGACCGCCGAAGACGCGGGGCACCGCTTCACCGTCGACCTGCCGCCGGCCGCCGTCGTGCACGGCGACCGCGACCTGATCGCACAGGCCATCCTGAACCTTGCCGACAATGCGATCGGCCATTGCCCGGCTCCTTCGGACATCCGTCTGACGGTGACAGCCGGGGTGGACCGGACCCGGATCACCCTCGCCGATACCGGACCGGGCATCGCCGAGGCCGACCGCGCACGGGTTACCGACCGGTTCGTGCGGTTGAACCCCAGCCGTGGCGCGCACGGCGCGGGGCTTGGGCTGAGCCTCGTCGCGGCGATCCTGAGCCTGCATGACACCGCCTTGCGCCTGTCCGACAATTCGCCGGGCTTGCGGGCGGAATTCGACCTGAAGTGAGTGTCGCGGGTGCGCGGACAAACCAGGCGCCGGAGCGCCTAATTATGACTTAATTTGTCGACAATGGTGGCGGACCTGTATTAAGGAATGGGGCGGGGCGATGGCCCGAGCCGTCGGGAATGGCGGCCCCAGCCGATGGGGTCGGATTTCCCGCGGACAAGACGAGTTTTCGAACGACATTTTCAGAGGGGAGACAGGATGACACTTCGGATTGCCATGAGGGCGCTCGGTGGCGCGATGCTGGCCGTGGCGCTGGGCGCGGGGACGGCTGCCACCGCGGATGACACCGGCCTCGTCGTCTACAACGCCCAGCACGAGAGTCTCGGCCAGGCCTGGGCGGACGCCTTCACCGCGGAGACGGGCATCAAGCTCACCATCCGCCACGGCGGCGACACCGAGCTCGGCAACCAGATCGTCCAGGAGGGCGCCGCCTCTCCGGCGGACCTGTTCCTGACCGAGAATTCCCCGGCCATGGCGCTGGTCGACGCGGCGGGCCTGTTCGCCCCGGTCGATCCCGCGACCCTCGCCCAGGTTCCCGCGCAGTTCCGCCCGGCCGACGGCGACTGGACCGGCATCGCCGCGCGCTCGACCGTCCTCGCCTATGACAAGACCAAGCTCACCGAGGACACGCTGCCGAAGTCGATGCTCGACCTCGCGCAGCCGGAATGGAAGGGCCGCTGGGCCGCCTCGCCCACCGGCGCCGACTTCCAGGCAATCGTCGCGGCGCTGCTGCAACTGAAGGGCAAGGATGCGACGGAAGCCTGGCTGAAGGGGATGAAGGAGAACTTCACCGCCTACAAGGGCAACTCCACGGCCATGAAGGCGGTGAACGCCGGTGAGACCGAAGCCGCGCTCATCTATCACTACTACTGGTTCGGCGATCAGGCCAAGACCGGCGAGAACAGCGGCAACGTCGCCCTCCACTATTTCGGCAACGAGGATCCGGGCGCCTTCGTCAGCGTCTCCGGCGGCGGCGTGCTCGCTTCCAGCAAGCATCCCGCCGAGGCGCAGGCCTTCCTGAAGTGGATCACCGGCCCGGCCGGCCAGGCGATCCTGCGGACCGGGACCTCGTTCGAATACGCCGTGGGCGAAGGCCAGGCGTCGAACCCAGCGCTGGTGCCGCTCGCCGACCTGCACGCGCCCACGGTCGCGCCCTCGGATCTCGACAGCAAGGCCGTGGTCGAGTTGATGACCGCCGCCGGCCTGCTCTGACGCCAACCACGGGGCAGGAGCGACGCGACATGGTCCGTGCCGCGCGGCTCCTGCCCGAAACCGATCCGCCGGGTCACGCCCGGCGGATCGGTCCGCGCGTCCCGGCCATCGCCGTCGCGGCGCTGGCGGTCACGGCGCTGGCGCTCCTGCCGCTCGGCTTCGTGCTCCGGGAACTGGTCGCGACCGGCTGGACAACGGCGAGCGCGCTGATCTTCCGGCCGCGCGCGGGCGAACTCCTGCTGAATACCCTGCTCCTCGTGATCCTGGCCGGGTCGGTCTCCGGTCTGCTCGGGACGGCGCTCGCCTGGCTCGTCGAGCGCAGCGACCTGCCCGCCCGGTGGCTCTGGGACGGGCTCGCCGTCGCACCGCTGGCGGTGCCGGCCTTTGTCCACAGCTACGCCTGGGTCAGCGTCGTGCCGGGGCTGCACGGGCTCGGGGCCGGCGTGCTGGTCGCGACGCTCGCCTATTTCCCCTTCTTCTACCTGCCGGTCGCCGCCGCGCTGCGCCGCCTCGATCCCGAGCTGGAGGACGCCGCCGCGGCGCTCGGCCATCCGCCGCTCCGCGTCTTCACGCGGGTGGTCCTGCCGCAACTGCGGATCGCACTCTGTGGCGGGGCGCTGATCGTGAGCCTGCATCTGCTGGCGGAATACGGGCTGTTCGCCATGATCCGCTTCGACACCTTCACCACGGCGATCGTCGCGCAGTTCCAGGCGGGCTTCAACAGCGCCGCCGCCAACATGCTGGCCGTGCCGCTCGTCGTCCTCTGCCTCGGCCTGCTGGCGCTGGAGGCGCGGGCGCGCGGGCGGGCGCGCTATGCCCGCGTCGGCTCCGGCGCGGCGCGGGCGGCGGGGCGTCGCCGCCTCGGGCGGGCGACGCTGCCCTGCCTCCTGCTGTGCGCCGCCGCCGCCGCCCTGTCGGTGGGGGTGCCGTTCATCACGCTCGCCCGCTGGCTCGCCGCCGGGGGCCTCGCGGTGTGGACGAACCCCGCCCTCCTCGCCGCCCTCGGCCAGAGCCTCGGCTACGCCCTCGCCGGCGGGGCGCTGGCGGTGC
Source organism: uncultured Amaricoccus sp. (assembly GCF_937891315.1). Taxonomy (GTDB): domain Bacteria; phylum Pseudomonadota; class Alphaproteobacteria; order Rhodobacterales; family Rhodobacteraceae; genus Amaricoccus. The sequence continues at coordinate 1,747 of NZ_CALAGI010000052.1, read as the reverse complement.
TCGCGGCGGTGCCGATGGCGTGGCTCTCGGTGCGCGCGCCGGGGCGCCTGCAACGCGGCCTCGAAGCCTGCAACTACATCGTCGGATCGCTGCCCGGCGTCGTGGTCGCGCTGGCGCTGGTCACGATCACGGTGCGGGTGGCGCATCCGCTCTACCAGTCCGTCGCCACCGTCCTCTTCGCCTATGCCGTCATCTTCCTGCCGCGCGCGCTCGTCAGCCTGCGCGCCGCCATCGCCCAGGCGCCGCTGGAGCTGGAGCAGGCCGCCCGCGGCCTCGGGCGGACGCCGACCGCCGCCCTCGTCACGGTGACGCTGCGACTGGCGGCGCCGGGCGCGGCGGCGGGCATGGCGCTCGCCGCGCTCGGCATCCTCAACGAACTGCCGGCGACGCAGATGCTGGCCCCGAACGGCACCCGCACGCTGGCGATGGGCTTCTGGGCGCTGTCGGGAGAACTCGACTATGCCGGGGCCGCGCCCTATGCCTTGCTGATGGTACTCCTCTCTCTGCCTCTCGTCGTGGTCCTGCGGCTGCAATCGCGGCGAAGCTCCGGACGATGACGCTGCGACTTTCCGCCATCGGCAGGCGCTACGGCGACGTGGTGGCCGTCGCGGGTGTCGATCTCGCGGTGACGGCGGGCACGCGCGCCGCCATCGTCGGGCCGTCGGGCTCCGGCAAGAGCACGCTGCTGCGCATCATCGCGGGGTTCGACGCACCCGACGCGGGAACCGTCACCCTGGACGGCGCGATCCTCGCCGGGCCCGGCGGCTTCGTGCCGGCGCACCGGCGCAATATCGGCATCGTCACCCAGGACGGCGCCCTCTTCCCGCATCTCAGCGTCGCCGAGAACATCGCCTTCGGCCTGCCGCGGCGCGACCCCGACCGCGGCGCCCGGGTGCGCGACCTGATGGCGATGGTCGAGCTCGATGGGGATCTCGCGACCCGCGCCCCGGACGCGCTTTCGGGCGGACAGCAGCAACGGGTGGCGCTGGCGCGGGCGCTGGCGCGGCGGCCCCGCCTCATGCTCCTCGACGAACCCTTCTCGGCCCTCGACACCGGCCTGCGCGCCAGCACCCGCCGCGCCGTCGCCGCGGTCCTCGCCGCCGCCGGCGTCACGACGATCCTCGTCACCCACGACCAGGCCGAGGCGCTTTCCTTCGCCGATCAGGTCGCGGTGCTGCGCCGGGGCCGGCTCGCCCAGGCCGGCCCGCCGCGCGAGATCTATCTCCGGCCGCGGGACCGCGAGGTGGCGCGCTTTCTCGGCGATGCGATCCTGATGCCGGCCCGGATCGTCGATGGCCGCGCCGACTGCGCGCTCGGCCGCGTGCCCGTCCACCCGCCCGGCCGCGCCGGCGTCGCGGGCGGCGTCCGGGAGGTGATGCTGCGGCCCGAGCAGATCGCCCTGACCGATCCGGCCGGGGCCGGCATCACCGGCCGGGTGGTCGATGTCGAGTTCCAGGGCGCCGCCTGCCTGCTCGACATCGAGGTCGGCGCGATCCGCGTCGCCCTGCGCGCCTCGGCGCTCGACGCCCCCGCGCCGGGAAGCGCGGTCGGTCTGGTGATCCGCGGCGAGGCGCATGCCTTCGACGAGAACGACGGCGATCCGGTCCCCGCCGCTCCGGCGCCGGACTAGCAGCAATATTCAGGCCAGACGGAATCGTCTGGTGGCTGATACCAACGGCCCATCTCGTCGATTTTCCGACCAAGCGCGCCGAAGGCACGCGAGGCGCAGGCCCGACAAAGCCGAGGC
>NZ_CALAGI010000051.1 GCF_937891315.1 uncultured Amaricoccus sp. | reverse complement strand
CGTCTGGTGGCTAAGATATTGCGCTAAATCAAGACTCTGGAGCGGACGAGCCGGCCCTGCCGGATCGGACTCCGCTGCAGGTTTCCGATCGGGCGGAACCGTCTCAATCTTCAAATCGCGCAAGCTCCGGTCACCGCTTGGTCGCGTAGGCGGCGAGGAAAGTCGTCACCGCCGTCTCGGCCAGAATTCGCACACGCTCACCGTCGGGCGCCGGGCGCGCGGCGAGCAGGACGCTGATCAGCGTCGGATGGTGGCACATGCCGAAGAATTGCCAGGCCGCCGTCTCGATATCGGGAATCGAAACCATGCCCAGCCGCTCCTGCTCGCGCAGATAGCCGGCCAGCCGCGCCGCGCCATGCGCGGGACCGGCTTCGAAATAGTCGCGGGCGACGCCCGGAAACTTCTCCGACGCGCCGATGACCATGCGCACCAGCGCGACATGCTCCGGCGCGCTCAGCTTGCCGATCAGGCCGGTCGCGAAATGCACGAGCGCGTCGCGCACATTGGCATGCTCATAGTCGAAATCCATCAGCCGCTCGACGCTGGCCCGCCGGGACTGTTCGACCAGCGCCGAGAACAGCGCCTCCTTGCTGTCGAAATAGACATAGAGCGTGCCCTTGGAGACCTTCGCTTCGCGGGCGATCTCGGCCATGCTCGCCGCCTCGAAACCCGAGGCGAGGAAGCAGCGGCGAGCGCCCTCGATAATCTGCGCGCGCTTGGCACTCTCCGGCGCGGCGACCCGCGCGCTTTCCGACGACATCATTCTCCGCGTCCTTCCCAGAACCGCCACACAGCCTGTCACATAAATCCCGGATCGCAGAATTCATTGACCGAACCGTTCAGTCATCTTGATTTCGTATTTTACCTGCGCTATGTCAAGCCCTTGACCGAACCGTTCGGTCAATGAACCATCGACCGCCGACACGGAGACACGAGCGATGCCGAAGGACATGGATGCGCCGCGGTCCGACTTGACCGAAATTCCGCGCCCCGAAGCGGCGCCGCCCGCCGCGCCGAAGGCGACCGAGACTGGCGTCGGGGGGTCCGAACCGACCGCGTCGGCGAAACGGAGCGGCAAGGTGAGGCGCGTCATTCTCGGCCTGCTCGGCACGGCGGCGGTCGGCGCGGCGATCTGGTTCGGCCACGGCTACTGGACCGTCGGCCGCTTCCTGATCGAAACCGACGACGCCTATGTCCAGGCCGATTTCGCCGTGCTCGCGCCGAAGCTCACCGGCTATGTGCAGGCGGTGCCCGCTCTCGACAACGCGCCGGTCAAGGCCGGCGATCCGCTCGTCGTACTGGAGGATGGCGACTATCGCGACGCGCTCGCCCTCGCCGAGGCGCAACTCGACGCCCAGCGCGCGGCCGTCACCCGCGTCGAGCGCCAATCCCAGGCTGGCCAAGCCGGTGTCGCCCAGGCCAAGGCCCGCGTTGGCGCCGCCGAGGCGGTGCGCACCCAGGCCGAGGCCGACCTCGATCGCTACACCCGTCTCGCTTCGAACGATGTCGCGACCGCCCAGAAGCTCGAAGCCGCCCGTGCGACCAGCGCCACCGCCGAGGCTTCGCTGCTCGAGTCCCAGGCCGCCGTCGCCACCGCCGAGGCCGACTATGAGGTCATCGTCGCCCAGAAGGCCGAGGCCGAGGCGACGATCGCCGGCCTCGAAGCCGCGCGCGACAAGGCGCGGCGCGATCTCGACCAGACCGTGCTGCGCGCGCCCGTCGATGGCGTCGTCGGCAATCTCTCCGTCGCGGTCGGCGACTATGTCACCCCCGGCAAGCGCCTGCTCGCGGTGGTGCCGCTCGGCGCGGTCTATGTCGAGGCGAACTTCAAGGAAACCCAGATCGAGCATCTCGCGCCCGGCAGCCATGTCGAGATCGACGTCGACGCCTATCCCGACCGCCCGCTGATCGGCACGGTCGAGAGCGTCGCCCCCGCCTCCGGCGCGGTCTTCAGCCTGCTGCCACCCGAGAACGCCACCGGCAACTTCACCAAGGTCGTCCAGCGCCTGCCGGTGCGGATCGCCGTCCCCGCCGACGCGGCCGCGGCCGGCTGGCTGCGCCCCGGCCTGTCGGTCAGCGTCTCGGCCGACCCGCGCACCGCCGATACGCCGGTCGTCACCGCCGCGCGCTGATCCCGGGGAACAGGACCATGACCGCCACCGCCTCGCAGCGGATTTCACCACGCCGGGTGATCGCGTTCCTCGCGCTCGTCTTCGGCATGTTCATGGCGATCCTCGACATTCAGATCGTCTCGGCCTCGCTTTCCCAGATCCAGGCCGGCCTCTCCGCCGCGCCGGACGAGGTTTCCTGGGTGCAGACCAGCTATCTGATCGCCGAGGTGATCATGATCCCGCTGTCGGGCTTTCTTGCCCGGGCGTTGTCGACGCGGGTCTTCTTCTCGATCTGCGCCGGCGGCTTTACCGCCGCCAGCGCGCTCTGCGCCACCGCGACCTCGATCGACCAGATGATCCTCTACCGGGCGTTGCAGGGCTTCATTGGCGGCGGCATGATCCCGATCGCCTTCGCCGCCGCCTTCTCGGTGTTTCCCAGGAACCGGCAAGCGATGGTCACCGCGCTGGTCGGACTGACCGTGACGCTTGCGCCGACCATCGGCCCGACGGTCGGCGGCTATCTGACCGAGCTCTTCTCCTGGCACTGGCTGTTTCTGGTCAACGTGATCCCCGGCATCATCGCGACCGTGCTCTGCTGGACGCTGGTCGACTTCGACCAACCGGAAAAGGGCCTGTTGCGCCGCTTCGATTTCATCAGCCTGTTGTTCATGGCGCTGTTTCTCGGCAGCCTCGAATACGTGGTCGAGGAAGGCCAGAAGAACGACTGGTTCCAGGATCGTGGCATCGTGATGTTCGCCACGACCGCGGTGGTGTTCGGCGCTCTGTTCTTCTGGCGCACCCTGAGCGTCAAGACGCCGATCGTCGACCTGCGTGCCTATCTCGACCGCAATTTCGCCGTGGGCTCGGTTCTGACCTTCGTGCTCGGCATTGGCCTGTTCGGGTTGACCTATCTCTATCCGCTCTATCTGGCGCGGATCCGCGGCTACGATTCCCTTCAGATCGGCGAAACGGTATTCGTCACCGGCATGTTCATGTTCATCGCCGCGCCGATCGTCGGCAACCTGACGCGGATCGTCGACCCACGAAAGCTGATCTTCCTCGGGTTGGTCGGCTTTGCGATCTCCGCCTTCGAACTGACACCGATCACCGCCAACTGGGCGTTCGGCGAGTTGTTCTTCCCGCAGGCGCTGCGCGGCGTTTCACTGATGATGTGCATGCTGCCGATCAACTCGCTGGCGCTCGGGACTTTGCCGCCGGAGCGGATCAAGAACGCCAGTGGCCTGTTCAACCTGACCCGCAACCTCGGAGGCGCGGTCGGTCTAGCCGGGATCAACACGATCCTGCAACGGCGGACGGACGTGCATGTTTCGCAGCTGTCCGAACATGTCAGCTGGGGCTCCTCGGTGGCGGTCGAGCGGCTGTCGGGGATGGCGGAATCGTTGCGTCCGGTGCTCGGCGACGCGGCGGATGCCGTGGCGCTGCGCCGCCTCGGCGGCATGGTCAGCCAGCAGGCGGCGGTGATGGCCTATTCCGACATCTTCTTGCTGCTCTCCATCCTCTTTGGCTCGATGATCTTGCTCGTGCCACTGGTCCAGCGCCCGCGCGCCGCCGCCGCACCGGCCCATTGAACTCCACCGGACCAGCAAACAAAAAAAGCGGAGGGCATTTTCGCCCTCCGCCACGTCTTGCCGCTCGATAGTCCGCGTGGAAGAATCAGGCGGCCAGCGGATGATACTCCAGCCGCTTGATGTCGATCGTCGGGCTCTGTTCCAGCGCGGGGAAGCCACCCGGACCGAAGGCGCCGGCGGCGGTGACGGAGGTGGTCGCGACCGCCTGCCAACCCGGCGCCGCGCCGTTCTCCGGGTAAAGCCGGCCCTTGACCGAGGTTCCCGAGATCTCGACATCAAGCCAGTACCAGGTGTCGTAGTCCCAGCCGACATTGACCGTCGCCAGAGACTTCGTCGCGCCGGAAGCGCCCGAATATTCCCGGATATGCAGCCGACGATCGCCGGCGGTGGTGGCGAAGGTCTCGACACGGATGCCGGTCCAGTCGTTGCCGATCCGGCCGACGCGCGCGCTGAAGCAGAAACGGCGATCGACGCTCGGCGTCAGGGTCGCGCCCGACCAGCGCGCGAGCACCCGGTAGAGACCATCGCCCGCCGCCTTGACCCAGTCGCCATGCGCGCGCGAATTTCCCGTCAGCACCAGCCGGGCGAACCCGCCGGCGTCGTGGGTCCAACTCGGTGCCAGCGTGCGGAGGAAACTCACGTCCGACAGCGCGGTGGCGGACGTGAAATCGGTGGCGATGACGCCCACGACGGTCAGGGAGAAGGTCAGGGTCGCGGCGCCGGCGGCGTTGCGCGCCTTCACCGTGATCGGCGCGGCCGACAGCTCCGCGGTAGCGACGATGGTGACGAGCCCGGTCGCCGCGTCGATACTCACCCCGACGGGTGCCGCGACCAGTGAATAGGTGAGGTCGCGGCCTGAGAACACCGGCGCGGTCGCGACCGCGGTCCGCCCACCCTTGCCAAGCTTGAGATTGGCGATCGATCCGACCACCGACGGTCTGGTACCGAGCAGCCGCGCCGACAGCAGATAGACATTGGTCGCCTGATCCGCGTCGGTGACCTCCAGCGCCACCTCGAAACCGCTGGTCAGCACCTCGGTGGACAGCGTGAATTCCTGTTCCACCGGATCGTAGGCGACATCGCCGGTGTCGTAACTGATGCTGAGCTTCGGCGTCACTGCGTTCATATGGTCCATCTCCCGGAGCGTGGGCGCCATGCCCGATGAAGGGGCGACGCCCCGGCTCGCGGAAGGCCGGCGGGGACGCCATGCGCGCCGCCGCGCCGGATGCCGCCCTCGGAAATCCCCGGGGCGATGTAGTCGCGCCGATCCGGGGAGCGCCGGCAGTACTAGCAGAACTGTCCTTTCCCGGGAAGGCGCGGCGAAGCACCGTCCGCCCCCGCCCGTCGCCGCGCAACGGTTCCCCCGGACAGACCCGATTGCTATCATCCGCCCGAGACAGCCCTGGAGAGCCCCCATGCCCAATCCGCCCCCCGTCGAGATGCTGGACACGGTCTACGCCGCCAAGAGCGCCGCGGAGATCGCGCGCTCCTACGACGATTGGGCCGACAGCTACGACGCCGAGATGGCCTCGCTCGGCTATCGCCATCCGGCGATCTGTCTCGCGCTGCTCTGCCGGCACATTCCGGCCGGGTCGGCGCCGATCCTCGACGCCGGCGCCGGCACCGGGCTCATCGGCGAATGGTTGCGCATCGTCGGCTATCCGAGCGCCGAGGCGCTCGACATCTCGACCGGCATGCTCGCGGTCGCCCGGCGCAAAGGCGTCTACGACCGGCTGCACCAGGCCGCCCTTGGCACCCGGCTGCCCTTCGACGACGGCTACTTCGCGGGCGTCGTCTCCGCCGGGGTCTTCACCACCGGCCATGTCGGGGTCGAGGGGCTCGAAGACCTGATCCGCGTCACCCGTCCCGGCGGCGCGCTTGTCCTGACGGTGAAGGACACCGTCTGGGCTGAAGGCTTCTCCCAGCGCGTCGGGGAGTTGGAAGCCGCCGGCATCCTGACGCTGCTGGAGGAGACGCCGGCCTATGTCTCCATGCCCGGCCGCCCCGAGACCCTTCCGGCGCGCGGGGTCGCACTGCGCGTCGCGTGACACGGGCCAGGGCCTTCCCGTTCACGCCGGACATGAAAAGGCCCGCCTCGTCACCGGGGCGGGCCTTGCCTTGGCGGGGATGATCTCAGTTGCTGAGGTTCAACGCCACGAACCGCGGCCCGCCGTCATGGTTGACGAGCAAGAGCACCGAGTTGCGGCCCGCGTCCTCGGCGGCCTTGATCTTGTCGCGCAGATCACGCGCCGTCGCGACTTCCTCCTGGCCGACCTTGGCAATCACGTCGCCCTCGCGGATGCCCTTGGTGAAAGCGTCCGACCCGTCGTCGAGCGCGGTGACCACCATCCCCGTCACGTCGTCGCCGAGGCCGAACTGCGCCCGCAGCGCGTCGCTCATCGGCTCGACGGTCATGCCGAGCACCACCTGATCGCTCGGCTTGGTCTGCTCCTGGCCCGGCTCGCCCGGGGCCGCCGCCAGCGTCGTCTCCTCGAGCCGGCCGATCGCGACGCTCAGCGTCTGTTCCGCGCCGTCGCGATAGACGACCACCGGCACGCTGGTCCCGACGGCGGTGTCCGCCACTACCCGCACCAGCTCGCGCGTGTCCTTGATGTCCTTGTCGCCGAACTTCACGATGACATCGCCGGACTTCAGCCCCGCCGTCAGCGCCGGCCCCTCGGGCACGTCGGTGACCAGCGCGCCCTTCGGCGCGTCGAGCCCCAGCGCTTCCGCCACGTCCGGATCGACGTTCTGGATCCGCACGCCGAGCCAGCCGCGCCGCGTCTCGCCGAAGTCGCGCAGTTGATCGACCACGCGGCTCACCACCGCCGAGGACATGGCGAAGCCGATGCCGATCGAGCCACCGTTCGGGCTCAGGATCGCGGTATTGACCCCGATCACCTCGCCATCGGTATTGAACAGCGGACCGCCCGAATTGCCCCGGTTGATCGCAGCGTCGGTCTGGATGAAGTCGTCGTAGGAGCCCTGCAATGTACGGTTGCGCGCCGATACGATACCGGCCGAAACCGAGAAGCCCTGGCCGAGCGGGTTGCCGATCGCCATGACCCAGTCGCCGACCCGCGCATGATCGCTGTCGCCGAAGGTGACGAAGGGCAGCGGCTTGTCGCTGTCAACCTTGAGCAGTGCCACGTCTGTCCGGGGATCGTGCCCGATCACCTTCGCCTCGAGCACCGTGCCGTCCAGCATCTCGACCTTGATCTCGTCGGCGCTCTCGATCACGTGGTTGTTGGTGACGATGTAGCCGTCGGCCGAAATGATGAATCCCGAACCGAGCGCGCTCGACCGCTGCTGGCCGCGCGGACCTTCCGGCCGGCCAGGCCCACCGTTGGGCGGCCCATTGCGGTCGAGGAAATCGCGGAAGAACTCCTCGAAGGGCGAGCCGTCGGGCAGCACCGGGCGCGTCCCCTGCTGCACCTGTGCGACCTCGGTCGAAGTGGTGATGTCGACGACCGCCGGGCTCAGCCGTTCGGCGAGATCGGCGAAGCTCTCCGGGATCGCGGCGCCAGGCGCGACTTCGGCGAAGGCGGGCAGCGCGGCCGCCGTCGAGAGGCTCAGCATCGCGGCGACACCGAGCGCCGCGAGCGCCTTGCCGGGACCGTTCCGCCGCGGGCGGCGCGCAATGGACTGGGTCGCAACGGGCGGGGTGACGGTCAAACTATTCAAAATCCTACCTCCATCATTGCCGGACCCGCTCGGATAAAACCCGCGATCCGCACTGCCGTCAGTTGAATTCTTTCCAGCGTCTATGCAAGTCACGCCTTTGTGCCGTCACGGCGACGTGACGAATGTTTCATGACTTCGACTATACACGCACTATCCATGCGCGATCCAGATCAACGCGACGCCGATGGTCACGGCGGTCAGGCCGATCGCACGCCGCGCCTCGCGGTCCAGACGCTCCAGCATTTCCAGCACCGCGCGCAGATGCGACGGGGCCAGCGCGAGGACCAGCCCCTCGACGATGGCCACGAAGCCGAGGCCGAAGACGACCCCCCAAACCGCGCCATCAGGCACGCGCGCACCCGTCTCGCTCAACCACCCGCGTCGGCGCCGGTCGCCTCGGACGCGGACGGCGGCGTCGGCAGGGCGCCCGGCGCGTCCGGATCCGGTCGGCGGGCACGGGGCGAGTGAAGATAGTTGAAGAACTCGCTGTTCGGCTCGACCATCATCGTGGTGTTGTTGCCCTGCATCGCCTTGCGATAGGCGTCCATCGACCGGATGAAGGCGAAGAACTCCTGATCCGCCGAATAGGCCTCGGCCAGGATCCGGTTGCGCTCGGCATCGGATTCACCGCGGATAATGTTCGCATCGCGATCTGCCTCCGAGACCAGCTCGATCGCCGTGCGGTCGGCCTGCGCCCGAACCCGCTGCGCCGCCTCGTTGCCTCGGGCCCGTTCGTCCGCGGCCTCGCGCTCGCGCTCGGCCTTCATTCGCTCGAAGGTCGCGGTCAGGTTCTGTTCCGGCAGATCGGCCCGCTTCAGCCGCACGTCGATGATCTCGACGCCGAGCGCCCGGCCCTCGGCGATCGCCTGGTCGCGAATGCGATTCATCAGCCCGACCCGATCGGCCGAGAGCACGGCCTCGGACGGCACCGAACCCAGCACCTCGCGCACATTGGCATTCAGGATCGCCTCAAGCCGCTGGCTCGCAGCGGTCATGCCGCCGACGCCGACCGCCCGACGGAACTGCTCCACATTCGCGATCCGCCAGCGCGCGAAGGCGTCCACGATCAGCCGTCGGTCGTCGAGCGGAGTTACTTCCAGCGGGTTGGTGTCGAGCCCCTGAATGCGGCTGTCGTAATAGACCACATTCTGGATGAAGGGGATCTTGAAGGCGAGACCGGGCTCCTCCTTCACCGCTTTCACCTGCCCGAACTGCAGCACCATCGCCTTCTCGCGCTCGTCCACCGTGAAAACCGAGTTCAGCAGCAGGAACACGGCGCCCACCAGCACCGCGATGAGGATTGGAAGACGGCCCATCACTTCTGCCCCTCCGCCGGGCGGCGTAGCTCATTCAGCGGCAGGTAGGGCACGATGCCCGTCCCGTTCGCGCTGTCCGTATCCATCAGGAAGGTCTGCACATTGCCGAACACGTTCTCCATCGTCTCCAGATACAGGCGCTCACGGGTGACATCGGGCGCCTTGGCATATTCCTGCTGCACCGCCGTGAAGCGGCTGGCCTCGCCGGTCGCGGCGTTCACCACCTGCGCGCGATATCCCTCGGCCTCCTGAAGCGTCTGCGCCGACTGTCCGCGCGCCGAGGCGAGCCGCTCGTTGGCATAGGCGTCGGCGCGGTTCTGCAGTGTGCTGCGCTCCTGACGCGCCGCCTGCACCTCGCGGAAGCTGTCGATCACCTCGGCCGGCGGATCGGCGCGGTCGAAGTTGAGGCGGACGATGTTCACTCCGGAATTATACTCGTCGAGGGTCTTCTGGATCAGTTCCTGCACCTCCTGCGCGATCACGCCGCGGTCCCGGCTCAGGATCGGCGACAGTTCGGAGCGCGACACAACCTCGCGCATCGCCGATTCCGACACGGCCTGGATGGTCGACTGGGGATCCGAGAGGTTGAAGAGATACTGCGCGGCGTCCCGCACGTTCCAGACCACCTCGAAGGTGATATCGACGATGTTCTCGTCGCCGGTCAGCATCAGGCCCGCGCGTGTGCCGCGCACGGTGCCGGACCCGATCTCCTCGTTGTTCTCGCGGGTGACGGGGATGATCTCGTGGGTGACGATCGGCCAGGGCGCGAAATTGAGGCCGGGATTGCCGATACAGTCGCCCCGACACTGGCCAAGGGTCAGTTCGACCGACTGCTCCTCGGGCCGGACCGTGTAGACGGACATGAACAGCCAGAAGGCGAAGGCCGCGCCGCCGACGATCCAGATCAGGCCACGCCGGCTCAGTCCGCCACCGGAGCCACCACCCCGCCCGCCGCCTGTCCGGCCGCCGCCCATCAGGATCTTCAGCTGCTCCTGCCCCTTGCGCACGATCTCGTCGATATCGGGCACCGGGGGCTGGCCGCCCGGCCGGTTGCCCTTGTCGCCACCGCGGTCGCCCTTGTCGCCGCCGTCCCACGGACCGCGGCCGCCGCCCTTGTTGTCGCCGCCGCCACCCCAGGGACCGCCGTTGTTGCTATAGGGCATCCGCCTCCACGCTCCTGTTTTCTTTTCCGGTTCAAGACTAGCGTGTGTCAGGTGTCCCCTGCCACGCCGAATTCAAGGAGTTGGGCTCAGGCCACCGCCGCCCGCATCGTGACCAGCTCCTCGGCCGCGGTGGGATGCACGGCCATGGTGGCGTCGAAATCCTCCTTGGTCGCGCCCATGCGGATCGCGACCGCCGCGAGCTGGATCATTTCGCCCGCCGCGTGTCCCGAGACGTGGCAGCCGAGCACCTTTCGGCTCATCGCGTCGATGACCAGCTTCATCAGAACCCGTTCCTCCCTGCCGGCGAGCACGTTCAGCATCGGCCGGAACACCGTCCGATAGATCGCCACCGGCCCCCGGCTCCGGGCTTCCGTCTCGGTCAGGCCGACGGTGCCGATCTCCGGCTGGGTGAAGACGGCTGTCGGGATCAGCGAATGATCCGGGCGGGTGGGCTTGTCGCCGAAGATCGTGTCGGCGAAGGCCTGCCCCTCGCGGATCGCCACCGGCGTCAGCTGCGCCCGCGCCGTCACGTCGCCCACCGCGAAGATCGAGGGAACGGCCGTCTGCGACCAGGCGTCGACCTCGATCGCGCCCCCGCGACCGAGGTGAACGCCGAGTTCCCCGAGCCCCAGTCCCGCGGTGTTCGGCTCCCGCCCCGTCGCGAACATCACGAGATCGACGGTCTCGGTCTCCCCATCGTCGAGCGTGACGCGAAGCCCGTCGCCCTCCCGGTCGATCCGTGCCACATCGCGCTCGACATCCAGCGCGACGCCGCGCGCCCGCATCGCGTCCGCGACGTGATCGCGCAGGTCGTCGTCGAATCCGCGCAGGATCTGGGCTCCGCGATAGACCTGCCGGACCCGTGTGCCGAGGCCGTTCATGATGCCCGCGAATTCGCAGGCCACGTAGCCGCCGCCGACGATCATCATCCGCGCCGGTTGCGCCGCGAGCCCGAACATCTCGTTCGAGGTGACACCGAGTTCCGCGCCCGGAATGTCCGGCACCACCGGCCGCCCGCCGGTCGCGATCAGGATATGCTTGGCCGAATATTCCGCGCCGGTCGAAAGACGGACCCGATGTGGATCGAGGATCGTCGCGCGCGCGGCGAAGGGCTGCGCGCCCGCCCGGGTCAGGGCCGCGTGATACACCTGCTCCAGTCGCGCGATCTCCACGTTCTTCGCCGCGATGAAGCGCGCCCAGTCGAACCGCGCCGGTCCGACATCCCAGCCGAAGCCGGCCGCGTCCTCGAACGCGTCGGAAAAGGCGCTGGCATAGACCATCAGCTTCTTCGGGACGCATCCCCGGATCACGCAGGTACCGCCGTAGCGGTATTCCTCCGCCACGCCGACCCGCGCCCCCGCCTCGGCCGCGACGCGCCCGGCACGCACACCGCCCGACCCGGCGCCAATCACGAAGAGATCAAAGTCGAACCCGCTCATGCGTCTTCGTCTCGCATTTCCGCGTCGATATCGATCACCGCCTGCGGCGCCACGCCGAGCCGGTTCAGGACCTCGGCGGATCCGTCCGGATAACCAAGGATCACGCAGTCGGCCATGCCGACGAAAAGCCCATGTTCCACGACGCCGGGGATCGCCGTCAGCGCCGCCGCCAGAGCCGGCACATCCGGTATCTCGCCAAGATGCAGGTCGATGATGTGATGCCCCTCGTCGGTGACGAGCGGCCCCGCGGCGCCCTGCCGAACGCTCGTCCGCCGTCCGGCGAGCCCGAGCGGCGCCAGCGCGTCCTCAATCGCCTTCCGCGTCACCGGCCAGCCGAAGCGCACCACCTCGACCGGCAGCGGAAACGCCCCGAGCCGCGGCACGCGCTTGACCGGATCGGCGATGATGACGAGCCGCGCGCTCGCCGCCGCGACGATCTTTTCCTGCAGCAGCGCCGCTCCGCCGCCCTTGATCAGGTTCAGCGCCGGATCGAATTCGTCCGCGCCGTCCACCGTCAGATCGAGCCGCCCCACCGCCTCGATCCGCGTCAGCGGCACACCGAGCTCCGCCGCCAGCCGCGCCGTCCCGCTCGAAGTCGGGACCGCCGTCACCCGCAACCCCTCCGCCGCCATCCGCTCCGCGAGCAGTCGCGTGAACCAGGCCGAGGTCGAACCGGAACCGAGGCCGACCCGCATTCCCTCGGCGACCATCGAGACCGCCCGCGCCGCGGCGGCGCGCTTGGCGAGATCGGCGGCGGCGGGATCGAGTGCGGACATCGTCGGTTCTCCGGGCGGGCTCCGGCGGGTATATAGGGTGAAAGTCCGCCGGCCGAAAGGCGCTTTGCCCGCGACCGACCCGCGAAGCGTCGTATTTGGCCGGACATCGCGCCCGGCGACGCCGTCTAATGCGGGGCGGACAAGAGAGGACGCGCATCCCATGTTCCTCAGCGTTTTCGATATCTTCAAGGTGGGCGTCGGCCCCTCCTCCAGCCACACGGTCGGGCCGATGGTCGCCGCCGCCCGTTTTCTCGCAAGCCTCCGGGACGGCGCCGACAGGATCCCGGGCTCGGGCGAGATGGCGCGCCTCGGCTGTCGCCTGCGCGGCAGCCTCGCCTTTACCGGCAAGGGCCATGCCACCGACCGCGCCGTGATCCTCGGCCTCGCCGGATTCGAGCCCGCCGCCTTCGACGCCGCCCGCGCCGCCGAGACGCTGGCCCGCATCACCGAGACCGGCCGGATTCAGCCGCCGGGCCTGCCCGACCTCGCCTTCGCCCCGGCCCGCGACCTCGTCTTCGACTATGGCCCGCCGCTGCCCGGCCATGCCAACGGCATGATCCTCTCGGCCTGGGACGCCGCCGGCAACCTCTATATGGAAGAGACATACTATTCGGTCGGCGGCGGCTTCGTGGTGACGGCGCGCGAGCTCGCCCATCCGCCGACCGACACCGGGGCCGCCCCCGTGCCCTACCCGTTCCGCAGCGCCGCTGAACTGCTCTCCCACACCCGGGCGACCGGAAAGACCATCGCGTCGCTGCAACTTGCCAACGAACGCGCCCGGCGCTCGGAGGCGGAGATCGACAAGGGCCTCGCCCGGCTCTGGGCGGTGATGTCCGATTGCGTCGACCAGGGGCTGAAGGGCGAGGGCATCCTGCCCGGCGGCCTCAAGGTGCGACGCCGCGCGCGCGACATCCACGCCCGCCTCCTCGCCGAGCGCGGACGGAACCTGACCGCGCCGCACACGATCAACGACTGGATCTCGGTCTATGCGATGGCCGTCAACGAGGAGAACGCCGCCGGGGCGCAGGTCGTGACCGCGCCCACCAACGGCGCGGCGGGTGTCATCCCCGCGGCCTTGCGCTATTTCCTCGACCATGTGCCGGGCGCCAGCGCCTCGGCCATGGCCGATTTCCTGCTGACCGCCGCGGCGATCGGCGGCCTCATCAAGTCCAATGCCTCGATCTCGGGCGCCGAGGTCGGATGCCAGGGCGAGGTCGGCAGCGCCGCCGCCATGGCCGCCGCCGGCCTCGCCGCCGTGCTCGGCGGCACCCCGGCCCAGGTCGAGAACGCGGCGGAGATCGCGCTCGAGCATCATCTCGGCATGACCTGCGACCCGATCGCCGGCCTCGTGCAGGTGCCCTGCATCGAGCGCAACGGCATGGGCGCGATCAAGGCCGTCTCGGCCGCCAGCCTCGCGCTGCGCGGCGACGGCCAGCATCTCGTCTCGCTCGATGCCTGTATCGAGTCCATGCGCCAGACCGGCCGGGACATGGACCAGCGTTACAAGGAAACCTCCCTCGGCGGCCTCGCCGTCAACGTCCCCGCCTGCTGATGCGCGACGGCTCCCCGACGGCGCGGCGGAAGCGACATCGCCGCGCCCGCCGGCCGGCGATCCGGGTCAGGCGCGCACCACCCGCTGCGTCTGTTCGCCGAGCCCGTCTATCCCCAGCCGCATCACCTCGCCGCCGTGAAGATAGGTCGGCGGCTTCTGCCCCAACCCGACGCCCGGCGGCGTGCCGGTCGAGATCACGTCGCCGGGCCGCAGCGACAGGAACCGCGTCAGGTAGGCGATGAGGGTCGGCACCCCGAAAATCATCCTCGAGGTCGAGCCGGTCTGCCGGCGGCGCCCGTCCACGTCGAGCCACATGCCGAGATTGTGCACGTCGCCCGCCTCGTCCGGCGTTACCAGCCAGGGACCGATCGGACCGAAGGTGTCGCAACCCTTGCCCTTGTCCCAGGTGCCGCCGCGCTCGATCTGCCATTCGCGCTCGGAGACGTCGTTGACGACGCAGAAGCCTGCGACATGCGACAGCGCGTCGGCCTCCTCGATGTAGCGGCCGCCCTTGCCGATCACGACGCCGAGCTCGACCTCCCAGTCGGTCTTCTTCGAGCCGCGCGGAATCTCGACATCATCGTTCGGGCCACAGATGGCGCTGGTCCATTTGTTGAACACCACCGGCTCGGTGGGCACGGCCAGTCCCGACTCGGCGGCGTGATCCGCATAGTTGAGGCCGATGCAGATGAACTTGCCGATCCGGCCGACGCAGGGGCCAATTCGGGGATCGCCCGTCACCAGCGGCAGGCTGTCGGGATCGATCGCGGCCAGCCGCGCCAACCCCTCGGGCAGCAACGCGTCGCCGGCGATATCCTCGACATGCGCGGAGAGATCGCGAAGGCGGCCGCCGGCGTCGAGCAGCCCGGGCCGTTCCTGGTCCTTCGGGCCGAAGCGAAGCAGTTTCATTTCCCCATCCCCCATCCCGATGCCGAAGAGGCGCGCGAACTCCCCCGCCTTGCCAGGGATCGCGAGAAGCGATCCTGGTCAAGGCATTGATCCGTCGTCCAGTAGCTCCGCGTGCCTGGCGGGAGGCAAGAGCGACCAATGTGCCGCGACCCGCCCCTCAGGCGCGGAACTCAGCCGCGATTTCCGGATCGCGGCGGGTCGTCGCCGCCTTGCCGGATATCCAGGATCCTTTGCCGATCGCGTCGATACGGACCCGCTCGTGATACGCCTTGGCGATCAAATCGTCACCCCGCCATCCACGAGGACCGCCTGTCCGGTGACGAAGCGGCTCTCGCCCGAGAGGAGATAGACGACCATCGGCGTGATATCCTCGACCGTTGCGAGGCGGCCCATCGGCTGGCGGGCGATGAAGTCCTTCTCGGCCTGGACCGGATCGGCGGCCGCGGCGATACGCCCGCGCAGGCTCGGCGTATCGACGGTGGCGGGGCAAAGCGCGTTGCAGCGCAGGCCTTGCCTCACATGGTCGGCGGCGATCGACTTGCTGAGGCCGATCACGGCCGCCTTGGTCGCGCCGTAGACGCAGCGGTTGGGGAAGCCTTTGATCGAGGAAGCCATCGAGGCCATGTTCAGCACGCTGGCGTCCCCGGTTTCCGCCGCCCGCGCCAGCAAGCCGGGCAGGCAGGCGCGGGTCAGCCGCATCGCCGCCGTGACATTGAGGGCGAAGGCGAAATCCCAGTCGTCGTCCGTCACCTCGGCCAGCGTGCCGCCATGCACGACGCCCGCGCAATTGAAGAGCCCGTCGAGCGGCCCGATCTCGGCCACCAGCGCCGCGACCGCCGCCGCGTCGGTGACGTCGAGCGCCCGTGTCTCCATGCCGAGCCCGTCGAGCAGGTCGGCGCGCAGATCGGTTGCGATGACGCGGGCCCCTTCGGCGGCGCAGGCGATGGCGCTGGCCCGGCCGATGCCCTGACCGGCGGCGGTGACGAGAATCGTCCGACCCTTGAGTCGCATGTTTGCTCCCCTTGCTTGTTTTCCATCGGCTATCGGTCCGGACATGAATCGATACAAGCCCGTTCGTCACCTTCGATCGAAACGCGGCGCTGGCGCGATGACCCGCGACCACCCGCCGCCCTCTCCCACGCCTGATCCGGGCGCCGGGACCGGACCGCGTTTCCGCTTGCGCCGACGGCGGCGGCTGCGCAGCATGGCGGCGTTTCCGCGATCCCGAAGGTTCCGATGACCGTCCCCGAGCGCAAGCCCTATGTCCACAAGCCGCTGCCGCGGAGCCTGCTCACGCTGTTTTTCGTCATCGCGGGCGTCGAGCTGCTGCTGACCGCCGCCGACGCCGGCTATGTCTTCGACCCCTCGCTCAGGATGCGGGTGCTGCGCTCGGGCGCCTTCTGGGCGAGCCTGCTCCACGGCGCCCAACCGCTCTACCAGGCGCAGCCGGTGACGATGTTCCTCAGCCACGCGCTGCTGCACGGCGGCTTCCTGCATATGGCGATGAACATGGCTGTGCTGCTGGCACTCGGTCGCTTCGTCGGCGACCGCTACGGCGCGGGAACCATCCTGCCGATCTTCTTCGTCGGCGCGGTGGCGGGCGGCGCGGCCTTCGGCCTGCTCTCGTCCAGCCCGGCGCCGATGGTCGGCGCTTCGGGCGCGGTTTTCGCCTTCCTCGGGGTCTGGACGGTCTGGGACTACCGCCGGCACCGGGCGGCCGGGGTCCCGGCCAGCCCGGTCTGGCGCCGGGTGCTGGTGCTGATCGGGATCAATGTCGTGATGTATGTCGGCCTCGGCGGCATGCTGGCCTGGGAAGCGCATCTCGGCGGCTTTCTCGCCGGGCTCGGCTATGGCGTGGTGCTGGAAAACCGGCACGCCGCCGCGCTGCGCTCGCGAGCGGATTCGCGCCGCGCTACCGCGGAAAACAATGGCTCCGCCGACTGACACGATTGCCTTGTACGCCAGTTCCTCTACTTCTTCGAAAAACCGGCGGGGGAGGAACTGCGATGCGCGCTTTGTTCGGGGCCGTTCTCGGGGCGGGGCTCGCCCTCGCGGCGATCGGGCCGGCCACCGGCGCCACGGTCGACTACACCAGCTTTCACGTGCTCGGCGACAGCCTCAGCGACATCGGCAACGTCTATCGCACCAGCTTTCATCAGGTGCCGAAAAGCCCGCCCTACTACCGCGGTCGCTTTTCCAACGGGCCGGTCTGGGCCGAGCATGTGGCCGACGCCTTCCGCGCGGAAGGGCTGCCGACCGGCAACCATGCCTGGGGCGGGGCGACGGCGCGCACCACGAACGACGGCATTCCCGACCTGCGCGCCCAGGCCACGCGCTATCGCTCGCTCGACGATGCGCGCAGGGGCGACCGGCCACTTCTGGCGCTCTGGGCCGGGGGCAACGACATCCTGAACACCGACGGCGCCAGCCGTTCGGTCCGGGTCGGGCGAGCGGCGGCGCAGGCGGTGGGCGACACCGCCGCGCTGCTGGCGCGGAGCGGGGTCGAGGATTTCCTGATCTTCGATCTGCCCAACCTCGGGGCAATCCCGCAATTCCGTGGCGATCCCTCCGGCGCACGTGCCGCGACGGCCGGGGTGAAGGCCTTCAACCGCCAGCTGCGGCGCGAGATCATCGCCTTGCGTCAGGACGGGACGACCGTGCGCAAGGTCAGCGCCTACGCCCTCTTCAACGCGCTGGTCGAGAACCCGCGCGCCTATGGCGTACGCGACGTGACGACGCCCTGCCTCGACGAGGACGACAACCCCTGCTCCACCCGGCAGGGGCGCTATCGCGCGTTCTTCGACGACATCCATCCGAATTTCGTCGTCCACGAACAGCTCTCCGAGGCGGCGCTGGACCAGATCAACGCCGGTGACGCCTCCGCGGTCGCCTCGATGAGCGCCCCCGTGGCGCCGATCCCGTTGCCGGGCGCGGCCGGTTTGCTGATCGTCGCCATTGGCGGACTCGCGGTGGTGGCCCGGCGGCGCTGATCCCCTCGACTTCGGTGGTGGCTTCATGCAACCTGTGCGTGTGACGCCACCCCGAGGTCGTGATGAAACCCGCCCGCGCGCTACTCGGCCGCCTCGGCCTTCGCGACCCGAAACCGAGCGCACAGCGGCTTCTGCATGAGGACGCGGCGCTGAAGGTGACGGCGATCGACCGGCCGGCGGCCCGGACGCTCGTCCTCTGCTTCACCGGGGTCGGCCACGCGCTCGGCGGCATCGACACCCAGCGGGCCGAGTTCGTCGGCACCATGGCGTCGCTCGGCGCCGCCTCGGCCTTCGTCTTCGACAAGACCCGCAGCTGGGGCAACCGCGTCGATTTCGCCCGCGTCGCGGAGCTTGTCGCACCATTGGCGCCCGGCGCCCGGATCCTCGGGCTCGGCAACAGCATGGGTGGCTTCAACGCGATCCTGATGTCGAACTTCGTCGCCATGGAAACCTGCGTCGCCTTCGCGCCGCAATTCAGCGTCATGCCCGGGGTGGTGCCGGGCGAGAGCCGGTGGCGGGACTATGTCGCCGCGATCGAGGACTTCCGCTTCCCGTCGCTGGCAGGCCGGTTCAACGCGCGGACGCGCTATGTCACGATGAACGGCGACGGGCCGGCGGAACGCGCGCACTGGTCGCGCTTTCCGGCGCCGCCCAACGCGCGGCATCTGGTGGTCCGGGGCCTTGGCCACGACGCGGCCGCCGGGCTGAAGGCGGCGGGGGTGCTCGGGCCGTTTCTCGCGGCCGCCTTCGAGGGGCGGGATCCCGCCCGAGCGCTCGCCGGGCGCGTCGCATGGACCGATCACGGTTCCGGGACTGGACAGTCGGGCGGCGAGACCGGAAATCTGCGCCGGAACCCGGAGTAGGAAGCCCATGTCGAGAAACGTCGCCGCCGCCCTCTGCCTGCTGCTCGCCGCCTGCGGCACGACCTATCAGGTACCGGTCGCCGACGGCGCCGCCCCGGCCGCGCCGGTCGCCCAACGGACCGGCGGCAAGGCGCGCACCCCGGCCGACTTTCGCCGCGTCGCCGCGCGGGTCGAGCCGGTGGCCGAGAAATTCTGCCGCGAGGAGCGCGGCGGCGCCGGCAAGTCCTGCGATTTCGCCATCGGGCTCGAAACCGATCCGCGCATGCCGCCGAATGCCTTCCAGACGCTCAATGACGAGGGTCGGCCGATCATCGTGGTCAGCGCCGCCCTGCTCGACCAGATGACGAGCGACGACGAGATCGCCTTCGTGCTGAGCCACGAGGCGAGCCACCAGATCGCCCAGCATATCAGCAAGCAGCAGCAGCAGAGCATCCTCGGCGCCATGGTCATGGGCGGCCTCGTGGTCGCGGCTGGCGGCTACGGCGGAATGGGTGCGAGCGACGAGGCGGTTCAGCAGGCGATGGATCTCGGCGCCGCGGTCGGCGGCCGCGCCTACAGCCAGACCTATGAGCTCGAAGCCGACACGCTCGGCGCCTTCATCGCCGCGCGCGCGGGCTACGATCCGGAGCGCGGGGCGCTGCTCTTCACCAGCCCCGCGCTCGCCGGCGGCGGCGCGCTCCTCTCGACGCATCCGGCCTCCGCCCAGCGCATGGCGACGGTGGCCCGCGTCGCCGCCGAGATCCGCCGCCAGAAGGCCGCCGGCCTGGACCCGCGGCCGGAATACGCGGAAGGGCTGTTCTAGAGTGGAGTCCGATCCCGCAGAGCCGGCTCAACCGCTCCAGAGTCTTGATTTAGCGCAATATCCTGACCACCAGACGATCCGGTCTGGTTGGAGATTGCTCTAGCTTCGGCCGACGGCTCGCAACTCGCGCTCCAGCGCCTCCAGGAACCGGGCCCGATCGGCGGGACGAAAACCCTTGTTGCCGCCCTGCCTGAACGGGTCGGCGGCGCGCAGGTCGGCCATCAGATCGCGCATAGACAGCCGATCGCCGATGTTGCCGGGTGTGAAGGCCGAGCCGTCGTGGCCGATCACCCGCGCCCCGGCCTCGACGCAGCGCGCGGCCAACGGCACGTCGGCGGTGACGCAGATGTCACCCGGCCCGATCCGCTCTGCGATCCACTTGTCGGCCGCGTCGGCCCCGGCCTCGACCACCACGATCCGCACCAGGGGATGCCGGCTCGGCCGGATGCCGCCATTGGCGACGAAGGTGAGCGGCGCCCCGTGCCGCTCGGCGACGCGCACCGCCTCGTCCCGCACCGGGCAGGCGTCGGCGTCGACATAGATCACGCGAGCAGCGCCTCGGCATGGAAGACGACATGATCCTCCATGAAGCTCGAGACGAAGAAATAGCTGTGGTCGTACCCCGGTTGCATCCGCAGCACGGCCGCCTGCTTGCGTTCGGCGACGGCCGCCATCAGCGCGCCGGGCCGCAGCTTGTCGAGGAACTGGTCACTGGTGCCCTGATCGACGAGGATCGTACCCTTCCAGCCCTTTTCCCGGAGCAGAAGGCTCGCGTCGTGCCGCGCCCAGGCCGGCCCCTCGGCGCCGAGATAGGCCGCGAACTGCTTGCGGCCCCAGTCCGACTCGGTCGGATTGGCGATCGGCGCGAAAGCCGAGACCGAGCGGAACCGGTCGGGACAGGTGAGCGCGATCGTCAGCGCGCCGTGCCCGCCCATCGAATGGCCGGTGATGCCCTGCGCCCCCTCCTCGAGCTCGAAATTCCGGAAGACGAGGCCAGGCAGTTCCTCGGTAACATAGCTCCACATCCGGAAATGTGGCGCCCAGGGTTTCTCGGTCGCATCGACATAGAACCCGGCGCCCTGCCCGAGGTCGAAGGCCTCGTCATTGGCGATATCGGCGCCGCGCGGCGAGGTGTCGGGAAAGACCAGCGCCAGCCCCTCGCGCGCGGCCCAGCCCTGCGCCCCGGCCTTCACCATCGCATTCTCATGGGTGCAGGTCAGACCCGAGAGATACCAGAGCACGGGCACCGGCCCATCCTTGGCCTGCGGGGGCAGATAGACCGCGAAGGTCATGTCGCAGCCGCAAGCCTCCGACGCGTGTTTGTAGACCCCTTGCACGCCCCCGAACGCGGCGTTCTCCGAAATGGTTTCCATCGCTTGATCTCCCCATCGACCTCGCGCGCCGGCAATAGCACCGCCCCCGCGGGCGCGTCGACTGCGAAGGCGATTAATCCTGTCATCGCAAGGAAATTGCCAGACGCCCGTCGTCGGGCCACGATCTCCTATCCGCAACCCTTAGCCGAAGATCGCACCCGACACCCGATGCCAATTGGTCCAACTCCACCCCCCGCGACACGCCGCCTCGCCGTGCTGATCGATGCCGAGAACGTGCCGGCCTCCATCGCCATGCGCGTTATCTTCGAGGCGGCGTCCTTCGGCGAGCCGCGGATTCGCCGGGCCTACGGCGCGGCCGGAGCATTCCAGAACTGGCGCGTCAGCCTCGAGGCGCTCGCGATCGAGCCGCGCCTCGTGCTGCCCTGCGGCAAGAACGCCGCCGACATCGCACTGGTGATCGAGGCGATGGACCTCATGCGTTCCGGCGCGATCGACGGGCTTTGCCTCGTCTCAGGCGACAGCGATTTCACGGCGCTGGCCTACCGGGCACGCGAGGTCGGGGTTCTCTGCCACGGCTTCTCGCATCTCGAACCACCCGCCGCGCTCCGCGCCGCCTGCTCCGGCTTTACCGTGCTGCCCGCTCCGCCCCGCGTCGTCGCCGCCGCCCCGGTGGTGGCACCCGCGCCTCCGTCCCTGGTCAGCCTGATCCGACGCGCGTTGAACGAGAACCCCGCGCGTGATGGAATGACGATCGCCGAACTCGGAAACGTGCTGCGTCGGCTCGGCTACGTGCCCGGCTCATACGGCCCCGGCAAGCTTGGCGTCGTCGTCGGCCGGTGCACGGAGTTCGTGGTCGGCGCCGACCGTATCGTCCGACCCCGCCCGACGCCGCGCCTGATCGCCGCCGAATAGCCCCGGCGCCCCGGTTTCATTCAGGTTTGCTAACCTGGAGAGCAGTCGTTTTCCGACAACAGTTGGAAAACAAGCAAAAGACTCGCGCGCACCCGCGCGCTCCGGTGGCGCGGCAAAGGCCGCGCCGCCCCGGCCACAACCGGCGCCCGGTTCAGACGTCGTCGTCCACCGGCCCGCGCCCGGCCTTCACCACCCCCCGCCGCGCCTTGGCATCCAGCCGCCGCCGCACCGAGCCGAGCGTCGGGCGGGTGGCGCGCCGGGGTTTCGGCCGCTCCAGCGCGCGGAGGATGAGGTCGCGCAGCTTGTCCCGCGCCTCGACGCGGTTCATCGCCTGGCTGCGATGGGTCTCCGCCGTGACGATCAGCGCGCCCTCGCCCGACCAGCGCCAGCCGGCGAGTCGCCGCAGCCTCGCCTTCACCTCCGCCGGAAGGTTCGGCGAGCGTTCCGCCTCGAACCGCAGTTCCACGGCGGTCGAGACCTTGTTCACATTCTGCCCCCCCGGCCCCGAGGAGCGGACGAAGCTCTCGGCCAGTTCCCAGTCCTGGAGGACAATCTCGTCGGTGATGCGCAACATGGGAAGATCCGATGGCAAGGGCGGAATCTGCAACGGAAAGGGGCCGCGGAACACCGCGACCCCTCGGATCGGTTGGGCTTGGAGGTTGGCCGGTCCGGCTCAACGCCAAGCGTCGGTCACCCTGGTCGGAGGGGTCTGCCCCTCAGACGGTCACCCCACGCATTGACACGACCAAAAGCTCCAAGGTCCGTTCAGACATTGGATCACCTCCTTCCAGTTGTTGCGGTTGCGTTCATGGTGCCACCACCGTTTCGAAACGCAAGAACTATTTCGCGGCTCCCGCCCGATATTGCCAGACCAGCGCGCGGAACGGCGCCAGCGCGAAAACGGCGATGGCGAGTTTCACACCGAAATCGGCGACGGCGAGGCTGATCCACAGCGGCAGGACCGGCCCCCGGCCGAGCATCGCCACCGGCTCGTTCGCCCAGGCGACATCGACACCGGGCGCGAGAAAGGCGAGGCTCGCCGAAAAGGCCATGGTGAAGAACGCCAGCGTATCGACCGCGCTGCCCAGTACGCTCGAAACCAGCGGCGCGCGCCACCAGACGCC
This sequence comes from uncultured Amaricoccus sp., assembly GCF_937891315.1. Lineage (GTDB taxonomy): Bacteria > Pseudomonadota > Alphaproteobacteria > Rhodobacterales > Rhodobacteraceae > Amaricoccus. The sequence goes on along the minus strand of NZ_CALAGI010000051.1, from coordinate 28,059 downwards.
GCGACGCAGCCGGTTGAAGACGGTGATGTCGAGCAGTTGGCCGAGCAGGAAGGCGGTCAGCGAGGCGGCCGCCACGCGCGGGCTGACCAGCGGCCCGAATTCGCCGACGATCTGGGTGCCGATCACGCTGCAGACGAGGCCGGTGACGAAGCCGGCATAGACCACCCGCCGCGCCGCCGCCGGCCCCTGAAGCCTGTTCATCAGGTCGGTCACGAGAAAGGCGAAGGGATAGGTGAAGGCGCCCCAGGTCAGCCAGTCGCCGACGAGAAACTGCACGAGGATATTCGAGGCAAGCACGACGATCGCCATCGCGACCGTGCCCGCCAGCAGGGTTCTGTTCATGGTCGGGATCCGTTTTTTCAGGAAGGTCGCGGAGACTTCCGCCGCGCTAGCGCGCGACGCGGCTCGCATATCCCGAAAGCCGGTCCGGGGTCCAGTGACGTCAGAGGCTGTTTGGAAACACGGACGGGTCGGTCCGGCGGGTCCTTTCGCGCCCCGGTGCGTTGGTCACGAGGACCAATATCCCCGATATTGCCCCCCATGACCTCCTGCCGGGACACAAAATCCCTCGCCGGACCTCCGCCGCCGAATTTCCAGACAGCCTCTCAGCCGAAGACCCGCGCGCGGTAGGACGCGGCGGGCGCGGCCTTCCACAATGCCTCCGGCTGGCGGTTCGCCACGCCCTCGGGCAACTCGATCTCGTCGAAGCCCACCCGGCGCGCGGCGCGGACCTGATCGACGATCATCGGGCCAGCCGCGCGCAGCCGACCCGAATAGCCCATCGCCCGCAGCCGCCGCGCGATCGAGAGGCCGCGGCCGTCGCCCATCGCCGGAAAGGCGACCCGCACGACGGCGACCCGGCCGAGCCAGGGCGCCAGTTCCGCCGGGTCGCGGTCGTTCGGGAAATCGACAGCCAGTTCGACCGCCTGCTCGCCCGCGAAATCCGCGTCGGACGCCTCCAGCAGCGCATCGAGCGCCAGGAAATGCACATTCGCGAGGTCGTCGGCGACGAATCCCTCGTCCCTTACCAGAACGCTCATGCCCGCTCTCCCCTCACGACGCCCGCAGGATCCGGCCGTCGGCGCCGAAATGGATACCGCATTCCACCTTGTCGCTGCCGCGCCAACGGCCCGCGCGCGGATCCTCTCCGGGTGCGACCTTGGTGGTGCAGGGCGCGCAGCCGATCGAGGGATAGCCCCTGGCGACCAGCGGATGCCGCGGCAGATCATGCGCGGTCATGTAGTCCGACAGGTCCCGCGCGGTCCAGCCGGCCAGCGGGTTCACCTTTAGCCGCGCCCCATCCGCTTCGAAGGTGGCCAGCGCGGCGCGCGTGCTGGCCTGGAAGCGCTTGCGCCCGGTGATCAGCACCGAATAGGGCTCCAGCGCCCGTTCCAGCGGCAGCACCTTGCGCACGTCGCAGCAGGCGTCCTGGTCGGTCCGGTTCAGCGTCCAGTCAGGATCGACCCGCGCCAGATCGACCGGGTTCGGCCGCACATGCTGAACATTCGTCAGGCCGAGATGCGCCGACAGCTCGCGCTGATATTTCAGCGTTTCCTCGAACAGCATCAGCGTATCGACCAGCAGCACCGGCGCGGCTCGGTCGACCTGCGACACCAGATGCAGCAACACGGCGGCGTCCGCCCCGAAGGACGAAACCATCGCCGTCCGGCCGGGGAATTCGTCGAGCACGCCCGCCAGCACGTCGCGCGGATGCGCGTCCTCGTAGTCGAGATTCAGCGCCCCGACGCGATCGACCGCGAGGCCGACCAGTTCACCATCCCGTTCAAGCCGCATCGGACCGCGCCTCCTGCGCCGGATAGAGCGCGGCCTTGAACGGCTCGGCCCCGAGGCGACGATATGCCTGCAGAAAAGTCTCTCCCGGCTCCAGCCGCTGGTCGAGATAGGCCTCGATCAGCCGCGAGATCGCCGGCACCAGCTCCTCGGCCGAAAAGCCGGGGCCCGCCCGCTCGCCGATGGCGGCGGTTTCCGTGCCGTCGCCGCCGAGCGTCACCTGATAGTTCTCCACCCCGGCCCGATCGAGCCCGAGGATGCCGATATGGCCGACATGGTGATGCCCGCAGGCGTTGATGCAGCCCGAGATCTTGATCTTGAGCGGCCCGATGTCGCGCTGTCTGTCGAGGTCGGCGAAGGTCTCGGCGATCTCCTGCGCGACCGGGATCGAGCGCGCGGTCGCCAGCGCGCAATAGTCCATCCCCGGGCAGGCGATGATGTCCGAGATCAGCCCGACGTTAGCCGTGCCGAGCCCCGCCGCGCGCAGCCGCGCGTAGATGGTGGCGAGGTGCCGGCGCGGCACATGCGGCAGGATCACGTTCTGCTCGTGGCTGACGCGGAGCTCGTCATGGCCGAATTCCTCGGCGAGATCGGCCATGACCCGCATCTGTTCGGCCGTCGCATCGCCCGGCGTGCCGCCGATCGGCTTCAGCGAGATCGTCACGATGGCGTAATGCGCCAGCTTGTGCTCGGCGACGTTGGTGTCGATCCAGGCGCGCAGGCCCGCGCTCAGCGCCGGCGCCATGTCGAGCGCCGGCTCGAACGCCGGAGGCGCGAAGGCCGCCTCGATATCGGCGACCAGCGCGGGCGAGACCCGGGGCAGCAGGGCCTGGTTCGCGGCGAAGGCCGCCTCGACCTTGGCCCGGACGTTTTCCAGCGTCTCCTCATGCACCAGGATCTTCAGGCGCGCCTTGAACTTGTTGTCGCGCCGCCCGCCCAGATTGTAGACCTGCAGGATCGCTTCCAGATAGGCCAGCAGATCGGCCTTGGGCAGGAACTCCCGCACCACCTTGCCGATCATCGGAGTCCGTCCCAATCCGCCGCCGATGGAGACCTCGTAGCCCGGTTCACCCGCCTCGTCGCGGACCATCCTGAGGCCGATGTCATGCGATTTCGTGACAGCGCGGTCATGCGGCGAGCCCGTCACCGCGACCTTGAACTTGCGCGGCAGCCAGGCGAATTCCGGATGGTCGGTCGACCATTGCCGGATCAGCTCGGCGGTGGGCCGCGGATCCTCGATCTCGTCGGCGGCGGCGCCGGCGAAATGATCAGCGGTCACGTTGCGGATGCAGTTGCCGCTGGTCTGGATCGAATGCATCTCGACCTCGGCCAACGCCTCCAGAATGTCCGGCACTTCGCGCAGCTTCGGCCAGTTGTACTGGATGTTCTGGCGCGTGGTGAAATGGCCGTAGCCCTTGTCCCAGCGTTCGGCGATATCGGCGAGCCGCCGCATCTTGGTGGAATTGAGCGTGCCATAGGGGATCGCCACGCGCAGCATGTAGGCATGGAGCTGCAGATAGAGGCCGTTCATCAGCCGCAACGGCCTGAACTCGTCCTCGCTGAGGCTACCGGTCAGCCGACGCTCGACCTGGTCGCGGAACTCGGCGACGCGGGCATTGACGAAATCGCGGTCGAAATCGGAATAACTATACATCGGAACGCTCCGCCTGCCGGCCATGCTCAGGGTAGTTGGAAGGGCCGCGGGTGCGGAACACCTCGCGGAAATGCGCCGGCGCGGCGCGACCGCGCGCATCGAGCGCCGCCTCCACCAGATAGACGCCGACCACCTGGTTCGGAAAGGCCGACGCGCGACGCAGCAGATCGTCCGCCGCCTCCTGATTGGTGGCGAGCGCGGATTCCGCGATATGGCGGGACCAGTCCCCGTTCCCGGTGAAATAGACGACATCGCCTTCCAGCAGGTCGTTGGCGGTCGCCATCAGCGGCTTGAACACGCGCGCCATCAGAGCGCCTCCTTCACTTGGCTCAGCGCCGCCGTCGCGGCCCGTGGCTCCAGTCCATAGAGAATCATCACCGGCCCGTCGGTCCGCGCCTCGCCGAGCGCCCGGGGCAGGTCGACGAGGGTCGTCGCGAACACCCGCTGCCCGGGCCGGCTGACGTTTTCAATCGCGGTCACCGGCGTATCCGCCGCCGCGCCATGCATCAGCAGCCGGCCGCTCAGGAAGCGCGAGGCCTTCACGCCCATGTAGATCGCCGCCGTGGCACCCGGCTTCGCCAGCGCGCGCCAGTCCTGATCGGCGAAGCCATCGACGTCATGGCCGGTCAGCACGCGAAAGCTCGAATTGCGGCCGCGCCGGGTCAGCGACTGGCCGATCGCCGCCGCCGCCGCGCTCGATGTCGTCACGCCCGGCACCACGGCATAGCCGATACCGGCCGCCTCCAGGGCCTCGATCTCCTCGTCCAGCCGACCGAAGATCGCCGGGTCGCCGCCCTTCAGCCGCGCGACGGTGGCGCCACTCCGCGCCTGGGCGACGATCAGCGCGTCGATGTCCGCCTGTTTCCAGGACGCGCCATAGGGGGTCTTGCCGACGTCGAGGATCAGCGCCTCGCGCCGCGCAAGCTCCAGGATCGCCGCCGGCACCAGCCGATCGTGGATCACCACGTCCGCCTCGTGCAACAGGCGCCGCGCCCGCAGCGTCAGCAATTCCGGGTCGCCCGGTCCCGCGCCGATCAGGTGCACGAAGCCCTCGCGCGCGCCATCGACGCCCTCCGCCGCCAGCCGCTCCAGCGCCGCCCGCGCCGCCGCCTCGCCGTCGGCGATGGCGCGCGGGCCGTCCTCGAAATAGAACCGGGTCCAGAACAGCCGCCGCGCCTTGCCGTCCAGCGCCTCGAGCCGCGCGCGGAACCCCTGCCCGACCCGCGCCAGCCGGCCGAGCGCCGCCGGCAGCAGCGCCTCGATCTCGGCCTTGATCTTGCGCGCCAGAACCGGCGCCGCGCCTTCGGTGCCGATCGCCACCGTTACCGGATCGCGATCGACGATCGCGGGGGTAATGAAGGCGCTGCCTTCGAGATCGTCTACGATATTGACCAGCGCCCCGGCCGCCCGGCCGATCGTCGCCGCCCGCGCATCCTCGGCGGCGTCGCCGTTCGCGCCATAGAGCAGGACGGCGCCCTCGGCGTCGCCGGCGTGGATCGGCCGCGCCTCGAAGGCGATCAGGCCGCGCGCCGCCCAGCCGAGCACCGCCGGGTCCGGATCCGTGCCGAAGACGCTGATCCCGGCCTCGGTCCGCAGCAGCAGGCGCAACTTCGCGACCGCGATGTCACCCGCGCCGGAAACCACTATGCGCCGACCGCGAAGGTCGACGAAGACCGGAAAATGCCGCATAACCCGCTTGTCCCTGCGTTCCAGGTTCCATATAGAACTTTTTCCCTATTTTCTTCAATGTCCGGCTGAAAATAAGGCGATTGTTCCGCCTGTGACGAAACTCAAGAACGAACCCCTCGTGATGCTGGAGAAAGCGGAATGACCGCGGTGTTCGACGAACTGGATCGGAACATTCTTTCGCTCCTGCAACGGGATTCAAGCCTTTCCCTTGACGAAATCGCCCGTCGGGTCGGCGCGTCCAAGACCCCGGTCTGGAATCGGATCCGCAAGCTCAAGGCGGCGGGCGTGATCCGCGCGGAGGTGGCGTTGCTCGACCCCGAGAAGCTCGGGCTCGAAAGCTGCTTCTTCGTGCTGATCCGCACCTCCCAGCACGACGCGAACTGGCTCGACCAGTTCCTGCGCGCCGTCCGCTCCCGCCCCGAGGTGATCGAGGCGCACCGGCTCGCCGGCGACATCGACTATATCCTCAAGGTTCAGGTGCCGAACGCCCGCGCCTACGACGATTTCTACCGCGCACTGATCAAGGAGGTCAGCATCTTCAACGTCACCTCGTCGCTGTCGATGGAAGTCATCAAGAGCACCACCGCGCTGCCGATCCACCCGCTTGCCGGCGAGGCCTGAGGGCTGCGCCATTGCACCCCCGCGACGCGGCGGCTATCCCGCGATCAGACACCCGCCCCCTTCGGACATCCCCTTCGCCGGAATCACCCATGACCATCACCGAGATTACCCCCGACTACAGTGTCGCGCCGCAGATCAGCGTCGACGACGTCGCCGAAATCGCCTCCCGCGGCTTTCGCGCGATCATGTGCAACCGCCCCGACGGCGAGAGCGCCGACCAGCCGGAGGTCGCGCTGATCCGCGCCGAAGCCGAGGCACGGGGCCTCGCCTTCGCCTTCGTGCCGGTGGTCTCCGGCGCGATCACGTCGCGCGATCTCGACGAATTCGGCGCGGCCCTGGCCGAGCTGCCCGGCCCGGTGCTCGCCTATTGCCGGTCCGGCACCCGCTGCCGCATGCTCTGGTCCGCCGTCAATCCGTAGGGCTGCCCGCCGGGGAGCCCTGCGCCGGCTCCGCCTCCAGCGTCCCGAGCGCGACCGTCTCCACGCGGAACGCCGCGGCCGGCACAGGTTCGGGCCGGGCGCCGCGCGCGACGCGCAGCGCCTCGAGGTCCACCTCGCCATAGACCCAGCCGGCGGCGTTCATCTTGCCGGATCCGACGGTTCCGTCCTCGGGCAAACCGTCCTCGGGCGGGGCGAAGACCGCGGCGGCGCCGACGTTCTTCGTCGCGGTCGCAAGCCAGTCGGCCTCGCCCACCGTCACCGCCTGCGCGACGAAGCAGCGGGTCTCGACCGCCCGCGCCCGCGCCGCGATCCGCGCCCGCCAGAACGCCCGGCTGTCGGGCGCGCAGGTCGGCACGAGCAGGATCTCGGCCCCCGCCGCCGCCATCGCCAGCGCCGGCGCGGCGAACGCCGCGTCGCCGCCGGGCAGGACGCCGATCCGGCCGAGGTCGGTCGCGAAGATCCGCCCGACGGTCCCCCCCGAGATCTGCTCCACCTCGGTTTCGAAGGCGCTCGGCGACTGCTTGTCCTGGAAACCCATCGCGCCACTCGGGGCGAAGAACCGCGCCCGGCTGACCTTCACCCCACTTTCCGCCCTCAGCGGCCCCGAGCTCGCGCAGATATGGACGCCGAACTCGCGGGCAAGGCTCGCATGCAGTTCATCGACATCCCTGATCCGCGCGCTGACCGCCTCGCGCGCCCGCGCCGGATCCTTCGCATTCTCCTCCCCGGCGAGGCTGGCGAGCTCGAGCGCGCCGTTTTCCGGAAAGACCAGCAGACCCGCGCCGTTCTCCGCCGCCGTCCGCACCCAGACCCGCAGCTTTCCGACGAATTCGTTCCACCGATTGTGCCAGTCAATCGGATAGGCCGCCGCGGCGATCTTCATCCTATGGTCTCCCCGATCTGCGATGGGCACTCTAGCGCAAGGTCGCGCCAGCTCGAAGCCCGCTCTTTCAGCCAGCGCCAGACGGCCGAACGACCTCGACGCGCGCCCCTCCGCCACGGTCTCCGCGCGCTCGACAAGACGGCGCGCGAGGCCCGCCGACTAATGTGGGGGACAAGGCGCGCCAAATTTTCCTAGCGATCTTCGAGCCGCGGGTCCAATGTGCCGATACGTTCGGCCCCATCCTTGGCGGCCACCGCCGTCTATAAAACAACACTGGAGGAAGATTAAGTTTCATGGAGACAAGCGTGATCGACAGGATCCAGAGGGATCCAAACTATCAAGCATTGAAGGAGCGCCGGTCCAGTTTCGGTTGGACGCTCACCATATTGATGCTTGTCGTCTACTATGGATTCATCCTGCTTATTGCCTTCCAGAAGGGCGTGCTCTCCGCCCGCATTGGCTCAGGCGTGATGACCTGGGGTATCCCGATCGGCTTCGGCGTGATCCTGTTCACCATCCTGATCACCGGTGTCTATGTGCGGCGCGCGAACGGCGAGTTCGACGAGCTGTCTGACAAGATCAAGCGTGAGGCGCTGAAATGAAGTTTCATCGCATCACCGCGGCGCTCGCGGCAGGCTTGATCGCGGCGCCTGGCGTCGGATTCGCAGCCGATGTCATCCAAGGCGGCGAAAAACAGGCGACCAACTGGACAGCGATCGCCATGTTCGCCGCCTTCGTCGTCATGACCATGTTCATCACCAAGTGGGCAGCCTCGAAGACCAAGTCGGCGGCCGACTTCTACACCGCCGGCGGCGGCATCACCGGCTTCCAGAACGGCCTCGCCATCGCCGGCGACTATATGTCGGCGGCCTCCTTTCTCGGCATCTCGGCCGCGGTGATGACCGGGGGCTTCGACGGCCTGATCTATTCGATCGGCTTCCTGGTCGGCTGGCCGATCCTGACCTTCCTCATGGCGGAGCGCCTGCGCAACCTCGGCAAGTTCACCTTCGCCGACGTCGCCGCCTTCCGCTTCGCCCAGACCCCGGTCCGCATCTTCGCGGCCTCGGGCACGCTGGTCGTGGTCGCCTTCTACCTGATCGCGCAGATGGTGGGCGCGGGCTCGCTGATCCAGCTCCTCTTCGGCCTCGACTACTGGATCGCCGTGGTGCTCGTCGGCGGACTGATGATGGTCTACGTGCTCTTCGGCGGCATGACCGCCACCACCTGGGTGCAGATCATCAAGGCCTGCCTGCTGCTGGCGGGTGCCAGCTTCATGGGCTTCATGGTGCTCTACCATTACGGCTTCAGCCCGGAAGCGATGTTCGCCGACGCGGTGCGGGTCAAGACCGACATCGCCGCCGCGGTCGAGGGCACGACTCCGGAGGCCGCCGCGACCGCCGGCCAGTCGATCATGGGCCCCGGCAGCTTCATCAAGGACCCGATCTCGGCGATCAGCTTCGGCATGGCGCTGATGTTCGGCACCGCCGGCCTGCCGCATATCCTGATGCGCTTCTTCACGGTTCCCTCCGCCAAGGAAGCGCGGAAGTCGGTGATGTGGGCGACCACCTGGATCGGCTACTTCTACCTCCTCACCTTCCTGATCGGCTTCGGCGCCATCACCTTCGTCTCGACCAACCCCGAGTTCCTGACGGCGGACGGCAAGATGATCGGTGGCAACAACATGGCGGCGGTGCATCTCGCCCACGCGGTCGGTGGCAACATCTTCCTCGGCTTCATCTCGGCCGTGGCCTTCGCAACCATCCTCGCGGTTGTCGCCGGCCTGACGCTCTCCGGCGCCTCGGCGGTCAGCCATGACCTCTATGCGACGGTCATCAAGAAGGGGCACGCGGACAGCGCCAGCGAGCTTCGCATCTCGCGCATCACCACGGTCTGCCTCGGCATCATCGCGGTGATCCTCGGCATCGCCTTCCAGAAGCAGAATATCGCCTTCATGGTGTCGATGGCCTTCGCGGTGGCAGCCTCGGCCAACTTCCCGGTGCTGTTCCTGTCGATCCTCTGGAAGGACTGCACCACCAAGGGCGCCGTCGTCGGCGGCTTCGTCGGGCTCATCTCGTCGGTGACACTGACGGTGCTCTCGCCGTCGGTCTGGGAGGCGACGCTCGGCCATCCGGTCGGCTCGGCCCCCTTCCCCTACACCTCGCCGGCGATCTTCTCGATACCGCTCGCCTTCTTCGCGATCTGGATCGTGTCCAAGATGGACAACAGCCCGCGGGCGAAGATCGACCGGGCCGGCTTCCCGGCGCAGCAGGTCCGCTCCGAGACCGGCATCGGCGCCGCCGAAGCCTCGGCTCACTGAAGACGCGGCGCGCCATGACCATCGAAAATGGCGCGCCGCTCAATCTCGATCCGCCCGGCGACGGGCGGGTCGATCCCGTTCAACGGGAGCGGCGCGAACTCGTTTCGCTGATGACCGCCCGCGTCGGCGATGCCTACCTGGGCAAGCCGGTAATCGTCGACGGCGAGATCGATCTCGTCAGCCTCTGCCGCCTGCTGTCCGAGCGTGGCCGTACCGGCGCGCTGGTGCGCGACGGCGACCGGCTCGGCATCTTCACGACCACCGATCTGCGCGACGCCCTGCTGCGGCCCGAGCCGCCGGCGAGCATTACGGCACGCGAGGTCGCGATCTTCGATCCGAAGTCGGTCTCGGTCGATGACGAACTCTACACCGCGCTGATCCTGATGCTGCGCCACAGGATCCACCGGGTCATCGTGCGCGATGGCGAGGAGGTGGTCGGCGTCCTCAGCCAGCTCGACCTCATGGCCTTCGTCACCAATCATTCCCACCTCATCGCCCGCGAGATCGAAGCCGCGGGAGATGTCGCCGCGCTGCGCGACGCCGCCGGCCAGATCGACGGGCTGATCGAGGTGCTGCGCCGCGACGGAGTCCGGATCGAAGTGATCGCCGGCCTGGTCGGCGCGCTGAACCGCCAATTGTTCCGCCGCCTCTGGGATCTGCTGGCGCCACCCGACCTGCGCGCGAATTCCTGCCTCATCGTCATGGGCAGCGAGGGGCGGGGCGAGCAGATCTTCAAGACCGATCAGGACAACGCGCTGATCCTGCGGGACGGATTTGAATCCCCGGACCTCGAGGCGGTGACGGAGGCCTTCACCGCGGCGCTGATCAGCTTCGGCTATCCGCCCTGCCCCGGTGGCATCATGCTGAGCAGACCGCTCTGGCGCCAGCCGCTCGCCGGCTTCAAGGAGTCGCTTCGGCGCTGGATCCATGGCGACGACCCGGAAGGTCCGATGAACCTCGCGATCTTCCTCGACGCCGCGGAGGTCGCGGGAGACGCGAGCCTGCTCGCGGCGGCGCGCGATCATGTCGATCAACTGCTGACGGACAGCGGCCCCTGGTTCGCCCGCTTCGCACGCGCGGTGGAGCAGTTCAGCGAGGGCGGCGGCTGGTGGTCACGCCTGCCGGGCCTGCGCGGCCGCGACGCGGCGGAGATCGACATCAAGAAGCTCGGCATCTTCCCGTTGGTGCATGGGGTGCGGGCGCTGGCGCTCGAGAACCGGCACCACGTGGTCGGCACAGCCGAGCGGCTGCGGGCGCTGGAAGCGGAGGGCAGGATCGACCCCGCCCTCGCGCGCGACCTCGTCGATGCCCTGCGCTTCCTGATCGGGCTGAAGCTCGACAATAACCTGCGCCAGATCGCGGCGAAGCGGACGCCCGACAACGCGGTGCGGCTTGGCGAGCTCGGCACGCTCGACCGCCAGGCGCTGAAGGATTCGATCGCCATCGTGCGCGGCTTCAAGCAATGGCTGGGCCGGCACTTCCGGTTCGACGCACTGTGAGGGAGCGGCCGAAACCCGCCGTCCTGATCGCGCTCACCGCGCTCGGCACCGCGCTCTGGAACTTTCCGCTGTTGATGGTCTGGGACCGGGAGTCGACGATCCTCGGCCTTCCCGCGCTGCCGGTCGCGCTCTTCGCGATCTGGGCCGGCCTGATCGCCGCGCTCGCCTGGGTGTCGGAGCGGCGGAAATGACCCCCGCCCGCCCGCGGCGCCGCCAAGGGGTCACACGATGATCGCCGCGCCGGTCGTTCTGGCCGTCTCCGCCGGCTATCTCGCGCTGCTCTTCGCCATCGCCGCTTTCGCCGACCGACGCGCCGCGGCCGGGCGGTCGGTGATCGGCGGCCCTTGGGTCTATGCCCTGTCGCTCGGCGCCTATTGCACCGCCTGGACCTATTTCGGCAGCGTGGGCCGCGCGGCGACCGGCGGCATCTGGTTCCTGCCGATCTATCTCGGGCCGACCCTAGCAATGGTCCTCGCCTGGCTGGTTGTGCGGAAGATGATCCGAATCGCACGCGAGTACCGGATCACCTCGATCGCCGACTTCATCGCCAGCCGCTACGGCAAGAGCCCGGGCCTCGCCGCGCTGGTCACCCTGATCACCGTGGTCGGCATCTTGCCCTATATCGCGCTGCAGTTGAAGGCCGTCTCCTCGGCCTATCATCTGCTGACCGACGGGCCGGGGGCGGGCCTGGCCGATCCGGTCTGGTGGCGCGACGGGGCACTGCTCGTAGCACTGGCGCTGGCCGCCTTCACCATCCTCTTCGGCACCCGCCATCTCGACAGCGCCGAGCGACACGAGGGAATGGTCGCGGCGATCGCCGCGGAATCGGTGGTGAAGCTCGCCGCCTTCCTCGCCGTCGGCGGCTTCGTCACCTGGGGCCTGTTCGATGGGATGGGCGACATCTGGGCGCGCGCCTCGGCGGTGCCGGATCTCGCGGGGCTCCTCCACCTCGGCGGGGCGAAGGGGGCGAGTACCTTCGGCTATGCCGACTGGTTCGCGCTGATCCTCGTCGCGGCCCTGTCGGTGCTGCTGCTGCCGCGCCAGTTCCAGCTGCTGGTGGTGGAATGCGTGGACGAGCGGCACCTGAGACGGGCCGCGTGGCTGTTCCCGGCGTATCTCCTGGCGATCAATGTCTTCGTTCTCCCGCTCGCCATCGGCGGTTTGCTCCTGCTCGGGCCGGCGAGCGATCCCGAGACCTTCGTCCTGTCGTTGCCGCTGTCGCAGGGCGCCACGACCCTCGCGCTCTTCGCCTATATCGGGGGCCTGTCCGCCGCGACGGGGATGTTGATCGTCGAGACCGTCGCCGTCTCGACCATGGTCTGCAACGACCTCGTGATGCCGGCGTTGCTGCGCCTGCCGGGGTTCGGCGCGCGGGCCGGGGGTGATCTCACGCGGCTGCTGCTCGGCATCCGCCGCGCGGCGATCCTCGGCGTGCTGCTGCTCGGTTATCTCTATTTCCAGATCGCCGGAGACGCCTACGCGCTGGTCTCGATCGGGCTCATCAGCTTCGCGGCGGTGGCACAGTTCGCGCCCGCGCTCTTCGGCGGCATCTACTGGCGCGGCGGCACCCATGCCGGCGCGGCGGGCGGACTGGTCGGCGGCTTCGCGGTCTGGATCTGGACGCTGATGCTGCCGTCGCTGGCGAAATCGGGCTGGATCGACGCGAGCTTCATGACCGCGGGCCCGTTCGGCATCACAGCGCTCGCACCGGAGAGCCTGTTCGGGCTGACCGGACTCGATCCGCTGACCCATGCCCTGTTCTGGAGCCTCTCGATCAATCTCTGCCTCTATGTCGGCCTGTCGCTCTGGCGCGAGCCTTCGGGGCGGGAGGCGAGCCAGGCCCTGCTCTTCGTCGATGTCTTCGACCGCGGCGGGGCCGAGGCGCCGGTATTCTGGCGCGGCCGCGCGCGGCTCGACGACCTGCGAAACCTCGCAAACCGCCTCCTGGGAGAATCGCGGGCAGGCGCGGTCTTCGAGGAGCATGCGCGGGAGGGCGGGGCCAGCGCGATGGCGCGCGGCCTCGCGGACGCGCGCCTCGTCGATCAGGTGGAGCGACATCTCGCCGGCGCGATCGGCAGCGCCTCGGCCCGGGTGATGGTCGCCTCGGTGGCGCAGGAGGAACGGCTCGGCGTCGAGGACGTGATCGAGATCCTCGACGAAGCGAGCCAGTTGCGCACCTATGCGAGGGCGCTGGAGGAGACCTCGACCGAACTTCGAGCGGCGAACGAGGCGCTGAAAAGCCTCGACGAGATGAAGGACGACTTCATGTCCTCGGTCACCCACGAACTTCGCACGCCCCTCACCTCGATCCGCGCCCTGTCCGAGCTGATGCGCGACACGCCAGACATGGAGGAGGAGCAACGCGAGGAGTTCCTCGGCATCATCGTCGGCGAGAGCGAGCGCCTTGGGCGGCTCGTGAACCAAGTGCTCGACATGGCGAAGATCGAGTCGGGCATGGCCGAGTGGCACAGCGAGGCGGTCGACCCGCGGGCGCTGATCCTCGCGGCGGTGAAATCGACATCCGAGCTCTTCCGTTCGCGGGGCGCGGTGGTTGTGACCGCGCTGCCCGACACAGCGCCGCTCGTCCAGGCCGATCCTGACCGGCTGACCCAGGTCATGGTGAACCTCCTCTCGAACGCGGCGAAGTTCGTGCCCGAGGGGGCGGGCCGGGTGGATGTGTCGCTGGACGTGGAGGCGGACGCGCTCAAGGTCGCGGTGCGGGACAACGGGCCAGGGGTGCCAGCCGCGGACCAGGCCGGAATTTTCGAGAAGTTCCGTCAGGGGGGCGACTCGCTGACCAGGCCCGCCGGGACCGGACTCGGGCTTCCGATCAGCCGCCAGATCGTGGAACATCTGGGCGGCGAAATGTGGCTGGAATCAGAATCGGGCGGCGGCGCGTGCTTCGCGTTCAGACTGCCGCTCCAGCCGGGAGGAGAGGTCGATGGCCAAGGTGCTGATCGCTGACGACGAAGCGAACATCGTCGTCAGTCTCGAGTTCATGATGAAGCGCGAGGGGTACGAGGTGCTGGTCGCCCGGGACGGGGTCGCCGCGCTGGCCGCGATCCGCGGCGAGCGGCCGGACCTCGTGCTGCTCGATGCGATGATGCCGGGGATGACCGGCTTCGACGTCTGCGAGGCGGTGCGGGCCGACGCCGCCCTGCGCGGCACGACGATCCTGATGCTGACGGCGAAGGGACGGGAAACCGACGTGGCGCGCGGCGTCGGCGCCGGGGCGGACGCCTATATGACCAAGCCCTTCTCGACCCGCGATCTCGTGCAAAAGGTTCGGGAGATGCTGGGGTGAAGCACTCTCGCCAACGCCGGGCGGCGTCGTGACCCGCGGCCGCTTCCTCGCCCTCGCCGGGCCGGGCATCGCGGTCGGTATCTGGCTGGCGCTCGGGCTCGCCGGCCTTCGGCTGACGCTCCCCCCGGCGGAGCGCGCGGCGGTGGACGCGGCCGTCGAGCCACTCGTCGCCAGCCACGGCGTGCTCGTCGCCGCCTGGTGGGCCGCCGGCGCGGCGCTCGCCGCCTGGGTCGGGGCGCGGCTCCACGCCACCTGGGCGGGCACGGCGGCGCGGATGACGGACACGACGCGGACGATGATCGGCGCGGGCTCGGCGCCCGACATCATCCCCGAGGGCGCGGCGCCGATGCGGGTGCTGGCCACCGCGATCAACGGCCTCGCCGGACGGCGCCGCGAACTCAATGCCACCATCGCCGAGCAGATCAGTACCGCGAGCGACCGGGTGGCCCAGCAACGCGACCAGCTCGCCGCGCTGATGGCCGAGCTTCGCCAGAGCGTCGTCGTCTGCAATCTCGAAGGGCGGATCCTGCTCTACAACGACCGGGCAACCGCCCTGTCGCGGGCGGTGTCGCGCGCGCCCGGCGCGTCGCGCGGGGCCGAGCTGATCGGCCTTGGCCGCGCGATCCACGGGCTGGTCGATACCGGCCAGATCGCGCATGCGCTGGAGACGGTCGAGCGGCGGCTGGCCGGCGGCGAGACCTCCGCCTCGGCGCGCTTTGTCACCGCGACGCCGGCCGGGCATCTCTTGCGCGTCTTGCTCGCCCCGGTGCGCTCCGGCGAAGCGCACGCGCTCAGCGGCTATGTACTGCTGCTCGACGACATCACGCTGGAGCAGGAGGAGCAGGCGCGGCTCGACCGGCGAATGCTCGAACTGACCGAAGCGAGCCGGGCCTCGGTCGCGTCCGTGCAGGCGGCGCTCGACATGCTCGACTATCCCGACCTCGAACCGGCCGAGCGCGAGGGTTTCCAAGGTATCGTGCGCGCCGAGGTCACCGCGATGAGCGCGAGGCTCGACCGGCTGGCAGGCGAGGCCGCGGCCGACGGCCGCGCGCGCTGGCCGCTGCAGGAGATGCGCGGCGCCGACCTGCTCGCCGCCGCCGCGCGCCGGATCGAGGCCGAGACCGGACGGCCGGCGGTGATCGGCGCGGTCGATGCCGAACTCTGGCTCAATGTCGATGGCTTCGCGCTGATCCAGGCGCTCGCCTTCCTCGCCGGACGGCTCGCCCCCGCCCCGGCCCTGCTGCGGCTGGCACCGGCCGGCGGGCGCGGCCATCTCGATCTCGCCTGGGACGGCGACGGCGTCGAAGTCGAGGCCCTCCGCCGCTGGCAGTCGGAACCGATGAGTCCCGACGCCGCGCTGACGGTGCGCGACGTGGTCGAGCGGCACGGTGGCGAGCTCTGGCTCGAACAGGATCGCACCGGCGGGCGAGCGTTCTTCCGCTTCCTGCTGCCACTCGCCGAGGCGGAGGAGTCGCGCGAGGCGGCGGCGAACCGGCCGGAATATTACGACTTCGACCTGTTCGCCGCGAGCGCCGAGAGCCGCGCGCTCGATGACCGGCCGCTCGCCTCGCTCGCCTGCACCGTGTTCGACACCGAGACCACGGGGCTCGACCCGAAAGGCGGCGACGAGATCATCCAGATCGGCGCCCTCCGGGTGCTGAACGGCAAGCTCCTGTCCGGCGAGGCCTTCGACACGCTGGTCGATCCCCGGCGCCACGTACCGGAGGCGGGGGTCGCGATCCACGGCATCACCCAGGCGATGGTGCGCGGCCAGCCGACGATCGCCGAGGCGCTGCCGGCCTTCCACGCCTTCGCCAGCGACACGGTGCTCGTCGGGCACAACGTCGCCTTCGACATGCGGTTCTTCGCGCTGAAGGAGGCGGAGACCGGCGTGCGTTTCGACCAGCCGCTGCTCGACACTTTGTTGCTTGCGAGTCTCGCCTGGCCGAACGAGACCTCGCACGGGCTCGACGTGATCGCCGGCCGCCTCGGCGTCACCGTCTCCGGCCGTCACAACGCCCTCGGCGACGCCCGCGCCACGGCCGAAGTGTTCCTCGGCCTGATGCCGCTGCTGCGCGAGCACGGCATCGAAACGTTCGGCCAGGCCCGCGAAGCCTCGCGCACGACCTACTACGCCAGCCTGCGCTACTAGAGCGGAAGCCCCGTTCCGGTGGAACCGGGCCGTCCGCTCCGGAAGCCTGCCAGGCGACGCTACCGGTCGTGCTTGATCATCACGTGGCGGGGGATGGTGTAGTCCTCCAGCGCGTAGGCGGACAGATCCTTGCCGTAGCCGGACTGTTTCAGGCCGCCGTGGGGCATTTCGTTCACCAGCATGAAGTGGGTGTTCACCCAGGTGCAGCCGTAGCGGAGGCGGGAGGCGGTGGCCATGGCGCGACCGACGTCGCGGGTCCAGACGGAGGAGGCGAGGCCGTAGTCGCTGTCATTGGCCCAGGCGACGGCTTGATCCACGTCGGAAAAGCGGGTGACGGAGACGACGGGGCCGAAGACCTCGCGGCGGACGATCTCGTCATCCTGCAGGGCGCCGGCGACGACCGTGGGGGCATAGTAGAAGCCGTTGGCGCCGGGCGCGCCGCCGGTGATGACCTCGACATGGGGCAGCGCGCGGGCGCGATCGACAAAGCCGGCGACGCGGTCGCGCTGGCGGGCGCTGATCAGCGGGCCGATCTCGTTGGTGGTATCGTCGGCGGCGTCGAGGGTGATGCCGGCGGCGGCGGCGGAGAGATCGGCGACGAGGCGGTCGTAGATGCCGTCCGAGGCATAGATCCGGCTGGCGGCGGTGCAGTCCTGGCCGGAATTGTAGAAGCTGAAGGCGCGCAACCCCTCGACCACCGCGTCGAGGTCGGCGTCGTCGAAGACGATGACCGGGGCCTTGCCGCCAAGTTCGAGATGGGTGCGCTTGACGCTGGTGGCGGCGGCTTCGAGCATCCGCTTGCCCGTGCCGATATCGCCGGTCAGCGAGATCATGTCGATACCGGGGTGGGTGACGAGGGCGCCGCCGACGCTGGCGCCGCGGCCGGTCACGATGTTGACGACGCCGGGCGGCAGCTCCTCGGCGAGGATCGTGGCGAATTTCAGCGCGGTCAGCGGCGTCTGTTCGGAGGGTTTGAAGACGATGGTGTTGCCGCCGGCGAGGGCGGGCGCGAGCTTCCAGGCCATCATCATCAGCGGGTAGTTCCAGGGCGCGACCGAGGCGACGACGCCGACCGGGTCGCGGCGGATCATCGAAGTGTGACCGGCGAGATATTCGCCGGCTACCGGACCGTGCTGGCAGCGGACAGCGGCCGCGAAGAAGCGCCAGCAATCGGCGATGGCGGGGATTTCATCGTTCCGCATGGCATTGATCGGTTTGCCGCAATTCAGTGCCTCGAGCGCGGCGAAGCCGTCGGCCTCGGCCTCGATCCGGTCGGCGATCCTGTAGAGGATGCCTGAGCGTTCCGCCGGGGTGGAGCGGGACCAGGCGCCGAAGGCGCCGGTCGCGGCGGCGACGGCGGCGGCGACCTGTGCCTCGGTGGCCTCGGGCACTTCGGCGATCGCCGCTCCGGTGCGGGGGTTCAACACGGTCTCGGGCGGGTTCGCACCGGCGACCAGCGCCCCCCCTATCAGCATCTCGGTCTGCATCTCGGTCTCCCTTGCCCGTGGGCTGTCTTACCGCGCCTCGTCCGCGCGTGTCAGGGTATAGGCGGCGAGGATCGGCAGGAATGTGACGAGAACGACCATCATCGCCACGACATTCGTTACCGGTCGCTGGCGGGGGCGGACCAGCTCCTCCAGCATCCAGATCGGCAGGGTCGCCTGCTGGCCGGCGGTGAAGGTGGTGACGATCACCTCGTCGAAGCTGAGCGCGAAGGCGAGCATCCCGCCGGCGAGCAGCGCGCTGCCGAGGTTCGGCAGGATGATATGGCGGAACGTCTGGAAGGCGTTGGCGCCGAGATCGGCCGATGCCTCCACCAGCGAGCCGGACAGCCGGCGGAGCCTCGCGACCGCGTTGTTGTAGACGACGACGATGCAGAAGGTCGCGTGGCCAAGGACGATGGTCCAGGTCGAGAACGGGATATCCATGAGCGAGAAGGCCGAGCGCAGCGAGATGCCGGTGATGATGCCGGGCAGCGCGATCGGCAGGATCATCAGCAGCGAGATCGCCTCGCGCCCGAAGAAGCGGGTGCGCACCATGGCCGCGGCGCAGAGCGTGCCGAGGATCAGCGCGAGGCCGGTGGCGAGCGCGGCGACCCGGACCGAGAGGCCGAGCGCGTTCCACACGTCCTGCCGCCCCCAGGCGACGGCGAACCATTTCGTCGTCAGGCCAGGCGGCGGGAAGGTGTAGCTCCGCTCGTCGGTGGTGAAGGCATAGAGGAAGATGAGCGCGAGCGGCGCGAGCAGAAAGACGAGACCGGCGGCGGCGGAGAGTGCGAAAGGTGGCCTAGAGCGCATCGAACGCCCCCATCCGTTTCGCAAACCAGAGGTAGGCCATCATGATGACGATCGGCACCACGGCGAAGGCGGCGGCGAGGGGGATGTTTCCGGCGGTGCCCTGCTGCTGGTAGACCGCCATGCCGATATAGGCGGCGGAATTGCCGATGATCTGGGGGATGATGTAGTCGCCGAGCGTCAGCGAGAAGGTGAAGATCGAGCCGGCGACGATGCCGGGGATCGCCAGCGGCAGGATGACGTGGGCGAAGGTCTGGCGGGCCTCGGCGCCAAGGTCGGCGGAGGCTTCGAGCAGGTTCGAAGGCACGCGTTCGAGCGACGCCTGCATCGGCAGGATCATGAACGGCAGCCAGACATAGACGAAGACGAGGAAGGTGCCGAGATAACTGACCGACAGCGACGGACCGCCAAGGACCGGCAGGGCGAGCAGGCCGTCGAGCAGCCAGCCGAGGTGAAGGCGCGTGGCGGCCCAGGAGACGATGCCTTCCTTCGCCAGGATCATCTTCCAGGCGTAGATCTTCACGAGGTAGCTCGACCAGAGCGGCAGCATCACCGCGAGGTAGAAGGCGGCCTTCCAGCGGCCGCGGGCGTGACGGGCGGCGACATAGGCGATCGGGAAGGCGATGGCGATCGATGCGAGCGTGACGGCCGCGGCCATTGTCACGGTGCGGATGATGATATCGAGATTCGCGGGACGCAGCAGCTCGGCATAGGTCTTGAGGGTCAGGGTTCGGTCGACGACGCCGGAAAACTCGTCGATCGAGAAGAAGGACTGGGCGAGAAGCGCGACCAGCGCGCCGACATAGACGATCCCGAGCCAGAGCAGCGGCGGGCCGAGCAGCAGCGCGAGCAGCAGGCCGGGACGGCGCCAGAAGAGGTCGGAGAGCGCGTTCACCCCGCCTCCTCCAGCGGGTTCAGCGCGGCCCCGTCCCATGCGAGGCCGACCGTGGCGCCGGGCGCGGGGACCGCCGCCGCCGACGGGGCGATCAGGGCGACCTCGGCGCCGTCGATGGTGACGCTGACGCGGGTGCCAGACCCGAGGTAACGGGTGGCGGTGACGGTGCCGGTCACGGCGGCGTCCGGGCCGGCCAGCCGGATCGCCTCCGGGCGGAGGCTGGCCCAGCCGGGCGCGCCGAAGCGGGCGGCGAGCGGCGGGGGCAGGACATTGGCCGACCCGACGAAATCGGCGACGAAGCGCGTGCGCGGGCGGTCGTAGATCTCCCGCGGGGTACCGACCTGGGCGATTTTTCCCGCGCTGAAGACGGCGACGCGGTCGGCCATCGACAGCGCCTCGCCCTGGTCGTGGGTGACGAAGACGAAGGTGATGCCGAGCCGGGATTGCAGGGCCTTCAATTCGTCCTGCATCGCCTCGCGAAGCTTGAGGTCGAGGGCGCCGAGCGGTTCGTCGAGCAGCAGGACGCGGGGACGGTTGACCAGCGCGCGGGCGAGGGCGACGCGCTGGCGCTGCCCGCCGGAAAGCTGCGCGGGCTTTCGGTCGCCGAAGCCGGTGAGGCGGACGAGGGCGAGCATTTCCTCGGCGCTCGCGTGGCGTTCGGATCTGGGGACGCCCTTTACCATCGGGCCGTAGGCGACATTGTCGCGGACGTTCAGGTGCGGGAACAGCGCGTAGTCCTGGAAGACGGTGTTGACGCCGCGGCGGTTGGGCGGGATGTGTTCCGCCGCCTCGCCGAACAGGCGGACATGGCCGGCGGTCGGGGTCTCGAAGCCCGAGATCAGCCGCAGGCAGGTGGTCTTGCCCGAGCCCGAAGGCCCGAGCATGGCGAAGAAGGCGCCCTCGGCGATCTCCAGATCCACGCCATCGACGGCGCGCACATCGCCGAAGTGGCGGGTGACGCCTTCGAAGGCGACGGCCGCGGTCATCAGCGGCCGCCGATCACCCCGATATAGTCCGACACCCAGCGGTAGTAGGGCACGCAGTCGCCGGCGGCGCATTTGCTGACCGGGGTGGTCCAGAAGCGGACGCGGTCGAAATCCTCGAAGCCGTTGGCGGCGCAGCCTTCCTTGGTCTGCTGGCCGGAGGCGTCCTCGCAAGCCGCGGGGACCACGGGATTGGAGCCGAACCAGACCGAGAGGTCGCTTTGCAGGTTCGAGTTCAGCGTATGCTCCATCCAGAGATAGGCGCAGTTCGGATGCGCGGCGTCGGCTTCCATCATCGTGGTGTCGGCCCAGCCGGTGGCGCCCTCCTCCGGGATGGTGGAGGCGATCGGGGCGTTCTCGGACTTCAGGAGGTTGACCTGGAAGGGCCAGGAGCCGGACGCGACGACGCCCTCGTTCTTGAAGTCGTCGATCTGGATCATGGCGTCGTGCCAGTAGCGGCCGACCAACTGGCGCTGAGCGCGGAGGAGATCGAGGGCGGCCTTGTACTGGTCCTCGGTCAGCTCGTAGGGGTTGGTGATGCCGAGGTCGGGCTTGTGCGCCATCAGATACTGCGCGGCGTCGGCGATGTGGATCGGGCCGTCATAGGCCTGCACGCGCCCCTTGTTCGACTTGCCGTCGGGCAGCGTCTGCTCCTCGAAGACCACCGACCACGATTTCGGCGCCTCCTTGAAGACGTCGGAATTGTACATGAGGACGTTCGGCCCCCACTGGTAGGGCACGCCGTAGTGGATGCCGTCCACCGTGAACCAGGGCGCGTCCTTCAGCCGGTCGTCGACCTTGGACCAGGACGGGATGAGATCGGTGTTGATCGGCTGCACCCGCTTGCCGGCGACGAGGCGCAGCGAGGCGTCGCCCGAGGCGGTGACGAGGTCAAAGCCGCCCTCGTTCATCAGCGCGACCATCTCGTCGGAGGTGTTCGCCGTCTTGACATTGACCTGGCAGCCCGTCGCCTCCTCGAACTTCGTCACCCAGTCGAAGCCCTTGTCGGTCTCGCCGCGCTCGATATAGCCGGGCCACGCGACGATGTTGAGCGCACCCTCGCCCGCGCCGATCGCCGCGACCTGCGCGAGCCCCGCCTGGGCCAGCAGCGAGAGCAGCGCGGTGGTTCCCGTCAGGCGTGTCAGCGTCATCGGTCCTCTCCCTCGTCGGTCTGGCCGCATTCTCACCCGGCCCGGGACGCTGGCGCAAGCGTCGGTTGGCGAGTAGCGGCGGTCATTTCGGCGGAGGCGACGCGGCGGGCCTCAATGGGTCAGACGGACCGACAGATCCTTCAGCGCCAGGCGATCCTCGTCGGCCAGATCGTCGGGGGTGGCGGTCACTCGGTGCAGGGCCGAAAAGGTCAGTTCGAGCTCGGCGATCTCGCAGGCGTCATAGTCTCGGTCCGAGCGGGCAAAGCTCGCGATGCTGCGCGAGCCGTCGAGCAGCAGGGCGATGGTCACGCCATTCATGATGCCGAAGTCCCGTGCCCGGTCGAGCACGCCATGGGTGTCGATGCTCTCGAGGTCGCGCCACCGCACCGAGCCGACATTGTTCATCCCCCAATGCACCGTGGGATCGACCACCAGCAGCCCGCGGCCCGCGTATTGATCCATCCAGCGTTTCGGATAGGACTGGAACATGTAGAGCGGCGTGGTGAAGCGGATATGCAGCCCGATGGCGCAGCCCGCCGGACTCCGCGCATCGAGATCGTGGAGCAACGCCGCTACACTCGCACGTTTGAGCAGGTTCACCGGCCGGGCTCGCTATAAGGTTGCAGAACGAAGGCGTCCACCCTAGGTTTCCCCCACGGGCGAGAGTAGAATCATCCATGTACGCGAAAAAAGCGGAAGGCGCAGCGGCGGACGTGCGAGACGCGTCAAGCTGGGTTCGTTCGGACGGGCCGCGGCGGCTGGCTCCGGCCGGATTCTACATCGCGATCCGCATCAGCTTCATCTTTCCGGTGCTGGAGCAGAATTGCCTGCCGGACGACTGGGTGCGGGAATATACCGCCAGCGGCTTTCTGGTGCATGATCCGGCGATGGCCTGGGCCCATGGCAACGAGGGCCGGGTCCGGACCTCCGACCTCGCCCGGCGCGACGATCTCGGTGTGCTGGAGCTGGCGAAATATTACGGGCTGAACCATGGCGCCGTCGTCTGCTGCGTCGATCCGGGGGCGCGGGGGGAGCGCAGCTTCGGCTTCTTCTTCAGGTCCGATCGGGATTATTCCGATGCCGAGCTCGACCAGTTGCACGACGGGGTCCGCGCGGCGCACGAGGCCTTTGCCCGGCCCCAAAACCTGACCGAGGCCGAACTCGAAACTCTGGGCCTGGTCAAGAACGGCCTGCTCATGAAGGAGATCGCCTCGGCCCTTGGCGTTTCCGAGAGTGCCGTGAAGCAGCGTCTGCGCAATGCCCGACTGAAACTCAACGCGAAGACCGGCTCACAGGCGGCGGCGCGGGCGACGATGCTGGGCATGATCTGAGCGTCGGGTGTGCCACGCCCATTAACAAACCGGGCCGAGCCGGCTTAGCTGCACTCTCCTGTCAGGGGAGTGAACCATGCACTGCATTACCTTCGATTTTCTCGACCAGCACCGGCACGGATCGGCGTTTCATCAGTATCTGAGCGTTCGAAAGCGGTTTTTCGTCGATGTTCTCAGTTGGGACATCCCGCACAACGACGATGTCGAGATGGATCAGTATGACAATCCATGCGCGCGATACGCGTTGGTCCTTCGCGGCCAGGCGGTGGTCGGCGGCGCCCGCGTAATGCCGACCACCTCCGTCTGGGGGCGGCACAGCTACATGCTGCGCGACGCGCTGCGCGGCGATCTCGCCATTCCGCCGAGTGTCGTCACCGAGGAGATCGCGACCGACGCGGTCTGGGAAATCACACGCCTCGTCATCTCGGACGAAGTCGCGACCCAGGCGGAGCGGTCCTATTGCCTGTCGCTGATTCTCACCGGCGCGATCAGCCTCGTACGGGAGAGCGGCGGGGACGAGCTCATCTCGCTGTCGCCTCTGGCGATGGGACGGGCGTTGCGCCAGCTCGGCTTTCCCGCCCGGCGGGTGGGCGCGCCCTATTGCGAGAGCGACGGGCGAAGCTATGCCATGCTGCGGATGCCCTGCCTCGCCCCCGTCGCCCATGGCATCGCCGCCGAATGAGCCGCGCCCGTTCCGGCGCGCGCCGATCACACGCACGTCATCCCCCGCCCGTCTGTACAAACAGACAGGTTTCCCTTCGAGGCCGCGACCGCGAAACTTCGGCCGTGGCAGGGCGTGGTGGCAGGGAAGGTCGCAGCGATGATCAACATGCGTCTGGCTGTTTCGCGGGAGCGGGGCGAAGTGGCCCAGTCCGGCGATCAGATCTGGGAGCGCGATCTCGCGAACCGGATCGACGTCCATGTCGGCCAGCGCCTTCGCGCCCGCCGCGTGGAGGTCGGTCTCAGCCAGGCCGCGCTCGGCCGTCATCTCGGCGTCACCTTCAGCCAGGTGCAGAAGTACGAGAAGGGCACGAACCGGATCGGGGCCGGGCGACTCTACCAGCTGGCGGCGCTGCTCGGCATTCCGGTGCAGCATTTCTTCGACGACCTCGAGGAGCCGAAGCTCTGCTCGCTCGGCCGCGGCGCGGCGTCGTCCGACGCGGGTCGCATTCAGGAGGCGCTTGCCCGGATCTCCGATCCCAATGCCCGGCAGGCGCTGCTCTCCCTCGCCTCCTCGATGGCGAGAAGCGGCTGACGATGCGACACCGACATCCCGCCAGCCGGGCCGCGCTCGTCGAGGAAAGGTCCGCCGGGAACCGCTGTTGCGAAAGACGGTCCCGGCCCTTGCCGGGTTCGAAGGAATCGATCGCGTCCGCCACCGCCAGCCTGTCGTCGCCGAGATCGGCCTCGTAGACCACGCCAGCCTCACCGATCATGAAACGCATCACCCCGGTCTCGGCACAAGTGGCGGCGCCGTTTCCGATTTCCTGTCGGGCTCCTGACCCCGGAAACTTTCGGTCTGCCAACTCACACTCTAGAAACTGACGGCGAGCCCGAGGCCCCAGCCTTCGAGCACGTCGCCTCGGGTATAGCGGAACATGGCGCGGCCCTTGGTGATCCAGGGGATCGAGGTCTCGCTCACGTCGATCTCGTAGCCAAAGCCGATCTGCGCCAGCCAGTCGGTATTCAGGATGTCGCCCTGATCCCCGGGCAGCCACGAGGCCGAGAATTCGCTGACCGAACGGATCGGCCTGCCGAAGGCCTGCCAGTCCGTCGGCAGCCGCAGCCGCGACCAGAATGCGAGCGTCTCGGCGTCGGCGCTCGCCACCACGCCGCGATCGCCGGCGATCGGTTTCAGGTGGATATTGGTGTAGCGCAGGGTCCAGTCGACCTGGACGTCGTTCGCAAAGCTCCGGTCATAGGCTAGCACCAGCGACCCGCCGAGGCCGCCCGCCGTCAGTCCGCCGTCGCGCACGAAATGCAGTTCGTCGGCGTCGAGCCGGTCAGCGATGAAGGCCGCGACGAAGGCGGTGTCGCTGGCGATCTGGCCGAGCGTGACATTCAGCATTGGCCGGATGACCAGATTTTCGCCGAGCCGGACGTCCCAGCCGATCCCCCCCGTCGCCGCCACGCCGGTCCATTTCGGCAGGAAGCGGCTCGACTGCTGTCCTTCGGTCAGGACAAACGAAGGGACGTAGCGATTGTAGCCGATATAGCCTTCGAGATAGAGCGGGAAAGCCTCGCTCCAGGTAAAGCCGCCGCCGAGCTGCGCCGCCTGAAAGTCCGAGCCATCCCGGGGCCGCGTGCCGGTATTCACGATCAGCGCGCTCGCCGTCTCGCTCGGCACCGCGCTGATCCCGAGGACCGCGAGGGCCCCGGCCGCGTTCTTTTCGAGCGACCAGGCCACCAGATCCTCGATCTTGGCCGCCCGCGCCGGCCCCGCGATCAACCCGGCAGCGAGCAGGAGCCAGACGGCGCGCCGCCATGCGCGGCCGTCCCGCGCGCCCATGCCCATCATTCCGCCCTGCCTCGCCGCTCTCGCGCGTCCGATTCGCTTGCGCCGACTATAGCGCCGGCGGGTCGCGGCCGGGACACGGCGCTTCCGCGGAAGCCGCGAAATGCGCGGGTGCGCGGTTCGGCGGCAACAGGCCCGGGCGCGGCCGCGATTCCGGGCCAGCTTTCCGGCGTCTCGGGGGGATGGCGCGAGGCGGGGAGAGGAAGCCGGGTTTCGCTTGTGTTCCAATGGTTAAGGGCGGTTTCCTGAATGCACATTCCATGCGCATTCCATGCGCAAGGCATATGCCAGTCGCGCGCGGGCGGCCAAAAGGTTAACGACGGGTCCGGGCGGCGGGAGGCCGCGTTGTCAGGGCCGGATCCCCGCCTTCGGCAAGCCGTCCCCCGCTGGTGCGAGACGAGCGCGCACGCCGTGGCGTTCAGCGCCGCAGGACGTAGCTCCCCGGCGCGTCGATGATCGGCGGATAGTCGGCCGCGCCGAGGCCCGGCGGGGCCACCCGGTCGGGCGCCGATTGCTCTTCGAGCCAGGCGACCCATTCCGGCCACCAGGATCCGGTCTTCGGCTCGGCCGCCGCGAACCACTGGTCGGGACCGAGCACGCAGCCGGCCACGCGCTGCGTGGCGACGCGGTAGCCTCGTCCGGGACGGCCCGGTTCGTTGACGATGCCGGCATTGTGCCCGCCGCTGGTCAGGACGAAGGTCACGTCGGTGTCGGCGAGATAGTGGATCTTGTAGACCGAACGCCACGGCGCGACATGGTCGCGCTCGGTGCCGACGACGAAGATCGGCACACGGATGTTCTGCAGCGCCACCGGGCGGCCGTCGACGACGAAGCGGCCGGCGGCGAGTTCATTGTCGAGATAGAGCCGCCGCAGGTACTCGGTGTGCATCCGGTAGGGCATGCGCGTCGAATCGGCGTTCCAGGCCATCAGGTCGAACATCGGCGTGCGCTCGCCGGTGAGATAGTCGTGGACCAGCCGCGACCAGACGAGGTCGTTGCTGCGCAGCATCTGGAAGGCGCCGGCCATCTGATCGGCCGAGAGATAGCCGCGGTCCCACATCGTGCCTTCGAGCATGTGCATCTGGCTGTGGTCGATGAAGAGCGCCAGTTCGCCCGGCTCGGTGAAGTCGGTCTGGGCGGCGAAGAGCGTCATCGAGGCGAGCCGCCGGTCGCCGGCCCAGCCCATCGCCCCGGCGGCGATCGAGAGGAGCGTGCCGCCGATGCAGTAGCCGGTCGCGTGGATCTTCACCCCGGGGACGATGGCGCCGACGGCGTCGAGCGCCGCCATCACCCCGAGCCGCCGGTAGTCGTCCATCCCGAGTTCGCGGTCCTCGGCCGTCGGATTGCGCCAGGAGATGCAGAAGACGGTGTATCCCTCGCCGACGAGATAGCGGATCAGCGAGTTCTCCGGCGACAGGTCGAGGATGTAGTATTTCATGATCCAGGCCGGGACGATCAGGATCGGCTCGGCATGCACGGTCCCGGTGGCGGGCGCATACTGGATCAGTTCGATCAGATGGTTGCGGTAGACGACCTTGCCCGGCGTCACCGCGACGTCCCTGCCGACCCGGAAGTTCTCGGCGCCGACCGGCGGCTGTTGCGCGGCGGTGCGCCGCGCATCCTCGATCCAGTTCCGCAAGCCATCGACGAAGTTCCGCCCGCCGGTCTCGGACGCGCGGGCGATGACCTCGGGGTTGGTGAGCGGGGTGTTGGACGGCGAGAAGATGTCGAGCATCTGGCGCGCGACGAAGGACACCACCTCCTCATGGTGCGGCGCCACGCCCGGAACGTCGTGCGTGGCCTGGTGCCACCATTGCTGATTGAGCAGGAAGGCCTGGGCCCAGAAGGAGAAGGGCGGCTTCTGCCACGCCTCGCCGCGGAAGCGGTTGTCTCCCGGCAGAGGCTCGACGCGGGCCGGGGCGGCCTGCCCGCCGGCGGAGGCCGCGAGTTGGGTCCAGAGGTGGGCCGACTTCCGCGCGGCCTCGGCGGCGAGCTCGATCTGCTTGCCGGGCGATCTCGCCAGATGCATCCACCAGTCGAAGCCCGCCAGCGCCAGCGCCGCCGGGGAGAGGCCGCCGGTCAGTTTGCCGATCGCCGCCACCTGCATCCGGTCCAGCGCCCGGAGGGTCTCGTGCCCGTGCTCCTGCCCGAGGTCGGCGGCGCGCGCGCCCTCCGGCCGCGACTCCGCCGGCGCCGCCCGCGCGTCGAGTGCTCCGTCCTTCACGGTCCCAGCCTCCGTATTCGTCCCGCGCCCGCCGAAGCCCACGGATCCTCCCTTCACCTAGTCGTCTTGCCGGCCAGAACAACTCGTTGGCCGGTCACGGGAGTTTGAAGCAGGCTTCGGCCGCTCCGCTTCGAGGGGCCGGCGGTCAGTGCCGATATCCTGATCCCCGGACGATGCCGTCCGGCCTGGATATCGCTGCCAGAGCGGCGCCGGAGCGGCGGAGCCGGCTCGTCCGCTCCAGAGTCTTGATTTGGCGCAATATCTTGTACCAGCGGCCACGCCGGCTGACTCTTACTCAGGGGTCGGACACAAGCCC
>NZ_CALAGI010000050.1 GCF_937891315.1 uncultured Amaricoccus sp. | reverse complement strand
AGGCCAACGTCCCGGGTCGACAGTCCACTGGACTGTCGCCTGATCCGGTCCGAGGCGCCTTTCGGATACGGGACCGAGCGGATCAGCCGGTGTTCTTGTGACACCGTTTCCGGCAAATCTTCCCAAGGTCGGAACCGCCTCGGGCGGGCCGCGTTGGAGACCGGCGGGACCGATGGTCCGGCGCCGTCATGCGTGCCATACTCGGCGACCGACCCTCGCTTTCACGGAGATTTCGTCCATGCACTCTGGTTATTCCGGCATCCTCGGCCTGGTCATCCTCGCCCTCGACATCTGGGCGATCATCTCGGTCTTCGGCTCGCGCGCCGAGACGCTGAACAAGGTGCTCTGGATCCTCGGCATCATCGTGCTGCCCATCGTCGGCTTCATCGCCTGGCTGGCCTTCGGGCCGCGCGCCTCGCGGGCCTGACGGCGGAGCGTGGGTTCCATGAAGCTTTCCATCTGCCCGACCTGCGGCCATCTCCTGCAGTTCGAAAGCATGTCCTGTCGCCGCTGCGGCGCGCCGCTCGGTTTCATTCCCGGCAATATGGAACTCAGCGCGCTCGTCACGCGCTTCGGCGGGGTGGTCTCGCCGAAGGCCCGGCCCGACGAGGAATGGCATCCCTGCGGCAACGCCGGAAAGGCCGATTGCAACTGGCTGGTGCCGGTCGAGACGCACGAGCCCTATTGCCTCGCCTGCCGGCTGAACCGTGACGTCGCCGACCTGTCCGATCCGGCGCATCTCGCGAAATGGCGCGCCATCGAATGCGCCAAGCGCCGGCTCCTCTATTCGCTGATGCGGCTCGGCCTGCCGATCGCCTCGCAGACCGACGGCGCGGCGCGGGGCCTCGCCTTCGATTTCCGCGCCTCGACCAAGGAGGCGCAGGTCTTCACCGGCCATGCCGACGGCCTCATCACCATCAATATCGCCGAGGCCTGCTCGGCCGAACGCGAGCGGCAAAGGATCGCGCTTGGCGAGCCCTATCGCACGCTGGTCGGCCACATGCGGCACGAGGCGGGGCATTTCTACCAGGAGGTGCTCGTCACCGACGCCGGCCGGATCGAGGAATGCCGCGCGGTCTTCGGCGACGAGACCGAAGACTATGGCGAAGCGCTGAAGCGGCACTATGCGAACGGCCCGCGCGAAGGGTGGGAGAACTCCTATGTCAGCAGCTACGCCGCCGCGCACCCCTGGGAGGATTTCGCCGAGACCTGGACGCACTATCTCCACATCGTCGACGCGCTCGACACCGCGGCGACCTTCGGCCTCACCGTGGTCCCGGCGGATGGCGCGGAACGGGCGACGCTGGCGATCGATCCCTATGACGCGCCGGACATCGACAGCCTGCTCCTCGCCTGGTTGCCGTTGACGTCGGCGGTCAACGCGCTCAACCGCAGCATGGGCCAACCCGACCTCTATCCGTTCGAACTGGCGCCGCTGGCGGTGGCGAAACTCGGCTTCATCCACGATCTCGTCCGCTCGCCCCGAGGCGAGCGATCCCCCGCCAAGGGTCCGGCGCGGGCGACCACCACCTGACCCGGCGCTCCCGGAAGGACTACCGAAAATGAAAATCTTCGCTTGCCAGAATTGCGGCCAGCTCGTGCATTTCGAGAATATCAGCTGCATGAATTGCGGCGCGCCGCTCGGTTTTCTGCCCGGACCGCTGACATTGAGCGCGCTGATCCCGGCCGACGGCGGCGGCCAGCTGGCGCTCGGCGGAACGGGCGAGATCTGGCTCGCCTGCGCCAACGCGGAGATCCTCGGCTGCAACTGGATGGTGCCGGTGGATTCGCCGGACGGCTATTGCCCCTCCTGCCATCTCGACAGCACGATCCCCGATCTCGACGCGCCCGGCAATCTCGAGGGCTGGCGCGCGATCGAAATCGCCAAGCGCCGCCTGGTCTATGCGCTGACGCGCCTGAACCTGCCGCTGACCAGCGCGGTCAATCCGCAAGGCAACCTGCGCTTCGATTTTCTCGCCGACGTGCCGGGCGCCGATCCGGTGCTGACCGGGCATGACGAGGGCCTGATCACCCTCAACATGGCCGAAGCCGATTCCGCCGAACGCGAGCGGCGCCGCGCCTCGCTGGGCGAGCCCTATCGCACCCTGCTCGGCCATCTGCGCCACGAGGTCGGTCACTACTATTGGGATCTGCTGGTACGCGACCAGGGCCGGATCGCCGAATCCCGCGCGGTCTTCGGCGACGAGAGCGTCGATTATGGCGAGGCGCTGAAGGCGCATTACGAGAACGGCCCGCCGCCAGACTGGCAGCTCAGCTTCGTCAGCTCCTATGCGACCATGCATCCTTGGGAGGATTTCGCCGAGACCTGGACGCATTATCTGCACATGATCGACACGCTCGACACCGCGGCCAGCTTCGGCATGGCGATCAATCCGGTGGTGGTCAATGATCCGGCGGCCAACGCCCATGTCGGTTTCGATCCCTATCACGCGCCCGACGTCGACCGGCTCGTCAATGCCTGGCGTCCGCTGACCGTCGCGCTCAACAGTATGAACCGCAGCATGGGCCAGCCCGATCTCTACCCCTACGCCCTGACCCCGCCGGTGGTGGAAAAGCTGCGCTTCATCCACGCTCTGGTCCAGGGCTTCTGATAGAACTCGGCGCCACCGGTTCAACCGCCAGTGTCGGCGACACCGGTGGCAACTGATACGGTGCCGCTTGCTTGGCCCGGATCGAGATTTTTCCCGCGGACCGACCTTAGGGGGCGCCAGTGGCGCGCCCGCG
>NZ_CALAGI010000049.1 GCF_937891315.1 uncultured Amaricoccus sp. | reverse complement strand
TGGACTGTCGACCCGGGACGTTGGCCTTCGACCAGTCGAAGGCCAAGGGGCCATCCGATTTTCCAGTACGCTCGCAATCAGGCCGCGCCTGCCTGGCTGGCGCGGGAACGCGCCTGCCGTCGCGCCGAAGGCGTGCGTTCCGCACGACGGCAGGCAGGCGCGGCCTGATTTGTGTACCCCAAATCAGGCCGGAAACAGCGAGGCCACCCCCGGCAATCGTATCACGTCGCGGGCAGCGCGAGCCAGGCGGGCAGGGCGCCGATGTCGGGCAGCACCACGTCGGCGTGCGGTGCCAGATCCTCGCGGCTGGCGATGCCGGTCAGCACGCCGACCACGCGCATGCCGGCCGCCCGGCCACTGTCGAGATCGTGAACGCTGTCGCCGATCATCGCGCAGGCGCCGGGCGGAATGCCGGTGGCGCGGCAGAAGGCGAGCAGCATGCCGGGCGTCGGTTTCGCCCCGTGGCCGCTGTCATAGCCCGCGACGAAGGCGAAACGGTCGAGCACGCCCGCGCGTTCGAGATGGGCCCGGGCCGGCGCCTCGGAATCGTTCGTCGCCACCCCGAGCGTCAGGCCGGCGGCGCGGAACCGGTCGAGCAGCGCGGCGAGCGGCGCCGCTTCGACCTGCGGCGCGGCGGAGGTGGTGGTGATGATATGCTGGCGGAGCCGCGCCTCGCCCATGTCGGGGCGCAGGCGGCAGGCGGCCTCGACCACGATCTCCATCGTGCCGGCGACCATCGGGCTATCCCTGGTGAAGCGCCGGTTCGCGAGATCGAAGCCGAGCGTCGCGGCGAGCTCGGCCGCGCGCGCGCCGTCGCCGGCGGCGAGGCCGAGGATGAAGCCGTCGCACCAGGCCGCCCAGGTGGCATTGAAATCGAAGAGCGTGCCGTCCTTGTCGAAGACGAGACCTCTGATCGGTTCGCGCGGCGCCACCCGGTTACCCTCCTCGTCGCGGCTCACCGGCCGTCCACGCCTTCCTAGCGGCATCCGCGCGGCGGCGCAAAGCGGGCGCGACGATCACGCTCAGGTCCAGTCCGGCGCGTCACCGCCCGGCAACGCCGCGCGCGCCCGGGCCGGAACCGTCGGCGAAAGGCCCGCCTCGGCGCAGAAGGCGAGCAGCAGCGCCTCGTCGCCGAGCAGGAAATCCAGAAGAAAACCGAGAAACTCCGGGTCGTCCGCCCGCCCGCGCAGATCGCCGGGAGCGAGGCCGCCGGCGTCGAGAAAGGCACCCAGCACGTCGGGCTCCCCAGCCATCCAGATCAAGGCTTCCCGCGCGGTGACGGCGGCGCTTTCAGGGGTCATCGGGGCCTCCCGGAGCCTGTCGGTAAAGGCCGCGCGGGCCGCGCTAAACACTTCGTTAAACACTTCGTTAACACATTCGCGACTATGGTCACCGGACGAATTTCAGGCGTGGATAAACGCTCCACAGGGAGATTGCCGGATGTCGGGTCGGGTACTGGTTGTGGATGACGTGGCAACCAACCGACTCCTTCTGCGCGCCAAGCTATCTTCGGCCTATTACGACGTGGTTGTCGCCGAGAACGGCACCCAGGCGCTGGAAATGGCGCGATCCGAGCAACCGGACATGGTGATGCTCGACGTGATGATGCCGGACATGGACGGGTTCGAGGTCTGCGCGGTGCTGAAATCGCGCGAGGAGACCGCGCATATCCCGGTGATCATGGTGACGGCGCTCGACACGCCCGAGGAGCGGATCCGGGGACTGGAAGCGGGGGCCGACGACTTTCTCTCGAAGCCCTTCAACGATCTCGCCCTCTTCGCCCGCGTCCGCAACCTGATGCGGATGAAGATGATGTTCGACGAACTCCGTCTCCGCGACCTTACGTCGCGGGAACTCGGGCTGACCGATTTCATCTGCGAACAGGAGATCGAGTTGGAAACCGGCGGGCCGATCCTGCTGGCGCCGCCGAGCTTCGAGCAGGGCGCGGATTGGGCGAACCAGCTGCGCGACCGGCTGAACGCGCCAACCATCACCACCTATTCCGAGCGCGAGGCGATGAATCTCGCCCGGCTCGAGCTGCCGGACGTCTGCGTCGTGCATCAGAGCCTGATGGAGGGCGGCGATGGCCTGCGGCTGGTCTCGGCGCTTCGCTCCCGGCCCGAGACGCGGCAGTCGGCGGTGATTCTGGTGGTCGAAAGCGGCGGGGTGAAGGTCGCGGCCAAGGGGCTCGATCTCGGCGCCAGCGACTATATCGAATCGCCCTTCGACGTGAGCGAGCTCATCGCCCGCATCCGGTCGCAGCTGCGGCGCAAGCGCTA
Source organism: uncultured Amaricoccus sp. (assembly GCF_937891315.1). Lineage (GTDB taxonomy): Bacteria > Pseudomonadota > Alphaproteobacteria > Rhodobacterales > Rhodobacteraceae > Amaricoccus. Next base: position 796 of record NZ_CALAGI010000049.1, on the reverse strand, counting down.
TTCCGACCGACTGCGCTCGAACGTGCGCAACGGGCTGAAGATGGCGGTGATCGACCCGCTGACCGGGATCTACAACCGCCGCTACGCCAGCCAGCACATGATCCGGGTGATGGAGCGGGCGCGCGAGACCGAGGGCGTCTTCGCGGTGATGATGATCGATCTCGACAAGTTCAAGTCGATCAACGACCGTTTCGGTCATGACGCGGGCGACGCGGTGCTGCGCGAATTCTCGCGGCGGTTGCAGGAGAATATCCGCGGCGTCGATCTCGTCGCGCGTTTCGGTGGCGAGGAGTTTTTCGTCGCCATGCCCGACGTCGACATGCACGCCGCCGCCCAGGCGGCGGAGCGCATCCGCAGGGCGGTCGAGGACGCGCCGGTGATCCTGCCGGTCGGCGGCGGCGAGGTGCATGTGACGGTGTCGATCGGCGTTGCGATCGCGACCGCCGTCGATACCGACGCCGAGGCGATCATCAAGCGCGCCGACAGCGCGCTCTACGCATCCAAGGAGGCCGGCCGCAACCGGGTGAGCTTTTTCGCCCAGGCCGCCTGACGCGGGCCCGACCGACGCGGCATCCTTTCAAGACTTGCGTTCAAGGCGGCGGCGGCTCTGATATGATTACCGGTTGATTGTTTCGCCTTCGCGTAGCCGCCCAAGGCGGCGCCCCTGTCGATGTCCCTGCCACACGCCAGCAACGCCCGAGCGATGCGCGACGTCCGAGCCTTAACTTCGCGATTTCGAGATTACGCGAAATCGTGACGGGCATGCCCTGTCGTGCCGGAGGCACGCCTTCGGCGT
>NZ_CALAGI010000048.1 GCF_937891315.1 uncultured Amaricoccus sp. | reverse complement strand
TCGACTTCCAGCGCGAGCTGCTCAACCGTCTCGGCCGTCGTCGCGCCCGTCGAGATTAGATCCTCAAGCTCGTCGATCTCCTCCTGGCCGTATTCCTCGATGTTTCGGAGCATGTCGGCGTTGATAGCCGATTCAGATGCGTCGGCCCTGCGGCCCTTGGCGGCAAGGCGCGCTTCGCCCAGCTCGTTCTCCAGCCGCTCGCGGCGGCGCTTGAGGGACTGGTAGATAGCGGCCGGTGATGAGGCGAGACGCCGCTGAAGAATCTGCAAGGCGAAGCCGACATTATTGCGCTTCTTCCCGTCACCTTCGGCGAAGCGCTGCACGCGGTTCATCTCGGTGCGAACATATTCGGTGACGGCGGTGTAGAGCGCGGCTTCCCCTTCCGAGAGCTGATACTTGACGGTGCGCGCCCGCCGCTCGGGGAAGAGCGGCCGGCCATCGAACTTGAGCAGTTCCTCCTTGGTCAGCCGCCGCATCATGTCTTCGGTGTCGGCATAATGGACGCCATCGCGGAACCGGCCCTCGAACCGATCGCCGTCGAGCAAAGCCATGAAGAGCTGGAAATCCTCTTCCTTGCCGTTGTGCGGCGTCGCCGACATCAACAGCAGGTGCCGGCAGACCTGACCGAGCTTCTGGCCGACCTGATAGCGCCGCGTGTATTTGACCTCGCCGCCGAAATAGGTGGCCGACATGCGATGCGCTTCGTCGCAGATAATCAGATCCCATTCGCGCGCGCTCATGAGCTTCTCCTGAAGCTCCTCGTTGCGCGCCAGCACGTCGAGGCGGACGATCAGCCGATCCCGGTCGCTGAACGGGTTGCCCGACCGCGAATTCTCGATCATGTCGCGGGAGAGGATGTCGAACTCGAGATTGAATTTCTGGCCGAGTTCGTCCTGCCATTGCTCGACCAGGCTGCCCGGCGCGACGACGAGACAGCGTTCGAGATCGCTGCGGGCGATCAGCTCCTTCATCAGCAGCCCGGCCATGATCGTCTTGCCGGCGCCGGGATCGTCGGCGAGGAGGAAGCGAAGCGGCTGCCGCGGCAGCATTTCGCCATAGACCGCCGAAATCTGGTGCGGCAGCGGATCGACCAGACTCGTGTGGATCGCCAGATACGGATCGAAATAGTGCGCCAGCTTGATGCGGTTGGCTTCCGTCACCAGACGCAGCAACGCGCCGTCGGCGTCGAACGACCATGGCCGTCCGCTCTGCTCGACCTCAAGCCGATGCTCGTCATCCCGATAAAGAACGGCCTCGGCCACCGTGCCATTGTGATCGCGAAAAACGACGCTGATCGCCTGATCGCCGATCCAGTCCACCGAGATCACATGCACGGCCTGCGCCGAAGCAATGCCCCGCACGGATGCGCCGTTCTTTATTTCCTCAAGCCTTGCCGCCATTAGCCGGCGCCCCCCGATTCTCTCATAGCTGAAACTCCGCCTTCTCAAGCGCAGCCTCAGTTTCTTTGCGGTTTATCGTTACGATATGCTGCGTATGGGCGCTCTGTTTCGCGGCGTCACCAAGCAAACCCAGACGCTTCAAAACATAGAAGAGCATCGCGTAACGGACCGAGAGCACACCATTTCCCTGATCCAGCCCATAATCCTTGGCGACGACCTTCTTCTGGCTCGCCGTAAGCCCCGGATGCGGGCCGATGATGACATCGAAATAGTTATTCCAGAGCCAGTCGCCCTCGCCGGCTTCCCCAGGCTCGCCCTTCCCACCGACTTCGAGTATGCGCGGCAGCAGGAAGTCCTTGAACTTGTGCTCAAGGTGGCAATAGGCCCGCGCGTGCCAGCGGAACCCGTCATAGCCGAAGGCGTGCGGCGTGATCCGCCGCCAAATGGGGTCCGGCCGCACCTTGTTCATCGACTGGTAGAAGACGTCGATCGAGACGCCCTCGCGGCTGGCGTCGAGAATCTTGCGCAGCACCGTGATGTCGATGTCCCGCCTGGGGGTCAGCGCGACATCGGCGCTGGGAAGCGCCGCAATCCACGAATCGCTCGCGGGCACGGCGCCTTCGGCGACCGAGCGAAGCTGCGAGAGATAGATGTAGGGGTCCGGCTCAAGGAAGCGCAGAACGAACTTTTCGGCGGCGACATAGCGCTTGGCGCGGGTGTCATACTCCATGTTTCCCGGCGCGCGCTCCTGATAGAGCGTCAAATCCTTGGACGCCTGCGGCACCGACACGCCGAACGCCTCAACGAGGTCGGCCCGGTTGATCGAGCCCTCCCAGAACAGCCGGAACTCGATGAACTCGAGCCGGCGCCCCACCCCCCATTTCAACGCCGTTGCGGCCTCTGCCATTGCTTCCGCCTCGCGCCAGTGAGCATAAAAACTATATGGACAATCCATCATAGTCCGTGTAATTATTATTCCCATTAGAGGCGCCCGTCAATGGTGATCGGCGCACGGATTGGGAGGCAAGGCATGCCGAAACGCGGTTCCAAGGGCGAAGTCACCAGCAAGCGGGCGGCCAGTGCCGCCGCCAAGGTGTTGCGCAACCCCAGCAGCAGCAAGGCCGCGAAGACGGCGGCTGCTTCGGCGCTGTCTCAGCGTCCGAACAAGAAGTAGCACCCGAAAGGAGGGCAACCATGGCCGTCGCGAGTCGATCCACCCTGGTCGTTCACGGCCGCCTCGCCATGCGGGAGAGTCGGCTGGCCGCAGGCCGTGACGGTCGTCACGGCCTCCAGATCATGTCCTTCGAGCAGGCCGCAGTCCGGCTGGCCGGCGGCTTCGCCCGACCCATCGACGACGAAAGCCTGCGCGCGGCCATCCAGGCAGCCCTGCCCGCAACACCGATGGGCGAGCTGGAGAGCATCAAGGCTCTTCCCGGCATGATCGACGCGGCGGCCGACACGCTCCACAAAGCTTGGCGCGCGGGCATCGATCTTGCCGCACACGCGGCCGATCATCGGCGTCTTGGCGCCATCGCGCGCCTGGAAGCGACTGTCCTCAACCAGCTTCCGTTCGGCATGATGCGGCCCCTCGACATCGTCGCCGCTGCGACCACCCGCATCAGTCATGCGTCGGCAGTCCTCGGCCCGATGGAGATCGTCGGCCTTACCGAACTCTCGCCCTGCTGGCGGCCGCTGCTCCAGGCCCTTACCGCCCATATCCCCGTGCAGTGGACGGCCGGCCCGAGGAGCGTTCCCGCATGGCTGGACGGCGCCGGCGTCACGATCACGCGCGCACCGGCGCAAACGCCAGGGATCAGCGCCATCAGCGCGGCGACGGCCTATCATGAGACCATCGAGGCGATGCGCTGGGCGCGCAGCCTGCTCGCAACTGGCGTCTCGCCCTCGGAGATCGCCATCGCAACGGCATCGCCCGCCGATTACGACGATCACTTCCTGGCCCTGCGCGCCGACGCAAACATCGATCTTCACTTCGTCCACGGCGTCCGCACCGTCACCACCCGCGAGGGCCAGGCGGCCGCAGCGCTGGCCGACATCGTGGTCCGTGGGCTGTCGCAGTCGCGGCTGCGGCGCCTCGCGGCGCTCTGCCGGGACGGCGGACCTTTCGAGACCCTGCCCGAAGGCTGGCTGCGGGTTCTGCCGACCGATGCGCCGCTTTCGACGCCGGGCGCTTGGAACCGTCTGCTGGCCCGCTTGACGCCGGAAGAGTGGCCCGACGGCGCCGACCATGCTCCGACGCTGCGCGCCGCCATCGAGACTCTGGCGAAAGGACCGGACGCCGCCAACGAGATCGGAGAAGCCTTCCTCAAGGGCCGCGCGCTCGCGATCTGGCGCAAGGCGCTGCTCGCCGGCCCTGCCGCCTCGATCGACGCGACGCTGGAAATCCTGAAGCAGGACGACGGACTGGAAGCGTGCGTCTGCGTCGCCTGGATGCCGGCCAGCGCACTCGCCGCGTCACCCCGTCGCTTCGTGCGGCTCCTCGGGCTCAATTCCTCCCGCTGGCCGCGCGGAATCGCCGAGGACCGGTTGATCCCGGACCATATCATCCCGACCCCGGTGCTCGATCCGCTCCCAGTCAATCTCGCCGACCGCCGCGATTTCGAGACGATCCTCGCCACGACAGCCGATACCGTCGTTCTCTCGCGCGCCCGGCGCGACAGCGATGGGCGTCTTCTGGGACGCAGCCCCCTGCTCGCAGGGCGGCGCGACGAAACCTATTTGCGCCGCAACGCGACGCCGGCGCACGCTTTCAGCGAAACCGACCGCCTCATGGCCCGGCCCCAGGAGTTCGCCGCCGATCCGCAAGCGGTCGGCGCGCAGGGCTGCTGGCGCGACTGGCGGCAGGCCGAGATTACTCCCCATGACGGGCTCGTGCGGGCGGATCATCCGCTCGTTCTCGCCATCCTCGGCCGCACCCAGTCGGCCAGCTCGCTGCGCCGCCTGCTGCGCAATCCGCTCAGCTTCGTGTGGGTCTATGCGTTCGGATGGCGTGAACCGCAGAGCAGCGCCGAACCGCTCGTGCTCGACGCGCTCGGGATCGGCGATCTCGTTCACTTGGTTCTCGACCGCGCCTTGCGCGACCTCGAAACCGGAGACGGTCTTGCCTCCGCCGGCGCCGAGACCATCGAAGCCGCGGTGGCGCGGGCCGCGCAAGCCGTCGCCGCCGATTGGGAAAGCGAGCGTCCGGTTCCGCCGGCCGTCATCTGGAGCCGCACGCTCGACGACGCCCGCGTCATGGCGGGCCGCGCCTTGTCCTATGGTGATGATGTCCTGCCGGGCGCACGCTCCTACGGAGAGGTGCCCTTCGGCGGCTTGGAGCCGAAATCCGACGCGGGAACGCCCTGGGATGCGAGCGCGCCGGTCGCGATTCCCGACACGGGCTTCAACATCGCCGGCTATATCGACCGGCTCGACATCTCGGGCGACGGCAAGCGCGCGCTCGTGCGCGACTACAAGACCGGCTTACCGCCGCGCGGCGACATCCGGCTGAACGGCGGGCGCGAGCTTCAGCGCTGTCTCTATGCCTTCGCGGTGAAGGCGCTCCTCGGCGACGATGTCGCCATCAGCGCCTCGCTGCTCTACCCGCGCGAGCCCGTCGATCTCCAGCTCGACGATCCCGAGGCCGTGCTCGCGGAGATCACGGGCTATCTGCGCGCGGCACGGTCGAGTCTTGCCGGAGGCGCGGCCCTGCCTGGCCCGGATACCGGCGGCGACTATGACGACCTCGCCTTCGCCCTGCCGGCCAACGCCAGCGCCACCTATTGCAAACGCAAAATGCCGGCCGCCACGGAGCGGCTTGGCGAAGTCGCTCAGGTCTGGGAGGCGGAATGATGAGCAGCGTGTCCAAGGTGCTGAAGGACGACGGCGCGCGCCGCGATGCGATCAGCCTCCATGATCGCTCGATCCTGGTCGAGGCCGGCGCGGGTTCGGGCAAGACCGCCGTCATGGCCGGCCGCATCGCCGCCATGCTCGCCGAAGGCGTCGCGCCGCGTTCCATCGCCGCCGTCACCTTCACCGAACTCGCCGCGAGCGAGCTGCTATCGCGTGTCCGCGAGTTCGTTGCCGATCTCTCGGCCGGCACGATCGCGACCGAGCTGCGCGTGGCGCTGCCCGATGGGCTGTCCCAGACCCATCGCGACAATCTCGCCGCCGCCAGCGCCGCGATCGACGAAATCACCTGCTCGACCATCCACGGCTTCTGCCAGCGCCTAATCAAGCCCTATCCGGCGGAGGCCGACATCGATCCCGGCGCCGGCGTCATGGATCGCAACCAGGCCGACCTCACCTTCCTTGAGATTGTCGATGGCTGGCTGCGCGAACGCCTGTCCGGCGGTCAGGGCGGTATCCTGGCCGAGTTGGTGCTGCACAGCCCCGGCGAGACCGTGGCGCTCATCCATAAGATCGCCGAGAATATGCGCCGTCGCCCCACGCTCACGGCCCCGCCCGTCTCTCCACTTGGCGGCCACCTCACGGCGTTCCGGCAGGCCACGGCGGATTTCGCGAACTTCATGGATGGCACGGCGGCGGCCGAGCCGGAAACGGTGACGATCGTCGATCGGCTGGCCGAAATGGCGACCGCCGTGGCGAACGGTCCCGATCCCGCGACGCCCGCGGGCCTCGTTCGGCTCCTGACCGCGCGGCCCCACGCGGATCTTTGCACCAAGACCGGCACCTTCGCCTCCTACCGCAAGA
>NZ_CALAGI010000047.1 GCF_937891315.1 uncultured Amaricoccus sp. | reverse complement strand
TTGACCGTTGAAAACGGTCATGCCCCCGGCAGGGCATGACCGTCACGATCTCGCCAACGGTCGAGATCGTGGAGAGACAGGCACGGGCGAAGCGATCAACGGATTTGGCCTCAGCCTTCGATCGCCGAGAACATCGCGACGCGATTCATCACCGATCGGACGCGGTGGAGCAGGCAGAGCCGGTTCCGTCGCACCATGGTGTTCGGCGCATTGACGATCGTTGTTTCAAAGAACGCGTCGATCGGCGCGCGGAGTTGCGCGAGCGCCGTCATGGCGGCGGCGAAATCCTCGGCCTCGAGCGCGGGGGCGAGGGTCGCCTCCGCCGCGTCCAGCGCGTCGAACAGCGCCCCCTCCTCCGGCGTCTCGGCGAGGCGCGGTTCGGGGGGGAGGGAATATTCGATGCCGTCCTTCTTTTCCTCGGCACTCAGGATATTCACCGCGCGCTTGTAGCCGGCGAGCAGGTTGGCGCCGTCGCGGGTAGCGAGGAAGTCGTGGAGGGCGCGGACACGGGAGACGACGAGCAGCAGGTCGTCATTGTCGGGCATGGGAAGGCAGGCGTCGATGACGTCGTGGCGGATGCCCTGATCGCGGAGATAGACCTTGAGGCGGTCGTGGAAGAAACCGATCAGATCCTGCGTCGCCGCTTCGATTTCCGGGCTGGTCCCGGCCTTGATCAGGGCGGCCATCTCCGCCTCGGCGGCGCGTTGGCGCTCTTCGGCTTCCTCGCGGCCCGACGGGTCGAGATCGGGACGCTGCGCTTCGCGCCGCGCGTTGACGCTCTTCCAGGCGGGAACCGTCATATGCACGGCCCAGATACATCTGTGAACATGGTCCAACAGGCCAAGCCGGACGCCGTTCTCCAGAAGGATGCGAATGACCCCGAGCGCGGCGCGGCGCAGGGCGAAGGGATCCTTCGAGCCGGTCGGCTTCTCGTCTATGCCCCAGAAACATGTCAGGAGGTCGATCTTGTCGGCGAGGGCGAGGGCGACCGAGACCGGCGCCGTCGGCACGGCGTCGGACGGCCCTTGCGGCGAATATTGATCGCCAATGGCGGTGGCGACTTCCGGATCCTCGCCGCAGATCCTGGCATAATAGGCGCCCATGATGCCCTGAAGCTCCGGAAACTCGACCACCATGGCGGAAACAAGGTCGGCCTTGGAGAGCCGCGCCGCCTGCTCGGCCTTGCGCGCGTCCGCGCCGATGTCGCTGGCGATCTTGAAGGCCAGCTCGGACATGCGGTGAGTCCGTTGGCCCACTGATCCGAGCCGGTTGTGAAAGGTCACAGCATCCAGTTTGCCGCCTAGCAGGCCCAGGGAGGTGCGCAGGTCGTTATCCCAGAAGAATTTCGCGTCCGACAGGCGGGCGGCGAGCACCTTGGCGTTGCCCTTGAGGATCGTCGCGCCGTCATCGGCGGTTTCGCGGTTGGCGACGGTGACGAAGCCCTCGATGCGGCCGGTCGCGGGGTCGCGGACCGAGAGGAATTTCTGATGTTCGCGCATCGAGGTGCGCAGCACTTCGGGCGGCAGGTCGAGGAAGCGGTCCTCGATGGCGCCCATCAGCACCACAGGCCATTCGACGAGCCCGGCGATCTCGGCGAGCAGGCCGTTGTCCTCGACCAGTTCGAGGCCGCGGGCGAAGGCGAGCTGGCCCGCGTCGTGCCAGACCTTCTCGGCGCGCTCGGCGGGATCGAGCAGGACGAAGGCGCGGCGGAGTTTCGCCTCGTAATCCTCGAAGCCGGTCACGGCGAAGCTGTCCGGCGCCATGAAGCGATGGCCGCGGGTGGTGGCGCCGGCGGCGATGCCGTCGATGGCGAAGGGCACGACCTCGGCCCCGGCCTCGGTGGTCAGCAGGCAGAGGATGGACTGCAGCGGCCGCACCCAGCGCAAGGTTCCCGAGCCCCAGCGCATGCTTTTCGGCCAGGGAAAGCCGCGGACCACCGTCTCGACCGTCTCGGCGACGATCTCGGCGGCGGGGCGGCCGGGGCGCGAGACGAGGGCGAAGAGGGCGCTGGCCTTCTTGTCAGGGCGGATCTCGATCTCGACGCCGGGGATATGGGCATGGCCGGCCGCGAGGAAATGCGCGGCCTGCTCCGGCGTGGCGCCGATCCCGCGCAGGAAGCCCTCGACCGCCTTCGGCGGCGCATCGACGCGCGGACCTTTTCGTTCCTCGCGCCGCGCCGGGGAATGGTCGGACAGGTCTTCGATGGCCAGCGTCAGGCGGCGCGGCGTCGCAAAGGCGGCGGCGTGGGCGTAGGTGAGGCCGCGCTCGACAAGGCCGTCGGTGATCAGGCGGCGCAGGTCGTCGGCGGCCCTCGCCTGCATCCGCGCCGGGATTTCCTCGGAGAAGAGTTCGAGCAGCAGGTCGGGCATCACGGCGTCCAGAGATTGAGGAAGCCCTGTGTCACCAGGGCGTTGGCGATATCGACGAACAGGGCCGAGACCAGCGGCAGCACGATGAAGGCGGTCTGGCAGGGGCCATAGCGCTTGGTGACGGCGGTCATGGTGGCAATGGCGGTCGGCGTGGCGCCGAGCACGAAGCTGGCATAGCCCGCCGTCATCACCGCGGCCTGATAATCGCGGCCGAGGAAGCGGAAGGCGACGAAATAGGCGACGGCGAGCGCCAGCACGGTCTGGACCGCGAGCACCGCGACGAGCGTTCCGGCCATGCCGGCCAGCGCCCAGAGTTGCAGCGCCATCAGCGAGACGGCGAGGAACACGCCGAGCGCGAATTCCGAGACCAGCGACAGCGCGGCGGTGTGGCTGACCGGCTTCACGAAGGGGATGAAGGGCATCACATTGCCGACCACCATGCCGACCAGCAGACATGGCACGAAGAGCGGCAGCGTCAGGCCGACCGACAGCACGGCGCGCTGTACCGCGTAGCCGAGGATCACGCAGATGAAGATGACGAGCAGCGTCCGCATCAGTCCGTTGCGGGTGATCGGCTCCGGCGCGGGGGCGGTGTCGCTGAGGCCGACGCTGTTCACCTCGGCCGGTTCGGAGGAGGTGAGGCCGCGGCTTTCGATCAGCATGCGCCCCAGCGGGCCGCCGATGACGCTCGCCACCACGAGGCCGAGGGTCGCCATGGCGATGCCGATCTCGGGCGCGATGGTGAGGCCGCGCTCGGTCAGTTCCGGCGACCAGGCGATGATCGTGCCGTGCCCGCCGAGCAGCGAGGTCGAGCCGAGCACCACGCCCATGCCCATCGGCAGGCCGGCGATCCAGGCGCCGAGGCCGCCGATCACGTTCTGCAGGAGCAGGAGCCCGCTGGTGATGACGATGAGGATGCCGAGCGGCTTGCCGCCGCGCATCAGGTCGGCGATCCGGGCATTGAGGCCGATGCCGGTGAAGAAGATGAGGAGCAGCAGGTCGCGGGTATGGGTGTCGAAACTGACCTCGACCACGCCCAGTTCGTGGAGCGCCCAGAAGCCGAGCGCGAACAAGAGGCCGCCGGTCACCGGATCGGGGATGTTGAAGCGGCGCAGCAGGCCGACGCGGTTGTTGATCGCCTCGCCCACCAGATAGGTGACGAGGCCGAAGGTGATGGACATGAAATCCGGGAGCAGAAGCTGGGGCATGGGTCAGTCCACGAATTTCGGGCCGAGCTGGCGCCAGAGATAGCCGCGCCCGTCGGGGTAGACGGCGATCATGATGTCAAAGCCCTCCGGCTGGTCCTGGCCGATGGCATAGGCCCGCGCGGCGCCGGACGCCAGATCCGCCTCGATCGCGCCGGCGTCGAAACAGCGGAACCAGAAGGGCGGGTTGAGCGGCGTCGGTTTCGCCGCCGGCGTGAGGCCGGCGACGGCGGCGGGATCGACGCGGAAGCAGCCGCGCAGCTTCAGCGGCGAGGAGGTGGCGTCGATCCCGTCGAAATCGGCGATCGGCACCACCTCGCCGTTGATCCGCAACGCCCCGACGCCGTGCTGACGCTCGTAGAAGGCGAAGAACTGGGTATAGATCAGCGCGGCGGCGAAGAGTCCGAGGAAGATCAGGAAACCGACGACCAGCCGCCGGCCATTCATGCCGCCCCGCTTTCGCGCGCCGCCTCGGTGGTGACGAAGGCGTCGGCGCAGGCCCTGGCGAGCGCGCGGACCCGGCCGATATAGGCCTGGCGCTCGGTGACCGAGATCACGCCGCGCGCGTCGAGCAGGTTGAAGAAATGGCTCGCCTTGATGCATTGGTCATAGGCGGGATGCGCCATGACGATGGTCCGCCCGGCCCCGTCCGGCTCGCCCGAAGCGGCGAGGACGCGGCGGCATTCCGCCTCGGCGTCCTCGAAATGCCGGAGCAGGGTCGCGGTGTCGGCGATGTCGAAGTTCCAGCGGGAATATTCCTGCTCGGTCTGGCGGAACACGTCGCCATAGCTGAGCGGGATCGGCGCGGACGGATCGTTGAACGGCATGTCCATCACGTGATCCACGCCGAGCACGTACATGGCGAGCCGTTCGAGCCCGTAGGTGAGTTCGCCCGAGACCGGGTGGCAGTCATGGCCGCCGACCTGCTGGAAATAGGTGAATTGCGAGACTTCCATGCCGTCGCACCAGACCTCCCAGCCGAGGCCCCAGGCGCCGAGGGTCGGGCTCTCCCAGTCGTCCTCGACGAAGCGGATGTCGTGCAGGGCGGAATCGATGCCGATCGCGGCGAGGCTGCCGAGATAGAGCTCCTGCAGGTCGGGGGGCGAGGGTTTGATCAGCACCTGATACTGGTAGTAATGCTGCAGCCGGTTCGGGTTCTCGCCATAGCGGCCGTCGGTCGGCCGGCGCGACGGCTGGACATAGGCCGCCGCCCAGGGCCGGGCGCCGAGGGCGCGCAGCGTGGTCGCGGGGTGGAAGGTGCCGGCGCCGACCTCCATGTCGTAGGGCTGCAGGATGGCGCAGCCCTTGCCCGCCCAATAGGCCTGCAGGCGCAGGATGATCTCCTGGAAGCTTCGCGGGGCCGCGCTGGTCATGGGGCATCATCCTTCTGGTCGCGCGCCGGTCTTTACTTGCCGGCCCCGCCCCGGTCAATCGGACCGCTCAGGCGCGCCAGAAGGCGGTGCTGAACAGGACATAGACGGCCAGAAGCTCCAGCCGGCCGACCAGCATCAGCAGGGTCAGCACCCAGATCGCCGGGTCGGGCAGGCTGCTGAAATTGCCGGTCGGGCCGATCACCGGTCCGAGGCCGGGACCGACGTTGGAGAGGCTGGTCGCCGCGCCCGAGATCGCGGTCACCGGGTCGAGCCCGAGCAGCACGAGGGCCACGGCGCCGAGACCGAGGGTGAGAAAGAAGGCCATGAAATAGGCCATCACCGAGCGCGTGACATCCTCGGTGATCACCTGGCCCTGGAACCGCGGCGTCGCGATGATGTTCGGCCGGTGCAGCCGCTTCAACTCGACGGCGACGTTGGCGAGGAGGAGCTGGTAGCGGAAGACCTTGGGCCCCCCCGAGGTCGAACCCGAGCAGCCGCAGATCATCATGGCGCAGAAGAACAGCGTCTCGGCCATGCTGCCCCAGAGGGTATAGTCGGTACTGGCATAGCCGGTGGTGGTGATGACCGAGGCCATGTTGAACAGGACCTCGCGCAACATCCGCTCGGAGACCGGCTCGGCCCGGAGCACGCGGGCGAGGACCAGGGCGAGGCAGAAGGCGGCGTAGATCGCGAGGAACGCCCGGATCTGGGAATCGCCCCAGAGCGCGCGCCGGTCGCCGCGGGCGAATTGCACGAAGCGCACGAAGGACATGGCGCCGAGCAGCATGAAGACCGTGCAGACATATTGCGCGGCCGGACTGAAGGCGGCGAAGGAGCTGTCGTAATTGCCCATGCCGCCGGTCGCCACGGTACCCATGGCATGCATCACCCCGTCGAAGCCCGACATGCCGCTCCAGACATAGCCGAGCGCGCAGACGAGGGTGAGAACGACATAGACGAGGCCGCAGGAGACGACGATCTCCCTGGCGCGGGGGAGCACTTTGCCGAGCGTGTTGAAGTCGCTGTTGCGCAGCATCTGCATGCCGCCGATATTGAGCACCGGCAAGAGGATCAGCGCCATCAGCACGATGCCGACGCCGCCGACCCAGGTGAGCAGCATCCGCCAGACGAGCACGCCGCGGGGCAGATGCTCGAGCCCGGGCATGACCGTGCCGCCGGTGGTGGTGAGCGCCGAGGTGGTCTCGAAAAGCGCGCGGCCGAGATCGAGTCCCGGCGCGCCGAGCATCAGGGGCAGCGTGCTGGCCATGATGAAGGCGACCCAGGCGCCGGTGGTGAGCAGGAAGCCCTGGCGCAGGCTGAGATCGGTGCGCCAGCCCTCGGCGCAGGCCATGGTGAGCGCGGCCCCGGTGGTCACGGTCAGCACCAGCGAGACGGCGAAGGCGCGGTAGTTGGCGTCGCCGTCCTGGAAATCCACCACGATCGGGCAGACCATCATTACGCCGAGAAGGCCGATCAGCCAGCCGACGACATATCCCACGGGCCGGATGTCGATCATGCCGCAGGGTTGGCGGGACGCTTCGGCCCTGTCAAGCGGACGAGGATCGCGCCCCGCGCGGGCGGCCGGCTCCCGCGGACGTGGCCCCTGGGTCCGGCGGCCGCTGCCGGAGCGGCTTGTCGGACGCGAGTCCTCGTGGGCGGAGCGGTCGCAAGAGCCTGAAAGCTCTGGACAAGGCCGATCGCAGGGTTCGCTTCCCGCGACTTCGCTTTGCGAATGCTGGTATTGGTGGAAGTCCGGATCGCTCTTCAGGAAGAGACCGGATCAGTGGGCTGCGCACCCCTCTTGCGCGCCCGTTCGGCGATCCGATGCGCGCGCTTCGCGCGCAGGATCGGGATCTGTCGCTCAATCTGGAATGCGCGGAACCGCTCGTCCCATGCCGGATGGTCGGCGATCGCCTCCAGAATCGAAACGAGGTCGATGCCATGGTTCTCGAAGGCGCGATCGGCGACCTGGGTTCCGATGAATGCGCTGAGCTGGCGAGCGGTCCGCTGTGCCTCCCTGGGCGGGCCGGGGGTGGTTTCGGCCAGATGGGTATCGAGACATTCCTGGAGGTAGGCGCGCAGGATGACGGGGGCTGCCCGCATTTGGTTCAGCGACCCGGGATCAGTGCGATGGAGCTGATCGCCAACGACATTGGCGAGTTTGCTGTAAAGGAGCAGCAGCGGATGAAGGACCATGAGCGGGCGCGATGCGCCAGCGCCGGGCTTGGCGGCATCGATCTCGAGCGCGGCGTCTTTCTTGAGAAGACGTGGCGCGATGCCGTTCAGACCGACGAGAAAATCGATGACGATCGGACGACCGCCCCGCTCGTAGGTGACGGTCGCGGCATTGACGGCCCCGGGATCATCCAGGGTCGCGGGGTTGACCCTTCCACCGATCCTCGCGGCGAACCGTTCGGCAACGGCCTGGAGACCGAGCAGATCGAGATCCATTGACACATACGGGCCGAAAGGCCGGAGGTCTTCGCTTGCGATGTCGTGAAAATACGCCGACCAGGTGATGAGGGCCTGTCCGCCCACCAGAACGACGTCTTCGCCCTCGATATTGCGAAGGATCTCGTCGATTTCCTCGTTGTCGAGGGGGCGGTTTTCCAGCCTATGACTCATGCCATCCGTATGCCGGGCGGCGATGCGGTGGGGATCAGGGCGCCTCGGCCGAGATGAGCGGCCGTCGTACAAGCTTCATTGATTTGGGCCGGACGAAGGCCCCGATGCCGCCGTTGGCCTGGGCGACCTCTCGCAGTGACCTATGGCCAGAGGCAATATCGTCCGCGTCGCGCTTGCGCGACTGGCGCTTGGCCTCCTGATGCTCCGCGAAGCCTACGGCTTGGACGGACATGATCACGCTCCCGTTTTGCCTCTTTGGTATAGACCCGGCCGGGTTCCGATTCAATGAATGATCCGGCCGCGATTTCGTGCCTCCCCGAGATTGGCCGGAGATGCCGACGAAAAAGTGGCTATCCCGACAGTCCGCCCGAAACATGAATGCCGGCGCACCTCGAAAGCCCAAGGTCGTGTCCCGCCGCGGGGAATGCGTCGCAGATGGCGGCGGCGCGGGCGGTGAAGGCGGGCGCGGCGGTGGCGTCAGAGGAGGGTTCGGAGGTCGTCTTCCTCCGATTCCTCGGGCGGCGGGTCGGGGTCGGGCAAGGGGAAGGTCAGGACGCAGCGCAGGCCGTGGGGGGCATGGTCGATGGTGACCTCGCCGTTGAAGTCGGCGCCGAGGACCCGGCCGACGAGGAAGCTGCCGAAGCCGGTGCGGGACGGCGGGCGCACCGGCGGGCCGCCCCGCTCGGTCCAGGACCATTCCATCAGCGGCGCGCCGTCCCCGGCCGCGCCATCCTTTTCCCGCGGCCGCTCCGCCCATGTGATTCGCACGGTGCCGCCGCGCGTCGACAGGGCGCCGTATTTCGCCGCGTTGGTGCCGAGTTCGTTGACCGCGAGCGCCATCGACAGCGCCATCTTGGGATTGAGCTCGACCGGTGATCCCTCGACCGTGATCCGGCCGGCGGGAAAGGCGGCGATCGTGTCGTCGATCACCTGCCGGAGCGAGGCGCTGGTCCAGCGCGCCGCGCTCAGGAGGTCGTGCGCCTTGGCGAGCGCGCGCAGGCGTTCGTTGAAGGTCGCGCGCGCCGCGTCGATATCGGTGTCGCGCAGCGTCTGCGAGGCGATCGCGGCGACCATGGCGAGGATGTTCTTGGTACGGTGTTCGAGCTCGTGCGCCAGCATGCGCTGGCGGGCCTGCGCCTCCTTGCGGTCGGTCACGTCCTGCATGACGCCGAACATCTTCACTGGCCGGCCGGACGCGTCGCACAGGAAATCGATCGTGCGCGACAGCCAGCGCACCTCGCCGGTGTCCGGTCGGCGCACCCGGTATTCGACATGCGGCGCGGCGCTGCCGTCCGCGCGGGTCGCGGCGTTCGAGCGGATGTTCCAGTCTTCGGGCAGCACCAGGCTTTCGAGCAGCGCCATCGGCGCGCTCTCGCGCGGGGCGAGGCCCCAGAGCTCCCACAGCCCCTCCGAACCGCGGACGGTGCCGGCGGCGATGTCGACCTCGAGCGAGGAAATGCCGGCGGCGACCTGCGACAGCCGCAGCCGCGCCTCGCTGACGCGCAGCGCGTCGGTGGCGGTCTTGAGGTCGTCGATGTCGGTATCGCTGCCGATCCAGCGCCGGATCGCGCCGGTGGCGCCGCGGATCGGCACGGCGCGCGCGATGTGCCAGCGATAGGCGCCGTCGCGGCGGCGGAGCCGGAGCTCGGCCTCGTAGGGGCCCCCGCTCTCGACGGCGCGCGCCCAGTCCCGGGCGGCGCCGGCGCGATCGTCGGGATGGACGATCCCGGCCCAGCCGGTGCCGGCGAGATCTTCGAAACAGGCGCCGGAATAGTTGTAGACCCGCGGATTGAACCAGTCGCGGCTACCATCCGGCGCCGCCGTCCAGACATGGTTCGGCATCGATTCGGCGAAGGCCCGGAACTGGGCCTCGCTCTGGCGCACGGCCTGCTCGGCGACGAGCCGATCGGTGACATCGGCGCCCTGGGCGAAGATGCCGATGACCTTTCCATCGGGATCGCGGATCGGCTGATAGACGAGATCGACGAACCGTTCCTCCGGTGGCCCGCCCGGCGTGCGCCGCAGCTCGGCCCGGAGCGCGGTGCCGACAAAGGCCTCGCCGGTCTCGAACACCTGATCGAGGAGCTCGAAATAGCCCTGGCCCGCGATGTCGGGCAAGGCGTCGCGCGCCGGCAGGCCGAGCACGTCGCGATGCCCCACCAGCTGCCGGTAGGCGGCGTTGGTCAGTTCGAACACGTGGGCGGGCCCGTGCAGGACCGCCATGAAGCCCGGCGCCTGCTCGAACATCTGGCGCTGGCGGTCGCGCTCGCTTTTCTGCCAGCGTTCGGCCGCGACCTTGGCCGTGGTCTCGACCACGACGGCGACGACGCCGGCCGGCGTTCCGGTCTCGTCGACGATCGGCGAATAGTCGAGATTCAGCCACACCGGCTCCGCCACGCCGTTGCGGTAGAGCGTGAAGAACTGGTCGCGGTAGGAGAGCCTGCCGCCGGCGAGGCAGACGTTCAGGACGTTCTCGTTGAATTCCGCCGCCTCGGGCCAGCCGTCGCGCACGTTGGAGCCGAGCGTTTCGGGGTGGCGCGCGCCGCAGACGACCGAATAGGCGTCATTGTAGATCATGACGCCGGAGGTCCCCCAGAGCGTCACCATCGGCACCTGGGAATGGAGCACCAGCGAGACGATGGCCTTGCGGCTCGGCGCCCATTGCGGGATCGGGCCGAGCGGCGTCCCGCTCCAGTCGAAGGCGGCGATCAGCCGACCGAGTTCGCCGCCGCCGGACAGGAATGAAAAGGGCATGGTGTTGCTTCCCGACCCGCGCGCGCGACTAGATGGGGCGCGGTGGGCCCGTCGTCAAGCAAGCTCCGCCCGACCGAGGGCGGCGAGGACGGAGCGCGCGGCCCGCAAGCCCGGCGCCGGGCCGCCGCGGCCGAGCAGATCCATGGCGCGGGCCTCGGCCGCGCGCTGGGCGGCCGCCGCGCCGGGGTCCGACAGCAGGCGCTCGACCGCCGGCGCGATGAGTTCGGCCCGGCAGTTTCCGGCCAGGAACTCGGGGACGACGCAGCTGTCGGTCACGATATTGACCAGCGTCACGGTGTCGGTCCGCGCCATGCGGCGGATGATGAAGGCGGTCAGCGGATTGACCGGATAGGCGATCACCATCGGCGTGCCGGCGGCGGCGAGTTCGAGGCTGACGGTGCCGGAGGCGGCGAGTGCGAGGTCGGCGGCGGCGAAGGCCGCGCGCTTTCGCGCCGCCGCCTCGGTGGGCGCGAGGCCGCGCGGATCGAGAAGGCGCGGCCAGCCGCCTTGGTCCGGGGGCAGGCCGGCGGCGACCAGATCCGCGACCGGCGCGGCGGCGGGCACGACGACGGCGAGATCGCCGCGGGCGGCGCGCAGCCGGCGGGTGACCTCGGCGAAGATCGGGGCGAGGCCCCGGACCTCGCCCCGGCGCGAGCCGGGAAGCAAGAGGAGCAGCGGTTGGCGCTCGGCGATGCCGAGGCCGGCGCGGAAGGCGGCGGCTTCGGCCGGGGTGGCGACCGGCGCGGTCACCACCGGATGGCCGACGAAATCGCAGGTCATGCCGGCCTCGCGCATGTAGGGCGGCTCGAACGGCAGGAGGGCGAGCACATGGTCGACGGCGCGGGCCATCCGCCTGGCGCGGCCCGGGCGCCATGCCCAGACCGAGGGCGCGACATAGTGGATGATCCTCAGATCGGGCAGCGCGGCGCGGGCCGCGCGGGCGACGCGAAGGCAGAAATCCGGGCTGTCGATGGTGACGAGCGCGTCGGGCCGCGCGGCGACGACCGCCGCCGCCGTCTCGCGGATCCGGCGGAGCAGGTTCGGCAGCCGCGGCAGGATCTCGGTCAGGCCCATGACCGACAGTTCCTCCATCGGGAAGCGGCTCTCCAGCCCCTCGGCGGCCATCGCCGGACCACCGACGCCTTCGAGGCGAAGTCCGGGGCCGACGAGTTCGCGCAGGCCGGCGATGAGCGCGGCGCCGAGCAGGTCGCCCGAGGGCTCGCCGGCGATCAGGAAGAGCCGCGGACCGCCGCTCACGCGTCCGCCTCGCGGCCCCAGAGAAAGAGGCCGGCCGCGTCGGCCGCGGCGACCGTCTCGGCCCGGCCGAGCAGCAGCGCG
>NZ_CALAGI010000046.1 GCF_937891315.1 uncultured Amaricoccus sp. | reverse complement strand
CTTCGCGTGTCTACTTCGCGTCGACGGCGACGGCCTTTTCGAGCACCAAGAACCCGTGTTTTTTGAACACGTCCCGGGCCCGATCCGCGGCGAGGAACTCCGCGAATCGTTCCGCTTCGGCTCGCGCCGGTCGGCCGTCGATGACGCGCTCGCCCAGGCCCAGTCGGCGACCGAGCGCGAAATGCGCCGCGGCGGCTACTGAGGATCGTCTCTCCCCAGATCTGACCGCCCGGCTTTCCCCGGGCGGTCCCTTCCCGTCGCGCGAGGAGTCCAGCCATGGCCACCCGTCAGACCGCGACCATCGCCCGCTTCATGCGGCTGCCCGCGATCGTCCTGTTGTTCATCTGGATGATCGTGCCGCTGGCGATGACGGTCTATTTCTCGTTCCGCTACTACAACCTGCTCAACCCCGCCGCCGGCGGTTGGGCCGGATTCGAGAATTACACCTATTTCCTCACCGATCCGGCCTTCTTCCAGGCGATCCGGAACACGCTCGCCATCGTGCTCGGCGTGCTCGCCATCACCGTCGTCCTCGGCACCGGCGTCGCACTGCTGATCGACCAGCCGATCTTCGGCCAGGGCATCGTGCGCATCCTGGTGATCTCGCCTTTCTTCGTCATGCCCCCCGTGGCGGCGCTGATCTGGAAGAACATGATCCTGCATCCGGGCTATGGTGTCTTCGCCGACATCGCCAAGTTCTTCGGCGGAACGCCGGTCGACTGGTTCGCGACCTACCCGCTCCTCTCGATCATCGTCATCGTCGCCTGGCAATGGCTGCCCTTCGCCACGCTGATCTTCCTTACCTCGCTGCAATCGCTCGACAGCGAGCAGAAGGAGGCGGCCGAGATGGACGGCGCCGGCTTCCTCAGCCGCTTCTGGCACCTGACGCTGCCGCACATGGCCCGCGCCATCACCATCGTCATCCTGATCCAGACGATCTTCCTGCTCGGGGTCTACGCGGAGATCCTTGTCACGACCAACGGCGGCCCGGGCTATGCCTCGACCAACCTGCCGTTCCTGATCTACCGCGCCGCGCTCCTCAACCAGGACGTCGGCGGAGCGGCCGCGGGCGGCGTCGTCGCCGTCATCCTCGCCAATATCGTCGCGGTCTTCCTGATGCGCGCCGTCGGCAAGAACCTGGATTGAGGAGGCACCCATGGCCCGCGCCGTCCCCACCCGCACCCGTGTCGGCTATACCATCGCCGCCTGGGTCGTCGCTCTCGTGATCTTCTTTCCCATCCTCTACACGATCATCACCAGCCTCAAGACGGAGCCCGAGGCGATCGCCGGCTTCAACCTGATCCCGTCCTTCACGCTGGAGAGCTATTTCGCGGTCCAGAACCAGCAGAACTACCTGAAGCCGTTCATGAATTCGGTGATCCTCGCCGTCGGTTCCACCATTCTCGCCCTCGTCGTCGCGATCCCCTGCGCCTGGGCCATGGCCTTCTCGCCGACCAAGCGCACCAAGGACGTTCTGATGTGGATGCTCTCCACCAAGATGATGCCGGCGGCGGCGGTCCTCGTGCCGATCTATCTCATCTTCCTCCGCGCCGGGCTGATGGACAGCCGGATCGGGCTTACCCTTCTGCTGATGCTCATCAACCTGCCGATCGTCGTCTGGATGCTCTACACCTATTTCCGCGAGATCCCGGGCGAGATCCTCGAGGCGGCGCGGATGGATGGCGCCAGCCTCTGGGGCGAGATCTGGCACATCCTGACGCCGATGGCGGTGCCCGGCATCGCCTCCACCCTGCTCCTCAACATCATCCTCGCCTGGAACGAGGCCTTTTGGACGATCCGGCTGACCACGACGAACGCGGCACCGCTGACCGCTTTCATCGCCAGCTTCTCGTCGCCGCAAGGCCTGTTCTGGGCCAAGCTGTCGGCGGCCTCGGTCATGGCCATCGCACCGATCCTCATCATGGGCTGGTTCAGCCAGAAGCAACTCGTCCGCGGCCTGACCTTCGGCGCCGTGAAATAGGAACCCCGGAGGAAACGAAAATGGGCACCTTCCAGCTGCGCAACGTCCACAAGGCCTTCGGCGCGACCAACATCATCCCGAACCTCGACCTCGACATCGAGGACGGCGAGTTCGTGGTCTTCGTCGGCCCCTCGGGCTGCGGCAAGTCCACGCTGCTCCGCCTCATCGCCGGCCTCGAGGACACGACCTCCGGCAAGATCATGATCGATGGCCGGGATGTGACGAACGAGGCCCCGGCCAAGCGCAAGCTCGCCATGGTCTTCCAGTCCTATGCGCTCTATCCGCACATGACCGTCGGCAAGAACATCGCCTTCCCGCTCAAGATGGCGGGCGAGGACCAGGCCTCGATCGACAAGAAGGTGGCGAACGCCGCCCGCATCCTCAACCTGACCAACTATCTCGAGCGCCGCCCGGGCCAGCTCTCCGGCGGCCAGCGCCAGCGCGTGGCGATCGGCCGCGCCATCGTCCGCCAGCCCTCGGCGTTCCTCTTCGACGAGCCGCTTTCGAACCTCGACGCCGCCCTGCGCGGTACCATGCGGCTGGAAATCTCCGAACTGCACCAGCAGCTTGGCAAGACGATGATCTACGTCACCCATGATCAGGTCGAGGCGATGACCATGGCCGACAAGATCGTCGTGCTGCAGGCCGGCAACGTCGAACAGGTCGGCTCGCCGCTCGACCTCTACCGCGCGCCGAAGAACCGCTTCGTCGCCGGCTTCATCGGCAGTCCGACGATGAACTTCATCGAAGGTCCGGAGGCGGCGAAGCACGGCGCCCATGCGATCGGTGTCCGGCCGGAACATTTTCTCACCTCGACCACCCCGGTCGAAGGCGCCTGGAAGGGTCAGGTCGGCGTCGCCGAGCATCTCGGGGCGGACACCTTCATTCATGTCAACGCCGGCGATCTCGGCACCATCAATGTCCGTGCCTCCGGCGACGTTCCGGTCGGCCATGGCGATACCGTCTGGCTGACACCGAAGCCCGACCGGATCCATCGCTTTGGCCCCGACGGCCTGGCGCTCTGACATGCGGCTCTCAGGCAAGTCCGCGCTCATCACCGGCGCCGCCCGCGGGATCGGCGCCACCTTCGCCAAGGCCTACGCCGGCGAAGGTGCGCGGGTCGCGATCGGCGACATAGACATCGCCCGCGCCGAGGAAACCGCCGCGTCGATCGGCGATCTCGCCTATGCCGTGCGGCTCGACGTCACCGACCAGGGCTCGATCGACTCGGCGATCGCCGAGGTGGCGGAAAAGGCCGGCGGACTCGACATCCTCGTCAACAACGCGGCGGTCTTCGACGCCGCGCCGATCGTCGATATCACCCGCGACAGCTACGACCGGCTCTATCGGATCAACGTCGCCGGCACGCTGTTCACGCTTCAGGCGGCCGCGCGCCAGATGATCAAGCAGGGACGCGGCGGCCGGATCATCAACATGGCGAGCCAGGCGGGCCGCCGGGGAGAGGCCCTGGTCGCGGTCTATTGCTCGACCAAGGCGGCGGTGATCAGCCTGACCCAGTCCGCCGGCCTCGACCTCGTCAAGCACCGGATCAATGTCAATGCCATCGCGCCCGGCGTCGTCGATGGCGAGCATTGGGACGGCGTCGATGCGCTCTTTGCCAAGTACGAGAACCGGCCGCTCGGCGAGAAGCGGCGCCTCGTCGGGGAGAGCGTACCCTATGGCCGCATGGGCACCGCCGAGGACCTCGTCGGCATGGCGATCTTCCTCGCCAGCGCGGAGGCCGAATATGTCGTCGCCCAGACCTACAATGTCGATGGCGGTCAGTGGATGAGCTGATGGCACCGCGTCACGCCACCGCTCCGAAGATCCGGGGCGAGGGTCGCGCGACCGGCCTTCGCCCTTCGTTGCCCGCCGTCCTCCCCCGCCAAGGCCGGCGGTGCCATTCGAGGAGATAGCCGATGCCAAACCACATCCTCGCCACGCCGCTCAGCCTCGCCAATCTCGGCAAGCTGCCGGAGCGGGTCGCCCGACCGACCTATGCGCGGGCTGATCTGTCGCCGGGGATCCTGCATTTCGGCATCGGCAATTTTCACCGCGCGCATCTGCAGGTCTATCTCGACCGGCTGATGAACGAGGGCAAGGCACGGGACTTCGCCATCCTCGGCGCCGGCGTAACGCCCCATGACACCAAGATGCGCGACGCGCTCGCCGGTCAGGACTGGCTCTCGACGGTGGTCGAGCAGTCGGCGGCGGTCTCGGCCGCGCGGGTCACCGGGGTGATGACCGACTTCCTGCCGCCGATGAACGGCCCGGCGATCATCCGGGCCCTGTCCGATCCGGCGATCAGGATCGTCTCGCTGACCGTGACCGAAGGCGGCTATTTCGTGAACCCGGCGCTCGGCAAGTTCGATCCGGACTCGCCGGCCATCGTCGCCGATGCGCGGAACCCCGACGATCCGAAGACCGTCTTCGGCCTGATCCTCGCCGGGTTGAAGGCGCGCAAGGCGGCCGGTGTCGCTCCGTTCACAGTCATGTCCTGCGACAATGTTCCGCACAACGGCAAGGTCTGCCGCGCCGCGGTGGCCGGCCTCGCCGAGGCGCAGGACAAGGGTTTCGCCGCCTGGGTCCACGACAGCGTCGCCTTCCCGAACGCGATGGTAGACCGGATCGCCCCCGCGACTTCGGACCGCGAACGCGCGATCACCCGCGACCAGTTCGGCATCGATGACGCCTGGCCGGTGTTCTGCGAGGACTTCCTGCAATGGGTGGTCGAGGACGATTTCTCCGCCGGCCGCCCCGCGTTCGAGGACGTCGGCGCCGAGTTCGTCAAGGACGTGACGCCCTGGGAGTTGATGAAGATCCGCATCCTGAATGGCGGCCACGCGATCATCGCCTATCCCTCCGGCCTCATGGACATCCATTTCGTCCAGGAGGGCATGGAGAACCCTCTCGTCCGCGCCTTCCTGCGAAAGGTCGAGCGCGAGGAGGTCATTCCGATCGTGCCGCCCGTCCCCGGCACCGACCTCGACGGCTATTTCCAGAAGGTCGAGGAACGCTGCCTCAATCCCAAGATCGGCGACACCATCCGCCGCCTCTGCCTCGACGGCTCCAACCGGCAGCCGAAATTCATCATTCCCTCGATCGCCGACCGGCTGGACCGCGGCCTCGATGTCACCGGCCTCGCGCTCGAAAGCGCGCTCTGGTGCCGTTATTGCTACGGCGTCACCGATTCCGGCGCGGTGATCGAGCCGAACGATCCGAACTGGGACCGGCTGACCGCGGCGGCGGGAATCGCGCGCGAGGATCCCGCCCACTGGCTCGGAATGCGCGATATCTATGGCACCACCGCCGACTCCGGCGCCTTTCGCGATCGTTTCGCCACCAGCCTGCGGGCGCTTTGGGCGGACGGAACAGAGGCGACGCTCCGACGGTATCTCGACGGCGGAATGTGAAACCGCCGCCCGACCTCGTCATCTTCGACTGCGACGGGGTGCTGGTCGATAGCGAACCCGTGTCCATGCGGATCCTGCTCGAAACCATCCGGAGCGCGGGGCTGAGCCTCGAGCCCGCTGTCGGATACGAGCTTTTCCTCGGCCGCAGCCTTGCGAGCGTCGGCCGGACGCTGAGCGAGGATTTCGGTATCACGCTCGACGCGGTGGCCCTCGCCGAGATGCGCCAGCGGCTCTACGCCGCCTTTCGCGAAGAACTTCGCCCGATGTCCGGAGTAGCCGACACGCTGGCGGCGCTTCGCGTTCCCTTCTGCGTCGCCTCGTCGTCGCAGCCGGAACGCGTCGAACTCAGCCTGCGGCTGACCGGGCTCTGGCGCTGGTTCGAGGGGCGGGCCTTCAGCGCCTCGATGGTCGCCCTGGGCAAGCCCGCGCCCGACCTTTTCCTGTTCGCCGCCGAGCGCATGGGCTACGATCCGATGGCCTGCCTTGTCGTCGAGGACAGCCCGGCCGGAGTAAGCGCGGCCCGCGCCGCCGGCATGCGGGCGGTGGGCTTCACCGGCGGTGGTCATGCCGGGCGCGCCGAGCTGGAAACACGCCTCGCGACGCTTGAACCGGACCGGCTGGTGAGCGACATGCGCGACCTGGTAGGTCTCGTGCACGGCAAGGACTGAGGCATGGCGAAATTCCTCGCAGCCGTCGATGTCGGCACCGGCAGCGCGCGAGCCGGGATTTTCGACTCCTCCGGGCGGATGCTGGCGCGGGCCGAGCGGCCGATCACACTGCGCATGGCGCGCGCCGACCATGCCGAGCAGGACAGCGCCGATATCTGGCGGGCCTGCGGCGGCGCGACCCGCGCGGCGCTCGAAGCGTCCGGCGTCGCGCCCGGGGATGTCGCCGGAATCTCGTTCGACGCCACCTGCTCGATCGTGGTGCGCGACGCCTCCGGCGCGCCGGTAGGGGTGTCGCTCGACGGGCCGGAACGCTGGGACACCATCGTCTGGCTCGACCACCGGGCGCAGGCCGAAGCGGCGGAATGTACCGCGAGCGGGCACAGGGTCATCGACTATGTGGGTGGCGTCATGTCGCCCGAAATGGCGATTCCGAAGCTGATGTGGCTGAAGCGCCGACTGCCGGCGGCCTGGAGCCGCGCCGGGATGATCTTCGACCTGACCGATTTCCTGACCTGGAAGGCGACGGGCAGCTTCGAGCGTTCACAATGCACGCTCACCAGCAAATGGACCTATCTCGCGCATGAACCGGTCGGCTGGCGGCATGACTTCCTGGCGGCGATGGGGCTCGACGATCTCATGGCCCGCGCCGCGCTGCCCGAAGTCGCGCGGCCGATCGGCGACGATCTCGGTCCGCTGACGGTGGAGGCGGCGGCCGAACTCGGGCTGACAACGGCGACCCGGGTCGCTTCGGGGCTGATCGACGCCCATGCCGGCGCGCTCGGCGTGCTCGGCCATCTCGCGGGTGGCGGCCCGGAGGTGGAGCGTCACATGGCGCTGATCGCCGGCACCTCATCCTGCGTCATGGCCTTCTCGCACGCGCCCCGGATGACGTCGAGCACCTGGGGGCCGTATCTCGGCGTCGCGCTGCCGGATCTCTGGATGAACGAGGGTGGACAGTCGGTTTCCGGCGCGCTGCTCGACCACATCTGCAAGATCTGGGGTGGCGGCGCCGACCCGACCCCGGCACTGCATGGGCGCGTCTGCGCGCGGATCGCCGAACTGCGCGAGAGCGAAGGGCGGGATCTGGCCGGACGGCTGCATGTGGTACCGGACTTCCACGGCAACCGATCGCCGCTGGCCGACCCATCGGCGCTCGGGGTGATCTCCGGCCTGTCGATGGATGCCTCGTTCGACGGGCTCTGTCGGCTCTACTGGCGGACCTCGGTCGCGGTGGCACTGGGGTTGCGGCATATCCTCGAGCGGATGAACGAGAGCGGCTACGTGATCGATACGCTGAACATCGCGGGCGGTCATACACGCAATCCGGTGCTGATGGAGCTCTATGCCGACGTCACCGGCTGCCGCGTGATGGTGCCATCGGCGCCGGACGCGGTGCTGCTCGGCACGGCGATGGCCGCGGCGGTCGGCGCGGGCGTGCATCCCGATCTGGTCGCCGCCGGTCGGGCGATGCATCAGGGCGGCGCCCTTCGCTCGCCGAACCCGGACGCCGCCGCGCGCTTCGAACGCGATTGGCGCGTGTTCCGCGCCATGCACCGCCACCGCGCGGAGATCGACGCCATTCTGGCGGAGCGGTAGGAAGCCACGCCGTACCCGGACGGCCCCCCCCCCCGCGAAATAAAAAGGGGCGCCTCCCCGCGGGAAGCGCCCCCGAAACCGGAGCGAAGGAATCAGGCGGCGACGCGACCGCCGAGAACCTCGTCCACATGCTCCTGAGCCTTGCCTTCCTCGATCCCGTTCACCGCCGCGACTTCGCGGGTCAGGCGCTCGAGAGCGGCCTCGTAAAGCTGCCGTTCCGAATAGGACTGCTCGCGCTGGTCGTCGGAGCGATGCAGGTCGCGCACCACCTCGGCAATGGAGATGAGGTCACCCGAATTGATCTTCTGCTCGTATTCCTGCGCGCGGCGCGACCACATGGCCCGCTTCACCCGCGCCCGGCCCTTGAGCGTGTCCATCGCCTTGCCGACGATGTCCGACGAGCTGAGCGGCCGCATGCCAACCGAACTCGCCTTCGAGGTCGGAACGCGCAACGTCATCTTGTCCTTTTCAAAGGATATAACGAACATTTCCAGGCGCAGACCCGCGACCTCCTGCTCATCGATCGAAACGATCCGGCCAACGCCATGGGCTGGATAAACGACAAAATCGTTCGGACGGAAGTCCGTCGCCTTCTTGGTCTTGCTCATGTTGCGCGTCTTATCCTTACTGACTGAGGCCGGAGACCGGCCACTTTACCGCGGCGACAAGAAACCCCGGCCGGTGCTTTCGCAACCCGCAGAGGGTATCCCGTTCAAGCAGTTTTACTTCGAGGCCAATTTTGGATTTTCGGCCTTCATCCCTGACCTTCTTGGACCTAAGCCCATAGCAGAAAAACCGCGCCCATGGAAGACAAACGAACACAATCGCCCGGCTTCTGGCGCCAGAAAACGTTTCGGACGATCTCCCGCGGCGATTTCAGTGGCCGCTCACGCCAGAGATGGGGAGGAACGAATCGGTTTCAACCACCCTCGCCCGCCGTCTCCGAAAAGTACTTCTCGAGCTTGCCGGCCTCGCCGTCGCGCTCCTCCGCTTCCGGCAGCGGATCGCGCCGCGTCGCCAGCACCGGCCAGAGCTCGGCGTATTTGCGATTGAACTCGACCCATTTCTCGAGATTCGGCTCGGTATCGGGGCGAATCGCGTCGGCCGGACATTCTGGCTCGCAGACGCCGCAGTCGATGCATTCGTCCGGATGGATGACGAGCATGTTTTCGCCCTCGTAGAAGCAGTCCACGGGGCACACCTCGACGCAATCGGTATATTTGCAGGCAATGCAGTTGTCGGTCACCACATAGGTCATGGCGCAACAGCCTCGATCTTACAGGTTCTCCGCAAAGCCTGTCACACTCCGCGATGGTTATTTAACAGGCTGCCGGTCGGGATCAAGAGGCGGTCCCCCGATGCCCGTCGGGATCGGCCACCGTGGCGGTCAGGCGTCGCGGGTGGCCGCGGTGTCCTCGAGTTCGAAATAGAGCAGCCGCGCCTCCGGGGCCGGCCCGCGCCGCTCGCCGAGCGCCAGGACGCGGATCACCCGCACCCGCCCGCCATGGAAGAAGCTGAGCCCGTCGCCCGCCTTGATCGTCGTCGCGGGCTTGGTCACCCGGGCCGAATTGACCCGAATCGCACCATCCGTGATCAGGGCGGCCGCGATGGTGCGCGACTTGCAGAAGCGCGCCTGCCAGAGCCACTTGTCGAGACGGATCGATGATCCGGGGTCGCTCATCGTCCGTGCGTCAACTCCGCAGCTTCAGCGCCATCAGCGCCGCGAACGGGTTGTCGGGATCGATCGGTTTCTCGGGACGTGGCGGGCGCGCCTGATGCGCCGGCGCCTCGGCGGGTGCCTCGCGCGGACGATCGCCGCCCTTGCCATTGCCACCCTTGTTGCCCTTCGGCCGCTGTCCATCCTGCCGCGGCTGGCCCTCGTTCTGACGACCCTTGCCCTTGGCCTGCCGCGGCTTTTCCGGCCGGCCGACCGTCTCGCGCGGCTTGCCGTCGCCACGGGGCCGGTCGTGGCGGACGCGCGGGGCGCGGACGAAGCGATAGAAGGTCTCGAGTTCCACCGGACCAGCGTCGAGCGCCGCGGCGGCCTCGCCCTCGGGAGCGATCCCCTCGGCCGGGTCCGTCGAGATCGCCGATTCGGAGGCGATCTCCGCTGGCGGATCCAGCGGGATCTCGGTCGGCGGCGCGATCGGCGCCTCGGCGGGGGTATCCGGTTCCTCCGCGGGCGCGTCGTTCGGTGCCTCGGTCGGCGTATCATCGGGAACGCCCGGCGGAACCCCCTCCGGCGGAGCCTCCACCGGCGTGGGCGGGGCCTCGTCCGGCGTCTCCCCGGAGACCTCGACCTGACCGGCGACCGGCGTGGAGACCGGCGTGGAGACGGGCGCCGCGCGCCGCTTCGGCCGGGTTTCCTCGGTCGCCTGATATCCCATCCCGCGCATCAGCGTTGCGAACTGGTCAGGACCGAGCCCGGTGATCGACAGCATGTCCGGCGTCGCCTCGAAGCCCGCGCGGGCGTCGAGATTGCGGATCATGTCGGCCAACCGTTCCAGCATGTCGATGCGGATCGCCCGCTCCCCGGCCAGCCGGTAGCCGGCGCGGGCGTAATATCCAGCCGGCGCGCCGGGCGTGGCGGGCACGGTGACGAGACCCGGCGGCGGAGCCTCGGGAAAGACGTCGAGCCCCTCCTTCAGCGACCAGAGAACCAGCCGCAGCCGCGTCGGCGCCGGCTTCAGCATCAGCGGCTGAAAGACCGTGTACTGGCCGAAACGAACACCATGTTTGCGCAAACCGGCCCGCTGGTCCTGATCGAGCGCCTTCACGTCGTCGGCGATTTCGGATCGCGGCAGCACGCCGAGGCTCTCGACCAGACGGAAGGCGATACCGCGGGCCATGCCGGCCAGCGTCTGGTCGTCGCCGAGCGCGACCAGCGGCTGGAACAGCGCGGCGATCCGGCGATCGATCCAGTGGCCGAGCCGGCGGCGCACCTTTTCGGCGACATCGGGGCCGGCGTCCTCGTCGACGAAGGGCTGGACGGCGGGCGACAGCGCGGTGTCGCCCGCGACCAGCTTGCCGACCGCGTGCTCGCCCCACATCAGGCCGCCCTGCTCGGTGACGTCGATCTCGGTATCGGGCGCGTTGTAGAATTTGTCGGCCCGCAGCGACAACGCCGGCGCCAGCGCGGCGATGCCGGCCGCCCGCAAGGTGCGCGCCTGATCCGCGTCCGCGGATGGATCGAGCTGGAACCGAAATCCCTCCAGCCTGCCGATGAACTGATCGTCGATCGTGACTTCGCCGTTTTCGGTCACCGTGGCCACTAGGCCCTCCCTATCCTTCAACCGCCGCATCAGCACGCTGGTGCGGCGATCGACAAAGCGCTGGGTCAGCCGCGCGTGCAGCGCGTCGGACAGCCGATCTTCTACCGCGCGCGTCTCGTCTCGCCAATGGTCCGCGTCATGCACCCATGCCGAGCGTTGGGCCACATAGGTCCAGGTACGGATATAGGCCAGTCGCTTCGACAACGCATCTATATCGCCATCGTTCCTGTCGATCCGCTTGATCTGCGCGGCGAGCCAGTCCGTCGGAATGCCGCCCTTGTCCTGCAGAAAGCCGTAGAGCCGGGCGCAGAGGCTCGCATGCTCGGCGGGCGAGACCTTGCGGAAATCCGGCACCTGGCAGATGTCCCAGAGCAGGCGCACGTCCGGCGCGGCGCGCACCCGGTCGCGCATGTCCGGCGTCTCGCCCAGCGCGCGGAGCGTGGCGAGGTCGTCCGCCTCGCGGGCGCGCTGCAGGTCGGCATGGCCCGAGGGCGCCTCCAGGCTGGCGATCAGGGCGGGGATGGTGCCGAACTCCAGTCGCGCGTTGCGCCATTGCAGCCGGCGGAGCGGCTCGAAACGATGGTTCTCGATCGCGTCGGCGACGTCCGGGTCGAGCGGCCCGGACTCGCCGGTGACGCCGAAAGTGCCGTCCGCGGTGTAGCGGCCAGCCCGGCCGGCGATCTGGGCAAGCTCGCTCGGCGCGAGATGCCGGTGGCGGCGGCCGTCGAACTTGACGAGACCGGAGAAGGCCACGTGGCCGATGTCGAGATTGAGCCCCATGCCGATCGCGTCGGTGGCGACGAGATGATCGACATCACCGTTCTGATAGAGTGCCACCTGCGCGTTCCGGGTGCGTGGCGACAGCGCGCCCATCACCACGGCCGCCCCGCCCTTCTGCCTGCGAATGAGTTCGGCGATCGCATAGACGTCATCGACCGAGAAGCCGACGATGGCGCTGCGGGCCGGCATCCGGCTGAGCTTGCGCGGGCCGATGTATTTCAGCGTGGAGAACCGCTCGCGCCGCAGGAACTGCGCGCCGGGGATCAGGCTCGCGATCCGGCCACGCATGGTATCGGAGCCGAGCAGCAGCGTCTCGTAGCGGCCGCGCGCGTTCAGCAGGCGATCGGTGAAGACATGGCCGCGATCGGGGTCGCCGCAGAGCTGGATCTCGTCCACCGCCAGGAAGTCCGC
The DNA here is from genome assembly GCF_937891315.1 of uncultured Amaricoccus sp. Lineage (GTDB taxonomy): Bacteria > Pseudomonadota > Alphaproteobacteria > Rhodobacterales > Rhodobacteraceae > Amaricoccus. Next base: position 36,274 of record NZ_CALAGI010000046.1, on the reverse strand, counting down.
GCCGATATCGACCGGCATCGCCTCGACGGTGCAGACCCAGTAGGCGGCCCGCGTCGGCACGATCCGCTCCTCGCCGGTAACGAGCGCGACGACCGAGGGGCCGCGCAGGCTGACGATCCGGTCATAGACCTCGCGCGCCAGCAGCCTGAGCGGCAGGCCGATCACGCCGGTGCGGAAAGAGAGCATCCGCTCGATCGCATAGTGCGTCTTGCCGGTGTTGGTCGGCCCCAAAACGGCCGTCACCCGCGGCTGAGCGTCGAACGACATCGTCAGGTCTCGGCGCTCAGAGTTCCGCCGCCCCGGTCGCCCGCTCCAGCCGCTTGACGGACTCGTTGATGTTCGGGCGATGGGGATTGATCTTCTGCGCCGCGGTCAGCGCCTTCAGCGCCAGTTCCGGCTGGTTCAGTTCATCGAGCATGAAGCCGAGGCCGGCCAGCGCGCCGAAATGCCGGGGGTTCAGCGCCAGCACATGCTCGACATCGGCGATCGCCAGGGAATATTCGTCCATCAGGAAATAGCCGGTGGCGCGCGCGTTCCAGCCTTCGGCGAAGTCGGGCGCATGATCGACGAGGGCCGAGAGATGCTCGACCGCCAGCGGATAGTCCTCGGCCTGGAGCGCCTCGTTGCCGCGGCGGAGCAGCAGGTCCATCGAATCGGAACCAGAGCGCGACCAGATACGGTTGATCTCGCCCTCGACACGTTCCCAGTCCTCGCGATCGGGGTCGGCCAGCTCGGAGAGCAGGGTGTCGAGCTTCTCGGCGTCGCTCGGCGCGGGCGCCGTCTCCTCGCCGAGCAGCGCGCCGGGCAGCGTCCCGAGGGTTTCGAGGCCCTGCGCGCCGGCGGGCGCCGCCAGTCCGAGGCCGAGCATCACGAGCGCGATACCAGCCGAATGTTGCTTTCTTCCGTCGCCCATGCGGCTTAGATATCACTTCCAGCCAGAAAATCGAGGGCGAAGCGCCCGTTTCCCGGAGACATCCATGAGCGACGTGGTGGCGGCCGCCGTCAAGGCCTTGACCGAGAAGTTGAACGGCGCCTGCCTCGACGGCTCGGCGAAGATGGTGATCGCGGGCGAGGGCGCGATCCGCATCGACGAATCCGGGGTCACGTCCGACGATGGCGAGGCTGATTGCGTGCTGACCGCCGACGCCGAGACGTTCCGGGGCATGCTGGAGGGCGAGGTGAACCCGACGACCGCCTTCATAACCGGCCGGCTGCGCATCGAGGGTGACATGGCGCTGGCGATGAAGCTGGGCAGCCTGCTGGCATGACGGAACCGGCGCCGTTCTTCGCCGAGGTCGCGGACGCGCCGGACGGCGCTTGCGTGGCCTGGCTGACGGCGCCCGACGGTGTACGGCTCCGCGCCGCCACCTGGGCGGGCGGCGCGCGGGGGACGGCGATCCTCTTTCCCGGCCGCACGGAATATATCGAGAAATACGGCCAGGTGATCGGCCGGCTGGTCGAACGCGGCCTCTCGGTCGCGGTGGTCGACTGGCGCGGACAGGGCCTGTCCGACCGGCTCGCCGCCAATCCGATGCTCGGCCATGTCGAGGATTTCCGCGACTATCAGCGCGACGTCGCCGCCCTGCTCGGCTGGGAGGCGGTCGCCACCCTGCCCCGGCCGTTCCACCTCGTCTGTCATTCGATGGGCGGCTGCGTCGGCCTGCGGTCGATGCTGGAGCGGGCGGATTTCGCATCCGCGATCTTCTCCGCGCCGATGTGGCACCTGCGGATGCGGATGGCGACGCGGGAGATCACCGCGCGCGCCACGAAATTCGCCCTGATGATGGGCCTCGGCGCGCGGCTGATGCCGGGGGCGAGCGCGCGCCCGACGCCGCTGGTCAACGGGTTCGAGGGCAATGCCCTCACCTCCGACCCCGAGCAGTTCGCCCGGAGCGTCCGCCAGATCACCGCCCATCCCGACCTGTCGCTCGGCGGCCCGAGCATGCAATGGACCCGCGCGGCGCTGGAAGAAATGGCCCGGCTCTATATCGCACCGGTCCCGCGCCTGCCGGTCCTCGCCCTGGTCGGCTCGGAGGAAACGGTGGTCTCGACCAGCGTGATCCGCCGTCAGGTCGCGGCCATGGCCGACGGCGCCTTCACCACCCTCGCCGGCGCCCGCCACGAGCTTTTCATGGAGAGCCCGACCGTCCAGACCGAGCTCTGGACGCGCATCGACGGCTTCCTCACCGAGGTCGAGTCGTCAGCGCCGAAGCGCGCCGCGAATTGACGGGAGAGTCGGGGTGGCGGTCGAATGCCCGTTTCATTCTAAAATAGGGCACCACAATCTATTTTAATAATGGTTTAATACTGAGTTTCATTGCAGGTACCAAGATACATGTGCCATATGCCGGCCGATACAGGTACAATAAATGACAGCCTCGGTGGCGAATATACAACATTCACATTATAGTAATTGTTAAGATTACGAACAAACAGACTCTGATTCCAACTAATTCTATTTGTCATGATAACAACATCACTCGGAGATACGGACGCTTCTTGGCTTATAATAGCGAGGCTACCATCGTAAATATTACCTGGATCGCCTATGCCGTAAACAAACTCCAGCCTCTCAAACTCCGGCAATGCTTCAGGTACGCCATTGCCAATCTGAAAATTTGTTATATCGCAAACAACCCAATTTGCGGCAAATTCAGCTGTGGCAGCTATTGGGAAGAATGTACAGAAACATACTGCTGATGCAACTCCGATCAATCCACTCTTTCTAACCATCCCCCTAACCATCCCCGAATCTCCGCCCGATATTATCTGCAGAGCAGTTATTGCTTTCTAGCGACATTCGAACCCATCTGGGCCTTCGTAATTATTAAGCGTGAGCCATGTTCCATCCCCAAGGCAAACCATCTTTTGCGCATTATTGTTTATGCATATCTCTGATCCCACTGAGTACGCGCCTCCTCCCCAATAACAAACGGCTGCTTGACTTAACAGTATTTGACGTGACAGGTAAGTAGATTCGTCTTCTTTTAATTGATACAATAAAAGCATTAAATAAGCTTCCAAAAAAATGCCCCCAGATTCTGTTCAATTGTGTTGTGGTTTGACACTCGCTTGCAAGGCGACCTTGGCCACTACGAATCTCGCTCCTTCAGGCGACGACGCCGAACGCAAGATATTCCAGTTTATCCTCCTTTGGCGATTCTTTTCAACATGGAAGAAGGCCGCATAAAGGAAAGCTGTGCACGTGCAGAACTCAGGACTTAGGCGTCCCTTCTCTGACCCTGCACTATCAATAGCTTGCGCAGTGCAAGAATCAGGTACGGTCCAATGTTTGCTCCTGCCCGATAGCGCCGAATCCCACCACGGCACCCGCGCTCTCCCCGATTGGAACAATCTTCGAACAGTTTTAGGCGCTTTACGAACATTTAAAGAACATCGCGTTAGGTAAACGGCATCGACCCCACGCCCGAAACCCCGCGAGGAGCCCGCCGATGGAAAAGCTGATCCAGTTCCCGAATATGCTGAGCTCCATCGGGGACGGCGCCGGGCGCCTGGAGGCGCGGGCGCGGGTGCGGTTCAATGTCGCGCAGGCGCTCGTGCAGGGGCGGGTCGCCTTCCATTATCAGCCGGTGGTGCGCGCCGCGAATACGCGCTTTCCCGCCTTCTACGAGATGCTTGCCCGCGTCCGGATGCCGAACGGCCAGTTGCTCGCCGCCGGGTCGTTCCTGCCGATGGTCGCGGATGGCGAGATCGGCCGCGCCATCGACCGGCTGGCGCTCGCCACCGCGCTGCGCGAGCTGGCGCGCGATCCCGGGCTGCGGCTCTCGGTCAATATCTCGCCGCTGTCGATGGGCGACGAGGAATGGCTGGCGCTGCTCGCCGCCGCCGCGCGGGGCGGCAGCGGCGTGCTCGGCCGGCTGATCATCGAGATCACCGAGGACGCGGCGATCGGCCATGCCGACCAGACCATCGATTTCATGAACCATGTCCGCCGGACCGGCTGCGCCTTCGCGCTCGACGATTTCGGCGCCGGCGCCACCGGCTTCCGGCATTTCCGCGATTTCCGCTTCGACTTGGTCAAGATCGACGGCGCCTTCACCCAGGGCGTGCAGCGTTCACCCGACTCGCAGGTGCTGGTCGAATGCCTGATGACCGCCGCGCGGCATTTCGAGATGGTGACGGTGGCCGAGCGGGTCGAGGCGCCGGCCGATGCCGACTGGCTGCGCGCGCGCGGCGTCGACTGCTTCCAGGGCTATCTCTTCGGCCGCCCCGCCGCCCGGCCCGAGATGCCGGCCGAGGGCGACAAGGACTCCCGCGCCGCCGGCTGAGCCCCCTACTCCCGCGCGCGCAAGACCTGCGCCGGGCGCGTGGCGAGGGGGCGGAGCGCGAAGGCGAGGCCGGCCAGAAGGCTCGCCAGCGCGCCGCCCGCGACGATGCCGAGCGCCGAGCCGGCGGCGAAACGGTAGCTCGCCTCCATGATCTCGGTCGTCACCCACCAGCCGGCGATCCCGCCCGCGACGATGGCGACCACCCCCGCCGCCGCGCCGATCAGCGCCGAGCGCAGGGCGAAGCTCGCGAGGATCCGCGCCCGGCTGGCGCCAAGCGTCTTCAGGACCGCCGCCTCGTAGACCCGCTGCCGTTCGCCCGCCGCCGCCGCGCCGATCAGCACGACAAGCCCGGTCAGCAGTGTCGCCGAAGCGCCCCAGCGGGTGGCAGCCGAGACCCCGCGCAGCGCATCCGCCACCTGCTCGATCGCCGCGCGCACCCCGATCGCGGTGATGTTCGGATCGGCGCTCGCCAGCGCGCGCAGCAGCGGCGCCTCGGCGGCCGGCTCGGCATGGACCGTCGCGATATGGGTATGCGGCGCCCCGGCCAGCGCGCCCGGGTTCACGATCATCAGGAAATTGATGCCCATGTTCCTGAACTCGACCTCGCGAAAGCTGGCGATGGTCGCGGTCAGGTCGCGGCCGAGGATATTGATGGTGATCCGGTCGCCGAGCTTCAGGCCGAGCTCCCGCCCCTCCTCCGCCGCGAAGCTCATCAGCGGCGGGCCGTCGTAGTCCTCCGGCCACCAAGCGCCCTCGGTGATCCGCGTCCCCCGGGGCGGTGTCGCGGCGTAGGACACGCCCCGGTCGCCGCTCAGCGCCCAATGCCCGCCCGCCACCTCGCGCGCGGGGCGGTCGTTGATCCGGGTGATGACGCCGCGGAGCATCGGCGCGGTCTCGACATCGGTCACGCCGCCTTGGGCCTTGGCCATGTCGAGAAAGCCCGGCAGCTGATCGTTCTGGATATCGACGAAGAAATAGGCCGGCGCCCGCTCCGGCAGCTCGGCGGTGACGAGGTCGCGCAGGTTGGTGTCGATCTGGCCGATCGCCGCCAGCACCGCGAGCCCGAGGCCGAGCGACATGACGACCGAGGCCGTCTCGCCCGACGGCCCGCCAAGCGCGCCGAGCGCCCAGCGCAGCGCCGGCCGGCCGCGCGGCAAACCGCCCCGCGCCAACCGCCGGCACAGCGCCGAGAGCCCGAGCGCGGCGAGAAACAAAAGAAAGAGCGCGCCGATCACCCCGGCCGAGGCGCCGAGCGCGAGCTTCGTCGCGCCCGACAGCCGCGTCGCGATCCCGACCAGCGCCGCGACGAGAAGGCCGATCAAGCCGAGAAACACCGGCCGGGGCCAGCGGCGACGCGTCGCGGCGAGGTCGCGAAACAGCTCCGCCGCGCGAATGTCCCGCGCGCGGGCCAGCGGCCAGAGCGTGAAGATCAGCGCCGTCAGCCCGCCATAAAGCGCCGCCTCGGCTAGCGGCCGCTCATAGAGCCCGAAGGCGGCCGGCACCGGCAGCCGCGCCTCGATCAGCGGCGCGGCCAGGAGGGGCGCGGCGGCGCCGACGACGAGGCCGAGGGCGACACCCAGCGCCGAGACGAGGCCGATCTGGATCAGATAGATAGCGAAGATCATGTTGCCCGAGGCGCCGAGCGTCTTCAACGTGGCGATCGTCTCGGTCTTGGCGTTGAGATGCGCGCGCACCGCCGCCGCCACGCCGACCCCGCCGACCGCGAGCCCGGCGAGGCCGATCAGCACGAGGAACGAGCCGAGCCGCCCGACGAACCGGTCGATCCCCGGCGCTCCGTTCCTCCGGTCCCGCCATTGCAGGCCGCTGTCGGCGAATTTCTCCATCGCCTCGGTCCGCAGCGCCGGCAGGTCCGTCCCGGGCGGCAGCCGCAGCCGATAGGCCGAATTGAAGAGTGAGCCCTCGGACAGAAGGCCGCTCGCCGCGAGGTCGGTCTGTTTCACGATCACCCGAGGTCCAAGCCCGAAGCCGGCCGAGGCGCCGTCGGGCTCCACCGCCAGCCGGCCCGCGACCCGGAAACGCTGGGTGCCGAGCCGCAGCGCATCGCCCGGCGAGACCCCGAGCCGGTCGAGAAGGATCCCCTGCGCCACCAGCCCGGGCAGCCCGTCCTTCATCGCCAGCGCCTCGGCCAGCGCCCCGCCATCCTCCAGCTTGACCTCGCCATAGAGCGGATAGGCGCCGTCCACCGCCTTCACCTGCACCAGTGCCCGCTCCGGCTCGGCGGCGTCGGTGGTGACCATCGAGCGAAAATCCACGATCTCCGAGCTGGCCAGCGCGTGTTCGGCCATCCAGGCGCGTTCGGCGTCGCTGGCGAAGCGGTAGGTGAATTCCATCTCGGCGTCGCCGCCGAGGATCACCGCCGCCTCGCGCCGGAGACCGCCCTCGATGGCGAAGCGCACCATGCCGACCGCCGCGATCGCCGCCACCCCCAGTGCCAGGCAGGCGAGCAGCACATAGAAGCCCGCGAGCCCACCCCGAAGCTCGCGCAGCGCCAGGCGCGCGGCGGTCAGGATCATCGTGGGACCTTTCACTCGGCGGCCTCGGCCAGCGGATCGAGCGCCCCGTCGCGCAGCCGCAGCACCCGGTCGCAACGCGCGGCCAGTTCAGGCGCGTGGGTGACGAGGATCAGCGTCGCGCCATGCCGGTCGCGCAGGTCGAAGAGCAGGCGGATGATCGCCTCGCCGGTCGCACCGTCGAGATTTCCGGTCGGCTCGTCGGCGAGCAGGATGCGCGGCCGCGTCACCGTGGCGCGGGCCAATGCCACGCGCTGCTGCTCACCGCCCGAGAGCTGCGCGGGATAGTGATCCCGCCGCGGGCCGAGCCCGACCGCCTCCAGTGCCTCGGCCGCCCGCGCGAAGGCGTCGCGGTCGCCGGCCAGCTCCAGCGGCGTGGCGACATTTTCGACCGCCGTCATGGTCGGAATGAGGTGGAAGGACTGGAAGACCACGCCCATGTTCTCGCGCCGGAACCGCGCGAGGCGGTCCTCGCCCATCGCCGTGAGGTTCTCGCCCAGCACCTCGATCCGGCCGCCAGTCGCAGTTTCGAGCCCGCCCATCAGCATCAGAAGCGAAGACTTTCCCGAGCCAGAGGGTCCGACGAGGCCCAGCGTCTCGCCCGCCCGCGCCTCGAGGCCGATGCCGCGCAGAATGTTGACCGGCCCGGCGTTGCCCGTGAGGGTAAGAGATACATCCTGGAGCACGATGACCGGAGACGACATGAGACGAACCTTGCGAGCCAGGATGACCGTTTTCGCATATGGGGCGACGCGCCCCCTGCGCAACCTCGCCATCGTCGCGCTCACGCTCCTTGCGACCCCGGCGCTGGCCGAGGTGAAGATCCTCGCCTTCGGCGATTCGCTGACCGCGGGCTACGGCCTGCCGACCGAGCAGGGGTTCGTGCCCCGGCTTCAAGCCTGGCTCGCGGCGCATGGGGCACCGGATGTCACGGTGATCAACGCCGGCGTTTCGGGCGACACCACCGCCGGCGGGCTCGCCCGTATCGACTGGGCGCTCGGCGACGATCCCGACGCGGTGATCCTCGAACTGGGCGCGAACGATCTGTTGCGCGGGCTCGACCCCGCCGCCGCGCGGACCAATCTCGACGGGATCCTGAATGCGATCGGCAAGCGCGACCTGCCGGTGCTGCTGACCGGGGTGCCGGTGCCGCCGAACTATGGCGAAGCGTATCGGGTGGCGTTCAAGGCGATCTATCCCGACCTCGCCGAGGAGCACGGAGCGATCCTCTACCGTTCCTTCCTCGCCGGCATGGGCAAGGGCCGGAGCATGTTCGAGGTGATGCGGCTGATGCAGGGCGACGGGCTGCATCCGAACGCCGCGGGCGTCGATGCCATCGTCGAGGGTATCGGCCCGGCCGTCCTGGACCTGCTGGCCGAGGTCCGGAAGAAAGCGGGCTGATCGGGTCCAGGCCGGTGGGGCCTCCAAGCTGGCACGGCCTGAACCGGGTGGCGCCGGGTCAAGCCGTGAGCGGTATCCCAATCGGTCCGAATCCGATCTCGCATCTACCAGCGCACCGGAGTGCGCAGCTCCCGGGCCACATCGGCGCGGGTCATCCCCATGTCGCGCAGCATGCGGTCGTCGAGCGCCTCGAGCGCCAGCCGCCGGCGGTAGGCGGCGTCGGCCGCCGCCAGCTTGTCGAGGATGCCGCGCACCGACAGGCGCGGCCAGTAGATCCGGGCAAGGCGCTGCTCAGTCCAACGGGCGATCATCGTCGTTCTCCATCACGTTTGGTTTTGTTTGACGGCGACATCATCACCGTGCTTGATTTAATACCCGAGTCGGGCGCATTAAGATAACGAATAAACGTTGGCGCGCTCATCACAGGATTTGATATGGCCCGCAATCTCGACCTGACTGCGTTGCGTTCCTTCGTCGCCGTCTCGGACACAGGCGGCGTCACCCGCGCGGCGGCGCAGCTGAACCTCACTCAGTCCGCGGTCTCGATGCAGCTGAAGCGGCTGGAGGAGTCGCTCGGCCAGCCGCTGCTCGACCGGTCGGCCCGCGCCATCTCCTTGACCGCGCAGGGTGAGCAACTGCTCGGCTTTGCCCGCCGGATGCTCGATCTCAACGATCAGGCCTGGGGGCTGATGACCAATCAGGCCTTCGAGGGCGAGCTGACCATCGGCGTCCCGCACGACATCATGTATCCGCACATCCCCCGCGTCCTGCAGCGGTTCGCGCAGGAATATCCCCGGGTTCGGGTGATGCTGCAGTCCGATCTGACCACGCATCTCAAGGCCCGCTTCGCCCGTTCCGAGATCGACCTCATCCTCACCACCGAGGCGGAGGTCGAGCAGGGCGGCGAGATGCTGGCGCGCGAGCCGCTGGTCTGGGTCGGCGCCGAGGGGGGCCAGGCCTGGAAGGCGCGGCCGATCCGCTTCGGCTCCACCTCGCGCTGCGTCTTCCGCCGGCCGGCGATCGACGCGCTGGAAAAGGCCGGCCTGCCCTGGGCGATGTCGGTCGATTCGATGTCCTGCTCGGCGGTCGAGGTCAGTGTCATCGCCGACCTGGCGATCTTCGTGCAGCTGGAAGGCTCGATCCCCGCCCGTTGCGAGGAAATCCGCCATGGCGGCGCGCTGCCGCCGCTGCCGGACTATCTCATCAACATGTACGTCGGCGAAGGTCCCCGCGCCGCCCTCGCCCACCGCCTCGCCCCGCTGATGCGCCAGGCCTACGCCTGCGCCCTGCGCGTCGCGGCGGAGTAGCAAGGTTCGAGAGCCCGTTCGAAAACCCGGATGGGTCGGTCCGGCGGATCCTTTCGCGCCTGGGTCGCGTCTATCGCCTCCGGGCCTCCGGCCCTCCAGCGATCGGCCCGGCCGAAGCGGTGCCTCGGCTTTGTCGGGCCTGCGCCTCGCGTGCCTTCGACGCGCTTGGTCGGAAAGTCGACGAGATGGGCCGTTGGTATCAGGCGATCCGCACCACGACCTTGCCGGTCGCCGCGCGGGTTCGCAGCAGGTCGAGCGCGGCGTTCGCCTCCTCGAGCGGCAGGACATGGCTCACGCGCGGCCGCAGTCGCCCGCGCGCGTACCATGCGAACAACGCGCCGAGGCTGTCGGCCAGCAGCTTGGGATGGCGCGAGACATAGCCGCCCCAATAGAGGCCGAGCACCGTCATGTCCTTCACCATCACGATATTCGCCGGGATCGCCGGCACCGCGCCGCTGGCGAAGCCGAGCGGCAGGATCCGCGCCTCGCGGTTGCAGGCGCGGAACGCCGCGTCGAACTGATCGCCGCCAACCGGATCATAGAGCACGTCCGCCCCGCCCAACGCCTTGACGCCGGCGCGGATGTCCTCGTCGGCATCGATCACATGATCGGCGCCCGCCTCGCGGGCGACGGCGAGCTTCTCGGCCCCGCGCGCGACCGCGATCACCGTCGCGCCCATGAGCTTGCCGAGCTCGACCGCCGTCAGTCCGACCCCGCCCGAGGCGCCGAGCACCACCAGCCGCTCGCCCGGCCGCAGATGCGCGCGATGGGCGAGCGCGACGTGGCTGGTGCCGTAGGCGACGAGAAACCCGGCGACATGCTCGTCCGGCATCGCCGCGGGCACCGGCACGCAGCGCGCGGCCGGCACCGCGAGAAACTCGGCGAAGCCGCCGTGTCCGACGAAGCTCGCCACCCGCTGGCCGACCGCCACCCCGTCCGCCCCCGGCCCGAGAGCGGCGACGGTGCCGCAGATCTCCATGCCGGGGGTCAGCGGCACCGGCGGCTTTTCCTGATACTTGCCCGCGACCATCAGCGTATCGGCGAAATTGACGCCGCAGGCATGCACGCGCAGAAGCGCCTCCCCCGGCCCGGGCGTCGGCTCCGGAACGTCCGACAGGGTCAGGGGCTCGCCCAGCGCATAGGCCCGCATGGCGCGCATTCGTCTCTCCCCGTCTCGGTGGCGTCTGGCGGGACTATGCCAAGGGTCGCGCCGCCTGTCAGCGGCCTCCGGCCTCACCAGTGCGCGAGGGCGCCGCTTTCCCTTGCGGAATGCGTTTTCCCGGCATTCCCGACGCGCTACTATCCAATCGGATCTTACATTTCCGCCGGAGACGCAATGGAACAGCCGAGGGATTTCATCGAGCCGGTCGCCGACACGACCGGCATCGTCGCCGCCGGGGTCTACCGCGAGGGCAGGCGCCTCCACGACATAGCCATCGAGGGCGCCAGCGCCTGGGCCGACCGCGAGGGGCATGTCGTCTGGATCGGGCTGCTGGAGCCGAGCCGCGAACTCCTGCTGCGCGTTCAGCGCGAATTCCACCTGCATGACCTCGCCATCGAGGACGCGGAGCATCCGCATCAGCGCCCGAAGGTCGAGCAGTACGGCGAAGCCCTCTTCATCGTCGCGCGGACCGCGCAACTGGACGAGATGCGCGTGCGGTTCGGCGAGACCCATCTGTTTCTGGGCAAGGGCTATATCGTCAGCGTGCGCCACGGCGCCTCGACCTCCTACACGCCGGTTCGCAAGCACTGGGAATCCTGCCCGGCCGCGCTGGCCAAGGGCGAGGACTTCATCCTCTATGCGATCCTCGACTTCATCGTGGACAACTACATGCCCGTGCTCGAAGCCATCGAGGAGGAAGTCGAGTCCATCGAGGACAGTGTGCTGGTCAAGCCCATGGCGCCGGGTGACATCGAGCGGCTCTATATCCTGCGCCGCGACCTCTTGCGGCTGCGCAACGCGGCGGGGCCGCTGGTCGATGTCTGCCGCCGGCTGACCAGTACCGAACTGCCGCTGATCCGCCCGGCCATGCACGCGCATTTTCGCGATGTGACCGACAACATCCGCACCATTCAGGAGCGGATCGACAATCTGCGCGAGGTGCTGGCCTTCGCCTTCGAGGCCAGCCTGCTCATGGGCCAGAGCCAGGAGACCATGGTGGCCAAGAAGCTCGCGTCCTGGGCCGCCATGCTCGCGGTGCCCACGGCGGTGGCCGGCATCTATGGAATGAATTTCGAGTACATGCCCTGGCTCACGGACCAGTACTCCTTCTTCACGATCATGCTGGCGATGCTCTTCATCTGTTGCGTGATGTACTGGCGGTTCCGCAAGAACGGCTGGGTCTGATCGGCGCGGGAACTCTGTCCCCACACCGCGCGCCGACACGTTCCGAATGATCTATACTGTTCAACGTGTCAGGCGTGCGCTCAATTTCAGCCCGCCGGGGCGCGAGTCCATTCGGCGTTGCCTTTCGCCGCGCCGCGCCGTAAGGGCACCGCCGAGAGCGGGACGGCCCGCCGAGGAACCCGCGCCATGGATCTGAGAAATATCGCCATCATCGCCCATGTGGACCATGGCAAGACCACGCTGGTCGACCAGTTGCTCAAGCAGTCCGGGACGTTCCGCGACAATCAGGCGACAGTCGAGCGCGCGATGGATTCGAACGATCTCGAACGCGAGCGTGGCATTACCATCCTCGCCAAGGCGACCTCGGTCGAGTGGCAGGGACATCGGATCAATATCGTCGACACGCCCGGCCACGCCGATTTCGGCGGCGAGGTCGAGCGCATCCTCTCGATGGTGGACAGCGTCGTGCTGCTGGTCGACGCGGCCGAAGGGCCAATGCCGCAGACGAAATTCGTGCTGACCAAGGCGCTCCGCCTCGGCCTCCGGCCGATCGTCGTCCTGAACAAGGTCGACAAGCCCGACGCCGAACCCGACCGGGCTCTGAACGAGGTATTCGACCTCTTCGTTACGCTCGATGCCAATGAGGAGCAGCTCGACTTCCCGGTGCTCTATGCCTCGGGTCGCGCCGGCTGGGCGGACGCGGAGCTCGACGGCCCGCGCAAGGACCTGACCGCGCTCTACCAGCTTGTGCTCGACCATGTGCCCGCGCCGGCGCAGCTCGCCCGCGCCGGCGAACCCTTCTCGATGCTCGCCACCACGCTGGCCGCGGACCCGTTTCTCGGACGCCTGCTGACCGGCCGGATCGAGAGCGGCGCCGTCAAGACCGGCCAGATGGTCAGGGCGCTCAGCCGCGATGGCAAGGAAATCGAGCGATTCCGCGTCTCGAAGGTACTCGCCTTCCGCGGCCTCTCGCGTCAGACGATCGACGAGGCCGAGGCCGGCGACATCGTCAGCCTCGCAGGGATGTCCAAGGCGACGGTGGCCGACACGATCGCGGATCTCTCCGTCACCGAAGCGATCCCGGCCCAACCGATCGACCCGCCGACGATCAGCGTCACCTTCGGCATCAACGACTCGCCCCTCGCTGGCCGCGACGGCGACAAGGTGCAGAGCCGGGTGATCCGCGAGCGGCTGCTGCGCGAGGCCGAGACCAACGTTGCGATCAAGGTCGCCGACACCCCGGGCGGCGAAGCCTTCGAGGTCTCCGGCCGGGGCGAGCTGCAGATGGGCGTCCTGATCGAGAACATGCGCCGCGAAGGCTTCGAGCTTTCGATCTCCCGCCCCCGCGTGCTGTTCCGCGAGGAGAGCGGCCAGCGGCTGGAGCCGCTCGAGGAGGTGACGATCGACGTCGACGAGGAATTCTCCGGCGTCGTGGTCGACAAGCTCAACCAGCGGAAGGGCGAGCTCGCCGAGATGCGCACTGGCGCCGGCGGCAAGACGCGGATCGTCGCCCATGTGCCGAGCCGCGGCCTGATCGGCTACCATGGCGAGTTCCTGACCGACACGCGCGGCACCGGCGTCCTCAACCGCGTCTTCCACGACTGGACGCCCTACCGCGGTCCGATCCCGGGCCGGCGGACCGGCGTTCTGATCTCGATGGAGGATGGCGTTTCGGTCGCCTATGCGATCTTCAATCTCGAGGACCGCGGCAAGTTCTTCATCGGCGCGGGCGAGCAGGTTTATGGCGGCATGATCCTCGGCGAGCACAGCCGTGACAACGACCTCGAGGTAAATCCGCTCAAGGGCAAGAAGCTCACCAACGTCCGGGCCTCCGGCACGGACGAGGCGGTGCGCCTTACCACGCCGGTGCGCATGACGCTGGAACAGGCGATCGCCTATATCGAGGACGACGAACTGGTGGAGGTGACCCCTCGCAACATTCGGCTGCGCAAGCGCCATCTCGACCCGCATGAGCGCAAGCGCCAGTCGCGTCAGGCCGCCTCCTGAGACAAAGCAAGGAATTCGCATTTTGCGAATTCCTTTGCAAATCACTGATAGGTTGTATTCGCGCTTTCGCAATCGCCCTCTCATTCTCCCTCTGATTGTGGCAGGATCCGCGTCGCTCGGCGAAAAATACCCCTGATTGAGTGTTTCCGGCGCGCACATCCTGCGTTAGAAGAGTTGGCACGGTTCGTGCTTTAGTTGTTCTAGCAACACTGTAAGCTGGGAGAGATGAGTAAGATGAAGCATCCCGTGGACGTTCATGTCGGTCGGCGCGTTCGGCATCGCCGGTGGATGGTTGGCATGACGCAGCAGCAACTTGGCGATATCGTCGGCATCAAGTTCCAGCAGATCCAGAAGTACGAGACCGGGATGAACCGGATCAGCGCGTCGCGTCTCTGGGACATCGCCCAGGCGCTCGACGTTTCGATCAGCTTCTTCTTCGAAGGGTTCGGCGCGGACGAGACCGCCGCCGAGGCGCCGATGGTTCAGGGCGACATCCAGCGCGGCGACCTGCTCGCCGACAAGGAAGCACTGGAACTCGTGCGGTCCTACTATTCGATCCCCGAAGCGCAGCGGCGTCGCCTGTTCGACCTCGCCCGCGTCCTCAGCGAGGTCGCCTGATCTCGATGTCTTACGCCGGGGCTTGACGGGCCCGGCGGGATGATCGACACCGCCGGGACAGAGTTGTCAGCCGGCGGAGTCGAGCATGCAGCTTTCTCCGGAAGCAGTGGAGGCCTTGTGGCTGACAGCCGAGGCGCTGGCCGACGTGGCCGCCGCGCGCTCGCTGCCGCTTTTCCGAACGCCAGGCCTGCGCGCGGCCAACAAGGCCGCGCTGGGCTTTGATCCCGTGACCCAGGCCGACCGCGACGCCGAGGCGGCGATGCGGACCTATCTCCGGTTCAACCGTCCGGCGGACGGCGTCCTCGGCGAGGAGTTCGGCCCGACTCCGGGAACATCCGGCTTGACCTGGGTGCTCGATCCGATCGACGGCACCCGCGCCTTCATCAGCGGCGCGACCACCTGGGGGACGCTGATCGCGGTCGATGCCGGCCTTGGTCCGGTGCTCGGCCTGATCGACCAACCCTATGTGGGCGAGCGTTTCATGGGCGGCCTCGGCCGCGCGACCATGATCCGCGCCGGCGAGGAGCGACCGCTCCGCGTCCGCGCCTGCGCCGGCCTGGCCGACGCGGTGCTCTATTCCACCTTCCCCGAGGTCGGCACCGCGGCGGAGCGCGCGGGCTTCGAGGCGGTCCGCGACCGCGTCCAACTCACCCGCTACGGCACCGATTGCTACGGCTATGCGCTGATCGCGCTCGGCCAGGTGGATCTTGTGATCGAGGCGGGGCTCAAGGCCTATGACATCCAGGGGCCGCAAGGCGTGATCGAAGCCGCCGGCGGCCTCGTCACCGACTGGCGTGGCCGGCCCGCCCATCTCGGCGGCCGCGTCCTCGCCGCCGGCGACGCCCGCGTCCACGCCGCCGCGCTGGAGCTTCTGTCGCAAGTGGCGGACTGATCGGACATCCGGACTGGTCGGACGCGTCGTCCGCTGGAAGCGGCGGGAAATGGTCGGGGCGATAGGATTCGAACCTACGACCTACGGTACCCAAAACCGTCGCGCTACCAGGCTGCGCCACGCCCCGACGGCGCATGCTCTAGCCGCTGCCCAACTCCAAGGGAAGGGAATTCGCTACTTGGCGCAGGGCCAGGCGGCGGCGGCCTGATCGAGCGCGGGATGCCGCAACTCGGCGCCGAGCTCGATCCCGAGGGCCTTCACCGTGCCCGCGTTCACTTCCAGCACATAGCGGATATCGTCGCCGCCCGGAATCGGCGTCCGGTCGCGCGGCCTAGCATTCTCATGCACGCGGGTGAGCCGTCCCGCCTGATCGAAGAACAGCATGTCGAGCGGGATCAGCGTGTTTTCCATCCAGAAGGCCACCGGCTGCGGCGCCTCATAGACGAAGAGCATACCGCCGTATTTCGGCAGCGACTCACGGAACATCAGCCCCTTCTCCCGCTCCGGCTCGGTGTCCATCACCTCGACCCGGAAGCGCGCGGTGGTGTCGGCGTCGCGCAAATCGACCACGCCGGCCGCGCAAGTCTCGGCCCGGGCCAGGGTCGGCGCCAGCGACGCCGCGAGGAGCAGCGCCCAGAGTTCAGGACACCGCATTGTCGGCCAGCCGTTGCCGTGCCACGTAGTCCCAGCTACGCACTTCGTAGACCATCGGCCCGCGAGGTCCGGCGGTGACACGCACCGCGAGCACGTCCCCGGCGACGACTTCGCCATAGCCGTACTGGCGCAACGTCTCCATGTGCAGGAAGACGTCCTCGGTCCGGCCATAGATATTCACGAAGCCGAAGCCCTTGACCCGATCGAACCATTTCACCCGCGCCGGGTTCAATGGTCCGGCCGCCACGCCTTCGGGCGGCGGCGGCACCACGAGTGATTCGCCCGCCGGATGCGCGACCGGGACAATATCGACAACCTCGATCGCCTGCCGGCCGCGATCCGTGACCTGGACTTGCAGCACGATCTCGGCGCCCTCGGCCACCGAAGTAAATCCGAACACCCTCAGCACGTTCCCGTGAAGAAGAATGTCACCCGCGCCGTCGTCAGCCACAACGAAGCCGTAGCCTTTTGTGGTGTCGAACCATTTCACGTGACCGCGAACAAGCATTTTACGAACTTTTGATTGCTAACATCGGTACCATCGGCACCGGGCTACGCCACAGACAAACTGACCGCCGCAAGAGATCGGGGACACACGCGCTCACTATACCCTTAGCCGTTCTCTTGGTTAACGCAACGCATAAAACAGCAAGCAGTCCGCTCTTTGGACCAAGTTCTACTTCTGATTGCCAGTTGCATGGCGAACTACCCTCTTTTCGCGTAGCATTTTAGCACTCGGTGGGCGAATACCCGTTTTCCACCTGCTCGGCCCCATGGCGGGCTCTTCAGTGAATCCGGCTCATCAGGCCGAGCGAGGCGCAGGCGAGAGCCAGTCCGAGGATCTCGCGCGCCGCCAGTTTCTCGCCGAACAGCGTCACCCCCATGATCGCGAGGAAGATGATGACCAGCATCGAATAGGCGACCCCGATCCCGGCGAGCGACATGTACTTCATCGCATAGACCCATCCGACCGCGCTCGACCCATAGACGACGGCCCCCGCCGCGAACTGCCAGGTGGCGAGCGGCGTCGGCCTCGCCGAAGCGAGCTTCAGGAGATAGTCTCCGATCAGCGTCAGCACCACGATCGCGAGGACGAACAGGGTCGGCTTCATGAGGGCTCCCGTGACAAAGAAACGATCCTTATCACCGCCGACGCCCGGCGCCACCCGTTCCTGATCGCAAAAGCCGCGAAAAATGCCGGGACGCTCTCCCGCCAACTTCGAAGGACATCCGATGCCCCCGAAACCCGACCTCAAATCCATCGTCGCGGGCATCCACGCGGACCTCGCACCCCGGTTCGGCGAAGGCAAGGTCGCCGACTACATCCCGCAACTCGCCCGCGTCGATCCCCGCCGCTTCGGCCTCGCGGTCGTCACGCTCGAAGGCGAGACCTTCCTCGCCGGCGACGCCGAACTGCCTTTCTCGATCCAGAGCATCTCCAAGGCGCTGATGCTGACCCTCGCCCTCGGCCGCCACGGCGAGACGATCTGGAGACGTGTCGGGCGCGAACCCTCCGGCTCGGCCTTCAACTCCATCGTCCAGCTCGAGGCGGAGTCGGGCATTCCGCGCAATCCCTTCATCAACGCCGGCGCCATCGTCGTCACCGACACGCTGCTCGCCGGTCACACCCCGCGCGAAGCGATCGCCGAGATCGTGCGCTTCGTGCGCTTCCTCGCCGACGAGGAGGGCATCGTCACCGACAAGGCCGTTGCCCGGTCCGAGGAGGCGACCGGCGACCGCAACCGTGCGCTCGCGCATTTCATGCATTCCTTCGGCACGCTGAAACATCCCGTGGACCATGTGCTCGGCGTCTATTTCCATCATTGCGCGCTGGCCATGAGTTGCCGGCAACTGGCCAAGGCGGGGCTGTTTCTCGCCAACAACGGCCGCAATCCGGTAACCGGGCATTCGGTGATCAGTTCGGCCCGGGCGCGGCGGATCAACGCGCTGATGCTGACCTGCGGTCACTACGACGGCTCGGGGGACTTTGCCTATCGCGTCGGCCTGCCGGGCAAGAGCGGGGTCGGCGGCGGCATTCTCGCGATCGCGCCGGGTCATGCCTCGATCGCCGTCTGGTCGCCGGGCCTCGATGCGACCGGCAATTCGCTCCTCGGCTCGATCGCCCTCGAAATGCTCGCCAACCGCGCCGGCTGGTCGGTCTTCGGTCATTGACACTTGATTTCCGGAACGGCTGGTCCAGATATAGGCCATGACCGCGCCACAGCCAGAACATTCCGGACCCGGCCGCCCGCGCGGCTTTGATCTCGACGCCGCGATCGAGGCCGGCGTCGCGATGTTCCGCGCCAAGGGCTTCGAGGCGACCTCGCTCGATGCGCTGACCGAGGCGATGGGGATCAGCCGCTCCAGCTTCTACGCGGCGTTCGGCTCGAAGCATGGCGTGCTGGTCGCGGCGCTCGAACGCTATTCCGACGCGCGGATCGCCGCGCTCGAAGGTATCGCCGGCGGCCCCGACCCGATCCCCGGGATGATGCGCGCCCTTTCGGGCGCCGACGCGGGCGCGCATGGCTGCCTGATGGTGAATTGCATCGCCGAGCTCTGCCCACGCGACGCCAAGGTCGCGGCGTTGAGCGCGCGCCATCTCGAGCGTATCGAGGCGATCTTCGCCCGCGCGCTCGGGCGTGACGGGTTCGGGCATGACGGATTCGGGACCGACGCGCAGGACACCGTCGCGCCGCGCGCCCGCGCGCTGATCGCGCTGGCACTTGGCGTGCTCACCCTGCGCAAGGCGGGCCAGCCGCCGCCGGGGATCGACGCCGTGCTCGACCTCGCCACCCCGCTGATCGCAACCCCGAACTGACCCATCCCGAAACGCGCGGAGGCGCGCCCATTTATGGACCGCCCGGTCCCGAACCAGGAGACTGCCCCAATGTCCGGACCAACTCCCGAGCCGAAGCTTTTCACCCCGCTCCAGGCCGGCGCGATCCGCCTCGCCAACCGCGTCGTCATGGCGCCGCTCACCCGCAACCGGGCGCGGCCGGCGGACGACGCGCCGGTCGCGATCCATGTCGACTATTATCGCCAGCGGGCCGGCGCCGGCCTGATCATTTCCGAGGGCACCCAGATCAGTCCCGAGGGCAAGGGCTATGCCTGGACGCCGGGCATTCACAGCCCCGCCCAGGTCGCCGGCTGGAAGGCGGTGACCGACGCGGTCCATGCCGAGGGTGGCCATATCGTCGCCCAGATCTGGCATGTCGGCCGCGTCTCGCACACCAGCCTGCAACCGAACGGCCAGCCGCCCGTCGGCCCCTCGGCGCTGACCGCCAACAGCCGCACCTTCGACGGCGCGGGATTCGTCCCGACCTCCGCGCCGCGCGCGCTGGAACTGGCCGACATCGCGCGCATTCTCGAGGATTATCGCCACGCGGCTGCGAACGCCGACGCCGCCGGCTTCGACGGTGTCGAGATCCACGGCGCCAACGGCTATCTCATCGACCAGTTCATGCGCCCGAGCGCCAATCACCGGACCGATGGCTACGGCGGGTCGATCGAAAACCGCACCCGCTTTCTGGAAGAGGTGGTCGAGGCGGTGACCGGCGTGCTCGGCGGCGCCCGGGTCGGCCTGCGGCTCAGCCCCTTCTCGCCGGCGAACGCGGTGGTGGTGGACGAGACCGCGCAGGAGACATTCGCCCGCGCCATCGACCGGATCAATCCCTACGGCCTCGCCTTCCTGCACATGGTCGAGGGCGCCACCGGCGGCAGCCGCGAACTGCCCGCCGGCGCGTCGATCGACGCGCTCCGCGCCCGGTTCGACGGGGTCTATATCGCCAACAACGGCTATGACCGACGCATGGCGATCGAAGCGGTGGAGAGCGGCCGGGCCGACGCCGTCGCCTTCGGCAAGGCCTATATCGCAAACCCCGACCTCGCCGAACGCCTGCGCCGCGACGCGCCGCTCACCACCCCGGACAGCGCCACCTTCTATGGCGGCGGCGTCAAGGGCTATACCGACTATCCAGCGTTGGCCGAACAGGTCGCCTAGCCGGAACCCTGCTCCGCTTGCACCGTGTTGGCCGCGGCACCTTCCGCGGTCAACGCGACCGTTTCTCTGGATGGTCGCTGGGCAGTCCATCGGTAGTCGTTTTCAGACCGTCCCGACGTCACCGGAGGGGCATCCCGTCCGGTTCATGGCCCCAGGAAAAAATCGTCGGCGGTATAGGCATGGGCGCGCACCGCGCCATCCTTGATCAACAATTCAAACTCGAAGGAGGAATCGTCATCGATATTGGCGCGAACGAGAGTATTTCGGCCGTAGTCGATGCACGAGACTTGACCCTTTCCGGTTCCGCCGAACGTGAATGCCCCGAAGTCATCGACGAAGTGATCTTCAGGCGGGGAATCGGCCGTGGGGGCGTTCGGCATCCAGATCAAGTCCCCGGCCGCGGCGCCCGCTCCCTCGAACGCGACCGCCCCATCTCCGGCGACGATTGCGTCCCGTGCGCCTTTGACCGACTCGTCGGCGACGCCGAAAACGAAGGTGTCGCGGCCTTTTCCGCCGATAAGCTTGTCTTTTCCCGCGCCGCCCGAGACGTTGTCCGCGCCGTCCTGGCCGCGGACGACATCATTTCCGTCGTCGCCCTGGATGCCGTCGTTGCCTTTTCCTCCCAGGAGCAGATCCCTGCCCGCACCCCCAAGCAAAGTGTCGTCGCCACGAAATCCTTCCAGGACGTTGCCGAATTCATTGCCGTTTATGAAATTGTCATGGCTGTTTCCCCCGCCATAGACTGTCTTCCTGGTCGCAGGCAGGCCCCATTGCTCCATCCCGAGATACAATACTTCTACGCCGGCTTTCTCGGACAGCTTGTAGTTCAGATCGGTAACGATAGAATCGCTTACGTCCCAATCTTCGCCAAACTGTTGCTCCCCAGCCGAGGTTCCAAAATCTTTCACCACATCGTCATAGCTGTCCACGACGTAGACCTGAAGGCCCTCGCCACCAAACATCCGGTCGGCGCCGGTGCCGCCATTGACGAACTCAAAACCGGCGGCGGCGTCGCCGCTGTTCAACCGATCCGACCCGTCCTCTCCGTAGAGATTGTCCGAGGAGCTTCC
Source organism: uncultured Amaricoccus sp. (assembly GCF_937891315.1). Lineage (GTDB taxonomy): Bacteria > Pseudomonadota > Alphaproteobacteria > Rhodobacterales > Rhodobacteraceae > Amaricoccus. The sequence goes on along the minus strand of NZ_CALAGI010000046.1, from coordinate 15,158 downwards.
GCCGAACAGGCTGTCGTTGCCCGATCCGCCATAGACGTCTCCGCCGTAGGTCTGGATATAATCCGCGCCACCGCCTCCATAGATCAGGTTGAATTCACCCCCGGTACCGGTCAGCCCCGCGGGATCGCTGGTGACCCCGGGAGACAGGAAATCCAGCAGGATCCGATCGGCGGCGTCGGTTCCGGTGAAGCGTGCCATTCCTTTTGCCCTTGCTGTGGTAAGACAGGATCAAGAAATAGCTTGGGGCAGGCCGCGGCGACATCCACCATTTGGTGGATGTGTCGACACCTACGGGTTGAGCCGCGCGACATCCCAGGCCGCGCCCGGCCCCGGCCGGGTCCAGCGGAAGCGGTCGTGCAGACGATGCGCGCCATCGGCCCAGAACTCGATCTCGACCGGTGCGATCCGATAGCCGCCCCAGAACGGCGGGCGCTCCGGGTTGATGCCCTTCAGCGCGGCGACCTTCGCCACCTCCGCCATCAGGGCGGCGCGCGACGACAGGGGTTGCGACTGGCGCGAGGCCCAGGCGCCGAGCCGGCTCTGCAGGCTCCGAGAGGCATAGTAGGCGTCCGCCTGGGGACCTTCTTCCCGCGTGACCGGGCCCCGCGCCCGGATCTGCCGGCGCAGGCTCTTCCAGTGCAGCACGAAGGCCGCCTTGCCCGCCGCCTCGATCTCGCCGGCCTTCGCGCTGCCGTAGTTGGTGTAGAAGACGAAGCCCTCGGGCTCGATATCCTTCAGCAGCACCATCCGCGCATTGGGCAAGCCGCCCGCGTCGACCGTGGCCAACGCCATCGCATTGGCATCGTTCGGCTCGACCTTCTCGGCCTCGCCGAGCCAGCGCCGCGCGATGGCGAAGGGATCGGCGCCCGCGAAGATCCCGCCGCGCTCGACCTCGGCCATCAGCTCGACTTGCTCATCTGCGCGATCAGCCTGTCGAGGTCGCCGCCCTGCGCATCGAGCATCGCCCCGACCTCGGCGCGCTCGTTCGCCAGCATCGAGACGCCTTCGATGATGAGGTTGACGACCTTGGGCGCGCCGCTCCGCGCACTGATCTGCCAGTCGACCGCGATGTTCGCCTGCCCCGGCCGCTTCACCACCGAACTGACGAGAACGCCGGACTTGCCGCCATCCTTGGCGCCTGAAACCTCGATCGAGGCGTTCTTGTACTGGCTGAAGGTATTGCCGTATTTGCGCGAGAAATAGCTCTGGAACGCGGCGACGAAGGCCTGTTTCTGCGCCGGGCTCGCCGTGCGCCAGGGCTGGCCGAGGATGCTCGCCGCGACCGGACCCATGTCGGCGTAGCGGCCGATGATCTGCTGGAAGGTCGCGATCTGGCCGCTCTGCGCCTGTCCGGAATTGACCATCTTCTGCAGCTCGGCCGACAGCGCCGTGACCAATTGCCGCGCGCCGCCGACCGCGTCGGCCCAGGCCGTCCGGCCCAGAAACCCCACGAGCATCAGCGCCGCGCCGCCCGCCAGCAGGTCACGCCGCGCGATCTCAATAGTCATCGTAGACATCCTCCAGTTTCGTCACGTCGGTGCCGCCCGCCAGCCGCGCCTGCTTGGCCTGCAGGTAGCTGATCCGCAAGGCCGTATAGCTGTCCGCCGAATTCTGGACGATCTCGGTCAATACGGGATCGATCTCGTAGCGGTCGTTCACGATATCGAGCGTCGCCACGCCGAGCAGCGCGTTCGTCGCCGCCACCGGCGCAAGATAAAAGACGGGGTCCGCGACGATATCGAGCGCCCAGCTGGTCCAGTCCCTTTCGGTTCCGGGCCCGGCCAATGGCAGCTCGACATAGCCGCCGTCGGGAACCCCCCAGGCATAGAACGTCTCGTCAAACCCGGTGTCCCGGTAGGGCAGGCCCATATCCGTCGCCGGATCGATCAACCCGCCGAGCCCGAACAGGGTATTGACAAGGAACCGCGTCCCCGCCTCGGCCGCCCGCATGCCGTTGCCCTGCAATCCATACTGGATCACCTCGCCGGGCAGGCCCCAGTTGTCGTTGAGATTGGTGATCCCGTGGCGAACCGGCGCCGGCACCGTCGCGCCATATGCGCGCGCCACCGGCCCGTAGACCGCCTTGTCGATCGCCATGTTGGTCTCGTGCACCGGGCGGTTCTGCGCGACATGGGGATCATAGCCGAGGTCGTTCGGACCCGCCCCCCCCGCGCAGGCGGAGAGCAGCAGCGCCGCCGATATACCACCCATGGTCCTTGTGCTTCCCACTACCCACTCCCCTTGCCCTTCGTCCCCAATATCGCCCGGCGGCGCCGGGCTTCAAGCGGCCCGGCGCCGAAACTTCCCGTTCCCTCCGTCCCGCGCTTTGGCTAGCTTGCCGCCAATCCCACCGGAACAGGAGCCTTCCCATGCCTTCGGCCATCGACACCCGCCTCGCGGAGCTCGGCATCACCCTGCCCGAGGCGCCCGCCCCGGCGGCGAACTACGTGCCCTTCGTCCGGACCGGCGACCTCGTTTTCATCTCGGGCCAGATCAGCCGCGACGACAAGGGTTTTATCCTCGGCAAGCTCGGCCAGGACCTCGGGCCGGAGGAGGGCTACCGTGCCGCGCGAACCTGCGCGCTCGCGCTGATCGCCCAGCTTCGGGCGGCCTGCGGCGGCGATCTCGACCGGCTGGTCCGCGTGGTGAAGCTGACCGGCTTCGTCAATGCGACCCTCGATTTCACCGACCATCCGAAGGTCATCAACGGCGCCTCCGACCTGTTCGCCGAGGTGTTCGGCGACAAGGGCCGCCATGCCCGCGCGGCCGTCGGTTCGGTCTCGCTGCCGCTCGGCGTGGCGGTCGAGATCGAGGGCATCTTCGAGATCGCCTGAGGTTCCGGTGCCTGAACTCGCCCGCGCCTTTCTCCGCGCGCCGCTCGCCCATCGCGGCCTGCACGACCGGGCGCGCGGCGTGATCGAGAACAGCCGCGCCGCCGCGCGCGCGGCGATCGCGGCGGGCTACGGCATCGAATGCGACATCCAGCGCGCGGCCTGCGGCGAGGCGATGGTGTTCCACGACGACGATCTCGGCCGGCTGACCGGCCGGGCGGGCCGCGTCTCCGGCCATTCCGCCGCCCGGCTGCGCGACTTCGGCCTGACCGGCGGCGGCGAGACCATCCCGACGCTGGCCGAGTTCCTCGCCCTCGTCGCCGGACGCGCGCCGCTGCTGATCGAGGTCAAGGATCAGGACGGCGCGCTTGGCCCGCGGGTCGGCCCGCTCGAGGCCCGGGTCGCCGAACTCCTCGCCGGCTACGACGGCCCGGCCGCGCTCATGTCCTTCAACCCCCATTCCGTCGCCGCGCTCGCGGCCGCGGCGCCGGACCGCCCGCGCGGCCTCACCTCCTGCGCCTTCGCGGACGACGAATGGCCGCTCGCCCCCGCCACGCGCGCGCGCCTCGCCGCCCTCGCCGATTTCGAGACGACCGGCGCGAGCTTCGTCTCGCACGACCGCGCCGATCTGGCGAACCCGGCCGTCACCGCGTTGAAGGGGCGGGGCGTTCCGATCCTGACCTGGACCGTGCGCACGCCGCGCCAGGAGGCCGCCGCCCGCGAGGTCGCGGACAATATCACCTTCGAGGGCTACGCTCCCGCGATCGCGAGTTGACGCGCGACCGCCCGCCGCCATTTGATGCACCGCGGCGAAGTGCGACGGCGGTGGACGCGGCGATGGACGGCGGCGACGATATCGAGATCTCGGTCCTCGGCGGGCTCGGCGACATTTCCGCCGCCGAGTGGGACGCCTGCGCCGCCCCGGAGACGGCCGACGGCGGTCCGCCGCGCGACCCTTTCACCACGCACCGCTTCCTCTCGGCGCTGGAAATTTCCCACTCGGTCGGCGGCCGCTCCGGCTGGGAACCCTGCCATCTCGTCGCGCGCCAAGGCGGCCCGGTGATCGCCACCATGCCGCTCTATGCCAAGACCAACAGCCAGGGCGAATACATCTTCGACCACAACTGGGCCCATGCCTACGAATCCGCCGGCGGCCGCTACTATCCCAAACTGCAGTCGGCCGCGCCCTTCACGCCCGCCACCGGCCGCCGCTTGCTGACCCTTCCCGGCCACGAGGCCGCGGGGCGCGCCGCGCTCGTCGAAGGCGCGATCCGCCTCGCCCGCCGGAACCGGCTCTCCTCGCTGCATGTCACCTTCTGCACCGCCGAGGAAGCCGACTGGGGCGGGGCCGCCGGCCTGATGACCCGGGTCAGCCAGCAGTTCCATTGGGAAAACCGCGGCTATGGCGATTTCGACGCTTTCCTCGCCGACCTGTCCTCGCGCAAGCGCAAGGCGATCCGCAAGGAGCGCGAACGCGCGCAAGACTTCGGCGGCGAGATCGTCGCGCTGACCGGGGATGCCCTGCTGCCCGAGCATTGGGATGCCTTCTGGCGCTTCTACCAGGATACGGGCGCGCGCAAATGGGGCTCGCCCTATCTCACCCGCGCCTTCTTCGCCCGGGCGCAGGAGACGCTGCGCGACGATATCCTGCTGCTCCTCGCCCGGCGCGACGGGCGCTGGGTCGCCGGGGCGCTCAATTTCCTCGGTCGCGATACGCTCTATGGCCGCTACTGGGGCTGCGTCGAGGACCATCCCTTCCTGCATTTCGAGCTCTGCTACTATCGGGCGATCGACGCGGCCATCGCCCGCGGCCTCGCCCGGGTCGAGGCCGGCGCGCAAGGCGAGCACAAGCTGGCCCGCGGCTATCTGCCGACCGCGACCCATTCGCTGCACTGGATCGCCGATCCCGGTTTCGCCCGGGCCGTGGCGCAATATCTCCAGGCCGAGGCCGCCGCGATCGACCGCGAGATCGAGATCCTGACCGCCTACGGCCCCTTCAAGCGGGGCGAAACGCCCGCGGAGCAGGACTGACGCGGTGATTGCAGGCCGCCGCCGCTTGGGGCAGGATCGGGTCGGTACATTGCTCGGAGGCCCAAAGATGCCCGAGACACTCGGCCCGACCGAACGCGCGCACGACCTGCCGGCCCTCGGCGAATCCGGCTGGGGCGCGGTGCCGGAGCGCGATGCGATCCGCAAGATCTGGAAGTTCCGCAACTTTTCCGAGGCCTGGGGCTTCATGTCGCGCGCCGCGCTCGCCGCGGAGAAGCTGGACCATCACCCCGAATGGACCAATGTCTACAATGTCGTGGACGTGACCCTCACCACCCATTCCAGCGGCGGGCTGACCGCGCTCGACGTGACGCTCGCCCGGCGGATGGACGCGCTGGCGGGACCGGCCGAGATCCAGCGCGATCACTCCGAGCCAGTCGAATGCCTCTGCCAGCCGCACGCCAGGGCGTGACGTGACGGCGCCGAAAGGCCCCCGGCTTCAGAGCGCCGCGAGCAGGGTTTCCCCCGCGCTGATCTCGCAGGCGCCGGGGGCCGCCTCGACGTTCAGCACCTTCACCACGCCCTGATCGACCAGCATCGCATAGCGCTTGGAGCGGCCGATCAGCCCACGGTCGGCGTTCGAAAAATCCATGCCCAGCGCCCGGGTCAGCTCGCCCGCCGGGTCGGCGAGCATGCGGATCCCCGCGCCGCTCGCCCCGGTGCTGGCGTCCCAAGCCCGCAGCACGAAGGGATCGTTGACCGCGAGGCAGAAGATCTCATCCACCCCGCGGGCCCGGATCGCATCCGCGACGCGGATGAAGCTCGGCACGTGCTGGGTGGAGCAGACGCCGGTAAAGGCGCCGGGCACCGCGAACAGCACCACCCTGCGCCCCGAGAACAGCGCCTCGGTCGGGACCGTCTCCGGCTCGCCCTCGCGCAGCTGGATCAGAATCGCCTCCGGTATCCTGTCGCCGACCGCTATCACCATGTCTCTCGCCTCCTTCTGTTGCAGTTGGACTTCGCAGGCATATAGACGGACCCGGGACCGAGCCCAAGACGGCGAACGAACGGGAGACGGGAAATGGACGCGAAAAACACCCGACCCGGCGTGGTCGACACCTGGTCCGGATGCCAGGCCTTCCGGCAATTCCGCGACGGCGGGTTGCGCGCCATGGATACCCGCGCCGCGGGCAAGCGCCGGATCGCCCACGACACGCCCGGTGGTCCCGCCGCCGACCTCACGGTGCTCGCCTGATGCGGATCATCGCCGGGCGGCATCGGGGGATCCGTCTCGCGGAGCTCGGCGCCGGCGACGTCGCCGCGCATCTGCGCCCGACCTCCGACCGGGTCCGCGAGAGCCTGTTCAACCTCCTCGCCCATGGCGCCTACGGTGATCCTCTCGACGGCGCCCGGGTGCTCGATCTTTTCGCCGGCACCGGCGCCCTCGGCCTCGAAGCCCTGTCGCGCGGCGCGGCCGAGGCCACCTTCGTCGAAAATGGCCGGACGTCGCTTGCGATCCTGCGCGCGAACCTCGCCCACCTGCGCCTCGGCGAAGCGGCCCGCGTCCTCGCGCGCGACGCCACCGCGCTCGGGCCGAACCCGGGCGCGCCGGCCGACCTCGTCTTCCTCGACCCGCCCTATGCGAAGGGTCTCGGCGAAAGGGCGCTCGCCGCCGCGATGGCGGGCGGCTGGCTCGCCCCCTCGGCGCTGATCGTCTGGGAAGAAAGCGCGTCGATCTCGCCCCCCGCCGCCTTGACCCTGCTCGACGGCCGCCGCTATGGAGACACGATGATCCGCATCCTCCGCGCCACCCTGTGACCGCCGCCCAAGCCGTGCCCGCGGCCACCGACCCCGCGCGGTGCCTGCTCGGCCAGATCTTCGGCTTTCCCGATTTCCGCCCCGGCCAGGAGGAGATCGTCGCCGCGATCGAGACCGGCGAGGACGTGCTGGCGATCATGCCCACCGGCGGCGGCAAGTCGCTCTGTTTCCAATTGCCCGCGCTGACCCGGCCCGGGGTGACGCTTGTCATATCGCCGCTCATCGCACTGATGCGCGACCAGGTGCGCGCGTTGCGCGCCGCCGGGGTCAACGCCGGCGCGCTCACCTCCGGCAACAGCGCCGAGGAGACCGAGGAGATCTTCGCCGCCCTCGACGACGGCGCGCTGAAGCTGCTCTACATGGCGCCCGAACGGCTCGCCGCGCCGGCGACCGCCGGGCTGCTGCGCCGAATCGGCGTCTCGCTCCTCGCCGTCGACGAGGCGCACTGCGTCAGCCAGTGGGGCCACGACTTCCGCCCCGACTATCTGCGCATCGGTGCCCTGCGCGCGGCGCTCGGCGGGGTGCAGACCGTCGCGCTGACCGCGACCGCCGACGCGGAGACCCGGGCCGAGATCGTCGCGCGCCTGTTCGGCGGGGCGTCGCCCCGGACCTTCCTGCGTGGCTTCGACCGGCCGAACCTGTCGCTCGCCTTCCGCCCCAAGGATAATCCGCGCCGCCAGATCCTCGAATTCGTCGCCGCCCGCCGCGGCCTCTCCGGCATCGTCTATTGCGCCAGCCGCGCCCGCACCGAAAGCCTCGCCGCCGCGCTGACCGAAGCCGGGCATCTGGCACTCGCCTACCACGCCGGTCAGGACGACGAGGAGCGGCGTCGGGGCGAGGCGCGGTTCCAGCGGGTCGACGGACTCGTGGTCTGTGCGACGATCGCCTTCGGCATGGGGATCGACAAGCCGGACATCCGCTTCGTCGCCCATGCCGACCTGCCGAAATCGATCGAGGGCTACTATCAGGAGATCGGCCGCGCCGGCCGCGACGGGGCGCCGGCCGACACGCTGACCCTCTATGGCGCCGAGGACATCCGCCTGCGCCGCGGCCAGATCGACGAGGGCAACGCGCCGATGGAGCGCAAGGAGGCGGACCACAAGCGGCTGAACGCCCTGCTCGGCCTCGCCGAGGCGAAACGCTGCCGCCGCCAGACCCTGCTCGGCTATTTCGGCGAGACACTGGCCGAGCCTTGCGGCAATTGCGACCTCTGCCGCGACCGGCCCGCGCTGTTCGACGCGACCGAGGCGGCGCGCAAGGCCTTCTCCGCCATCCTGCGCACCGGCGAGAGCTTCGGCGCCGAGCATCTGATCGCCATCCTGCGGGGCGAGCGCGGCGAGAAGGTGCTCGCCCGCGGCCATGACCAGCTGCCGACCTTCGGCGTCGGCAAGGATCTCACCCGGTCGCAGTGGCAGACGATCTTCCGCCAGATGATGGGGCTCGACCTCATCCGCCCCGATCCCGCCCGACACGGCGCGCTGCGCCTGACGCAATCCGCCCGCCCGGTGCTGCGCGGCGACGAGACGCTGGAGCTGCGTGCCGACACCGTGCATCGCGCCGGCGCCACGCCCGAGCGCCGCGCGCTCGCCCAGGTCGCCGAGGAGGACGAAGGGCTGCTTTCGGCGCTGAAGGCCAGGCGCCGCGCGCTCGCCGAGGCGCAGGGCGTTCCGGCCTATGTGATCTTTCCAGACCGCACGTTGATCGAGATGGCGACGTCGCGGCCGGCGACGCTCGACGCGTTGCGCGGCGTGACCGGGGTCGGGGCGGTCAAGCTGGAGCGGTTCGGCGCGGAATTCCTCGCCGTCCTTACCGGCGCGGCTCCGCAGCCGGTGCATCCCGCCCGCCGCCGGCTGGCCGGCCAGGCCGGCGGTCCGCTCTATGACCGGCTGAGCGCGGCGCAGACAGCGCTTTCCCGCGGAGCCGATGGTCTCGCGAAGCCGATCTCCTGCGACGCCGCGACGCTGGCGAGGATCGCCGCCGCGCGCCCCGCCGACCTCGCGGCGCTCGGCCGCGTCGCCGGCATGGACGCCGCGCGCCTCGAGCGTTTCGGCCCGACCTTCCTCGACGCCCTGCGCGAGGCGGAGGAGTAGAACGGCGCGTCCGGCTAAGCGACCAGCGCCTTCGTTCCCATGTCGAGATATTTCCGCCGGCGCGCCTTGCGCAGTTCGGCCGGTTTCTTGCCCTCGAGATCGGCGAGCAGATCGGCGAGCACCGCGCCGACGCGGGCCACGGCCTCGCCCTTGTTGCGCTGGGCCCCGCCGCGCGGCTCGGGAACCACCCGGTCGACCACGCCGAGCGCCAGCAGATCCTGCGCGGTCAGGCGGAGGGCCTCGGCCGCTTCCTTCATCTTCTCGGCGTCCTTCCACAGGATCGAGGCGCATCCCTCGGGCGAGATCACCGAATAGATCGAATGCTCCAGCATCGCCAGCCGGTCGGCGGTGGCGAAGGCGACGGCCCCGCCGGAACCGCCCTCGCCGATGATGGCGCTGACCAGCGGCACGCCGAGTTGCAGGCATTTCTCGGTGGAGCGGGCGATCGCCTCGGCCTGGCCGCGCTCCTCCGCGCCTTTGCCGGGATAGGCGCCGGGCGTATCGACCAGCGTGACGACAGGCAGGCCGAGCCGGTCGGCGAGATCCATCAGCCGGATCGCCTTGCGATAGCCCTCGGGTCGGGCCATGCCGAAGTTGCGCTCGATCCGGCTCTTGGTGTCATTGCCCTTCTCGAGCCCGAGCACCACCACCGCCCGGTCGTTGAACCGCGCGAGCCCGCCCATCACCGCGAGATCGTCGGCGAAGTTGCGATCCCCGGCCAGCGGCGTCCATTCGCTGAACAGCCCCTCGATATAGTCCTTGCAATGCGGCCGGTCCGGATGCCGCGCCACCTGGCATTTGCGCCAGGGATCAAGGTTGCGATAGAGTTCGTCGAGCAGCGCGGAGGCCTTCACATCGAGCGCCGCCGCCTCGTCCTCGACCTTCATCTCGGTATTCTTGCGCGCCAGCGCCCGCAGTTCCTCGGCCTTGCCCTCTATCTCGGACAGGCCCTTTTCGAATTCGAGATAGTTCTGCATCCGCTCGGTCCCTCGGCTGGCGCGGTATATCGTCCGCGACGCCCGGGATTGCAACAGCGGATCGGCCCGCGAACCGGACCGGGCAATCGGCGGGATGCGCGCCGTGTTTACCAATTGTTAACGCGCGGCTCCGCTCCGGGCGCTACCTGAGGTAGACGTACCCCGGTCTCACCACCGAAGAAGGCACTGCGATGGAGGCGGTTCATATGCTGCGGATTCCGGGCGACTGGCGTCGGCCGGATTTAGGCGAGAGCTACGCGCTCGCCTGGCACGAGGATCTCGGGTATGGCGAGCTCCTGCCGCGGCCGGAACGCGCCGAGATGGCGCGGTTCCACGAGTCGCGCGAGCAATTGTGCGGCGTCGCGCGAACCGACCGCGACCCATGGCGCTGGCGCCTGCTGCGGTTCTGCTTCCGGCTGCTCGACCGCGGCGCGCCGGGGGGGGTCGACTATTTCACACGACTTCTGCCGAAGCGCGGCGGCCTCGTGCTCGATATCGGCTCGCGCGGCGGCCGGCTGCTCGCGGCATTCGCCGCCCGGGGCATCTGGGCGATCGGGGTCGAGCCGGACGCGGCGGCGCGCGCCGTCGCCGCCCGGCGCGGCGTGACCGAACTCGAAGGCACGGCCGAGGATATCCCGGGCATCATCCTCGACGGCTCGGTCCGGCTCATCAACCTCACCCACGTGCTGGAGCATTGCGTCGAACCCGCCGCCGCGCTCGTCGCCTTGCGCGACAAGCTCTGCGTCGGCGGCGCGCTGGTGATCGAGGTGCCGAACAACCAATGCGTCGGCGCGCGGCAGCAGGAGGCCTGCTGGCGCTTTCTCGACGTGCCGCGCCATCTGAACTTCTTCACCACCTCGAGCCTGACGCGCATGGTGGAGGAGGCGGGCATGGTGGTGGAGCGGATCGACTATCGCGGCTACGGCCGGCAGGTCACGCCCGAATGGCTGGCGATCCAGCGCCGCATCTACCATACCTTCGTCGAGATGGGCGCCACCGACATCCGCGACCGCAACGGCTTTCTCGACGCCGTGGCGCTCCTGCTGCGCACCGCCTTCGCCGCGCCGGGGCGGAAGTACGATTCCGTACGGGTGGTGGCGCGCAGGAGCTAGAGCAATAGCCAACCGGACGGAATCGTCTGGTGGTCAGGATATTGCGTCAAATCAAGACTCTGGACTGGACGGACCGGCTCTGCCGGATCGGACTCCGCTCTGGGTCACGATCTGGGCGGGGCCTGGCGCCACGGCCTCCCTGAATGGGAGCACCGGGCGCCCCCGCCGCGATGCCCCTTCGACGGCGGTCAATGGCAGGCGCGGGTCATCGCATTCGTGGCCCGTCCGCGACAGACCTCCGCGAGACCAACGCGCGGGCGCGGGGGCTGCCGATTTCTCCGGGAGGACTGAAACATGACGGGTGGCCCGGCTCGACCGTCGAAGACGGGCATGCCCCCGTGGGGCACGCCCGTCAGGATCCCGCCGACGGTCGGGCTTCCGGCCCGCGCGCCGACCGGCCCTTGTCAGGCTCCGATCATCTCCGCCTGCTTCACGATCACCTCGGCTTGCTTGATTGAGGCGAGGTCAATCAGGCGGCCCTTGTAGGTGGTCGCACCCTGGCCGGTCTTGGCCGCCGCCTCCATCGCCGCGAGGATCTCGCGCGCCTCGGTCACCGCCTTGGCCGACGGGGTGAACACCGAATTGGCAAGCTCGACCTGCTTTGGATGGATCGCCCATTTGCCGACCATGCCAAGCGTCGCCACCCGGCGCGCCTGGGCGATGTAGCCGTCATCGTCGGAGAAATCCCCGAACGGCCCCTCGACCGGCAGCAGGCCGTTGACCCGGCAGGCGGCGACGATCGCGGAGACCACGGAATGCCAGGCATCGCCGAAAGCCGCCGTCCGCGGACCCTCGGCATCCTTCGGCGGCAGGACGTAATAGCCTTCCTGCGTGCCGCCGATACCGGTGGTCTGCATGCCCATCGACGCGGCGAAATCGGCGGCGCCGAGGCTGAGCGCCTGCAGCCGCGGGCTGGCGCCGGCGATGTCATTGACGTTCGCGAAGCCCATCGCGGTCTCGATGATCGCCTCGAAGGCGAGCTTCTTCTTGCGCTTGGTGGCGAGCTCGATCGAGGAGACCAGCGCATCGACGGCGTAGATGTCCGAGGCGTTGCCGGCCTTCGGGATCATGATCATGTCGAGCCGCTCACCGGCCTGTTCCATCAGATCCACCACGTCGCGATACCAGTATTCGGTATCGAGGCCGTTGATCCGCACCGACAGGAACTTGTTGCCCCAGTCGACTTCGTTGATCGCCTTGATGACGGCGGCGCGGGCGCTGGCCTTGTCGGCCGGCGAGACGCTGTCCTCGAGATCGACGTTGATCACGTCCGCCGCCGACGAGGCCATCTTTGCGAAGAGCTCGGGGCGCGAGCCCGGGCCGAACAACTGGCAGCGGTTGGGGCGGGCGGGCGGGCTCGGTGGGATCTTGAAGCTCATGCGGCGCTTCCTCTCGCGATGATGGATCGCCGCCCTGATTGGACGGGTTTTCCGGGCCTGTCAAACGACAAGCGCCCGATCCTGGGGCAAAGTCGCGGTGGCTCCGGGCGCGAAACCGGAGCGGCTACCGCGGGTCGGCGAAGGCCGCGCGCAAACGGGCGACCGCTTCGGCTACCCGGGCGCGAGGCGTCGCGAGATTGAACCGCAGAAAGCTCTCGCCGCCCGAACCGAACGTATGACCGTGGCTCGCGGCGATGCGCGCGTCGCGCTCGACCCGCCGGGTGAATTCCTCGCCGCTCATGCCGGTGCCGGCGAAATCGACCCAGGCGAGATAGGTCGCTTGCAGCTTCATCGAGGCAAGGCCCGGGATCGCCGCCACACCTTCGTCGAAGAGCGCGGCGTTGCCGGCGAGATACTCGGTCAGCGCCGCGACCCAGGCGTCGCCGGCCTCGTAGGCGGCCGTCGCCGTCAGCACGCCGAACCGGTTCGGCGACACGCCGGCGGCGGCCTGGGTCGCGACGAAGCGCCCGCGCAAGGCGGCGTCGGCGATGATGACATTGCCGGTCATCATGCCCGCGAGATTGAAGGTCTTGCTGGTCGCGGTCAGCATGATCACCCGGTCTGCGAAATCCGGCGCCGCGAGCGGCATCACCATGTGCCGATTGCCCGGCAACACCAGATCATGGTGGATCTCGTCCGAGACCAGCAAAAGATCATGCGCCCGGCAGAAATCGGCGAGCGCGGCGAGCTCCGCCGGCTCCCACACCCGGCCGCCGGGATTGTGCGGTGAGCAGAGGATCACCATCCGCTCGCGCCCGGTCAGCGCGGCGGCGAGGGCGCCGAGATCCATCTCGTAACGTCCGTCCCGCTGGACGAGGCGGCTCTCGACCACCTCGCGGCCATTGGCGCGGATGATCCGGGCGAAGGCGTGATAGACCGGGGTGAAGAGGATGATCCCGTCGCCCGGCGCGGTGAAGGCCTGCAGACACATGGCGGTGCCGGCGACAAGCCCCTCCGAGGTAGAAATCGCCGCCGGATCGACCTCCCAGCCATGCCGCCGCGCCATCCAGCCGGCGATCGCGGCCTTGTAGGCGCGGTCGTCACCGAAATAGCCGAAGACGCCATGCTCGACCGCCGCGCGCAGCGCCTCGGTCACCGCGCGCGGTGGGCGAAAATCCATGTCGGCGACCCACATCGGCAGGCCGTCGTCTTCCGGCGACACGCCGTAGATCGTCTCCATCATGTCCCATTTCGCACAATGGGTGCCGCGGCGGTCGATAAGCTCGTCGAAATCGTACATGGAGGTCCCCGGGTTTCGGCACCCATCCTGCCCAGCCCGCCAGGGGCGTGCAACCCCGGGACGCGACCCTTCAAGTCCAGTGGACTCCGCCGCCGCCGCCGCGGCATGGTCGCGCCAACACCCGCGATCCATGGAGCAAGACAGTGATCCTCGGCATCGGCTCCGATCTCGCCAATATCGAGCGGATCGAGAAGACAATCGCCCGGTTCGGCGACCGGTTCCTCAACCGTGTCTATACCGAGACCGAGAAGGCGCTGGCCGAACGGCGCGCCAACCGCGCCGAGACCTATGCCAAGCGCTGGGCGGCGAAGGAAGCCTGCTCCAAGGCGCTTGGCACCGGGTTGCGGATGGGGGTCGCCTGGAAGGACATGGGCGTCGTCAACCTGCCGGGCGGCCAGCCGACGCTGCGGCTGACCGGCTGGGCGGCGGAGCGGCTGGCCGACATGACGCCGCCCGGCCACCGCGCCGTCGCGCATGTCACCCTGACCGACGATCACCCCTGGGCCCAGGCCTTCGTGGTGATCGAGGCGCTGCCGCTGCTCGACATGCTTGAAATCGACCTGCCCGACGACGCGGAGATCGAACTCGCCCACCGCCCGCGCGTCTGAGCAATCCGTTGGAAACTCACGCCCGCGATCGGGTAGCGTGCTAGGCTCCAAGCCCCGGCCTGTTCGGCCGAAAACCGATGCCAGCGCGAGAGTGGAATGTCGCGAGATCTCGCAAGTTTCGAACCCCTTTGGCCAGCGGAACGCCGACTTGCCGAGGAAATTCCTTCGGGCGCGTTAGTCAGCCTGGGCGAAGACCTCCCCCCCGCGGACGCCCCCGATGGGGTGCGGGTCAGGGCAAGCTTTCTGCGCTATCTCGCGCTCGGAGGATGCTCCGGATGCCGCCCGTCGGCGAAGGGCGTGCGGATACGGGGAGCGTATATTCAATCCGACGGAAAAACCGATGGATCGACGCAAGGCCTCGATCTCGAGGGCTGCGACCTGCCGCACGACCTCTGGTTCGTGCGATGCCGGTTTACCGAACAGATTCTGGCCCGATCCGCAAGGGGGCAGACCATTGCGCTGAATGGGTCGCACCTGCCACTCGGATTTTCAGCGGAGCGGCTCAGACTGGAAGGAAGCCTCCTCCTGCGCAACGCGCATGTGGCCGGAATAGTGCGCATCAACGCAGTGAAAATTGCGGCTGGCGTCGATTTCGATGGAAGCTACTTCCACGCGGGAGGATTGCCGGATGAAGAGCCCTTCACGGCGATCGTAGCGGAGGACGCCGAGATCGCTGGAAATTTGTCCATGCGGTCCGTTGACGTATATGGAACCGTCCGAATGTCTGGTTCAGATATCACCGGTGACGTCTATTTGTTTGAAACAACTATCACAGCGCCACGTGATGCTGTTAAGGTCGCCGGGACGAAAGTCGGTGGCTCAATCTTAGTGTATGATTCTAGGTTATTTGGAGAGTTTTCCGCAGAAATGGCGCGTGTTGGTGGATTGGTTGGATTTGATGATACAAAAATCTTTGCTCAAATAGATCAATTTGGCCATCCAACCAACGCCATTGGGGCAGATGGCATGGACGTTCGTGGCGATTTTTCATTTCGGAATGCAGAGATAAACGGAAAATCTCGCCTGTACAATGTACGTATTGGGGCCAGTCTGG
>NZ_CALAGI010000045.1 GCF_937891315.1 uncultured Amaricoccus sp. | reverse complement strand
GATCGAGAACGCCGGCCTGTACCTGCAGGACCAGATCGAGGCGGGCCGCTGGTTCGCCACCATCGGCGGACGCTACGACTGGGCGACGACGCATTACGACGACGGCGCGACCTATCGCACCGACACCGACGACGGCGCGCTGTCGCTGAACGCGGGCCTGCTCTATCTCTTCGACAACGGCGTCGCGCCCTATGCGAGCTATGCCCAGTCGTTCTGGCCGGAACCCGGCGCGGCCTTCGACGGCACGGCCTTCGAGCCGTCGCGGGGCGAGCAGTTCGAGGTCGGGGTGAAATACCAGCCGCCGGGTCTGGACGCGCTGGTGACGCTTGCCGCCTACGACCTGACCCGCACCAACGTGCCGACCGACGATCCGGAGCATGAATTCTACACGATCCAGACCGGTGAGGTGCGGATGCGCGGCGTCGAGCTCGAAGGCCGCGCCATGGTCGGCCCGGTCGAGGCGATCCTCGCCTATACCTACATCGACAGCGAGATCACCAAGTCGAACGCCGGCGACCAGGGCAACGAATACCGCGACGTGCCGCCGCACACCGCCTCGCTCTGGCTGAACTACGGCTTCGACGCCGGACCGCTGCGCGGCGCGACCCTCGGTGGCGGTGTGCGGTATTGGAGCGCCTACTGGGGCGACAATGCCAACACGGTGCGCAACGACGGCCAGACGCTCTTCGACCTCGCCGCGAGCTACGACCTCGGGGGGCTGCGGTCGGACTGGGCCGGGGTGACGCTGAGCGCCAACGTCTCGAACCTGACCGACGAGCGCATCACCGTCTGCTCGCCTTGGGCCTGCGACTTCGGCGAGACCCGGTTCGCCAGCCTGACCGTCGCCTACCAGTGGTGAGCCTCTGTCCGGACGCGCGCCGATCGCAGGGGGATTTCGCATGGCCAGGGCCCGCAGGGGCAAAACTCGCGGACGGCCGCCGCGGTCGAGCAGGAAAGCTTGCGGAACGGCCGCGACAGGCTGATTTCGGTGAAGAATGGACGCGCCTGGTCGATTGGCCTGGCCGGTCGAATGGCCGGACCGCGACCCCCGCGCGGGGCTCGGCGCCAGCCTGGCGAGCTTGCGGAGGTTCCGGGCAGTGGCGGCCGGCGGGAGCTCGTCCCGGGCGCCGTTCAGTCCGCGCAGGCGCGGGCTTTCGAACAGATGCTCGTTCAGGCACTCATCGTGGAGCCGGCGCCGGATCGCGCAGGTCACGCGCCGCCTTGAGCGAGATTTCTGGATACGCTCCCAGTGAGAGTTTCTTCTCGACGCCTCCAGCCAGGCGAAATTTCAATCGCCACAATCTCCCGCCAGATTGCGTCACCTGGAGATCACGGCCCTTCTCGTCAGCGACCTTATGGGACCTTGCCCGGGGTTTGAGCGCACGGATCGCGGAATCGGTGAGCGACACTGTGGGGGCCTTTCGTTTCCGGCCATTCCTGAAGGCCCCCACGAAGGCCCCCGAGTCCACCCGGCTATGGGGGAACAAAGGCGGCCGCTGGCGGACAGGCCAGCCCAACTTGCATTACGATCTCAGAGATTTCTCAACCAGTCCAGGGCGTTGGCGAACGGGGTGATGGTGCCGCAGAAGGGACTCGAACCCCCGACCCCATCATTACGAATGACGTGCTCTACCAGCTGAGCTACTGCGGCGCGCGCTCCCCTTAGCAATGGGCGCGGTGCCCGTCCACCCCTAGCTCGTCAGGAAAGCCGCCACCGCCTCGATGAACGGGCCCGGCGCTTCGGCGTGGAGCCAGTGGCCGGCGGCCGGGATGACCCGGCGCTGGGCGGCGGGAAACAGCGTCGCGATCCGTTGCCAGTGCTCGGGCCGGACATAGCTCGAATGCGCGCCGGTGACGAAAAGCGCGGGGCCCTCGAAGCGGCCGCTCACCGGCGGGAAGGCCATGATCCGGGGCATCTCCCGCCCCAGCGTCTCGAGATCGAGCTTCCAGCGCGCGCCCTCCTCGGCGAAGGCGACGCTCTGCAGGAAGAAGGCGCGAAGCGCGGCATCGTCCACGGTTTCGGCGAGGCGCGCATCGACCTCCGACCTTCGGGTGACGCCCGCGAGATCGACCCCGCGCATCGCGCGGACATAGACCAGCTGGTCGTGGTCGTAGGCGATCGGCGCGATATCGGCGATCACCAGCCGTTCAACGAGATCGGGCCGGGTGATGGCGAGCATCATCGACGCCTTGCCGCCCATCGAATGGCCGAGCACCGCGGCGCGCCCGCCGAGGCCCTCTACCACCGCTGCGAGGTCGGTCGCCATTTCCTCGTAGCCGTGCGAAGGGTTGCGCGGGCTGTCGCCGTGGTTGCGCATGTCGACGGCGACCACCAGCCGGTCGTGCGACAGGCGCTTGGCGATCACCCCCCAGTTGCGACCCGACCCGAAGAGGCCGTGCGCGATGACGAGCGGCGGCCGCTCGGTCGGCGTGCCGTGGGTGATCGTGGCGAGCGCCACCGCGCCGCTCACGCCGTGCCTCCGGGTCTTGTTCTCACATCCGCCTCGCTCGTTGGGGGCGCTTGGCTCAGGGTCGCCAGCGCAGGAAATTGCCGATCAGCCGCAGCCCGGTGGCCTGGCTCTTCTCGGGGTGGAACTGGGTGCCGGCGACATTGTCGCGCCCGACCATCGCGGTCACCGGACCGCCATGATCGACCCGCGCCAGCACCTCGTCGGGATGCGTCGCCGCGAGATGGTAGGAATGGACGAAATAGGCGTGGTCGCCCTCGCCGATCCCTTCGAGCAGCGGATGCGGCCGGAGGCCGAAGAGATTGTTCCAGCCCATATGCGGGATCTTCAGAGCGGGATCCGCCGGCCGGATAGGGACGACCTCGCCCGGGATCCAGCCGAAGCCCGGGGTGTCGCCATGCTCGCGGCCCATGTCGGCCATCAGCTGCATGCCGACGCAGATGCCGAGGAAGGGCGCGCCGGCCACCACCCGGGCCGAGATCGCCTCCCAGAGCCCGGCGCGGCCCATGAGCCCGGCGCGGCAATCGGCGAAGGCCCCGACGCCGGGCAGCACGATGCGCTCCGCCCGCGCCACGGTCTCGGGGTCGGAGGTCACCACGACCTCGCCGGCGCCGGCCTCCGCGGCCATGCGGCGAAAGCTCTTCTCGGCGGAATGCAGATTGCCGCTTTCGTAGTCGATGATCGCGCAGGTCATGCCCGGGTCATCCGTCGAGCGTGCCCTTGGTCGAGGGCACGCCACGCGCCCTCGGATCGGGTTCGACGGCGGCGCGCAAGGCCTGGGCGACGGCCTTGAAGGCGGCCTCGGCGATGTGGTGGCTATTCTCGCCATCGAGCAGCGAAACATTGAGGGTCATCCGCGCATTCATGGCGAAGGCGGTGAAAAACTCGCGGACCAGCTCGGTGTCGAAACCGCCGATCTTCGGGCTCGGGAAATCGACCTTCCAGACCAGGAACGGCCGACCGGAGAGATCGAGCGCGGCGCGCACCAGCGCCTCGTCCATCGCGAGATGGCAGGAGCCGTAGCGGCGGACGCCGCTCTTGTCGCCGAGCGCTTGGGCCAGCGCGCGGCCAAGCGCGATACCGACATCCTCGACCGTGTGATGGTCGTCGATATGCAGGTCGCCGGTCGCCCGGACCTCGATGTCGATGAGCGAGTGGCGCGCCAACTGGTCGAGCATATGATCGAAGAAGCCAACGCCGGTCTGGCAGGAATGCGCGCCGGTGCCGTCGAGATCGATCCGCACCGAAAGCCGGGTCTCGCTGGTCTCGCGGCTCACGTCCGCCTTGCGCATCATGCTGTCCTCAGGTTTGCCGCGCCGCTTATAACCGCGCGGCCGCGCGGTTCCAAGGCCGGCGCGGGGGTGAGTTCCCGATTGCATCGCGGCGGGCGAGCCGCCACTCTGACGCCGGAGGGAACCATCCATGAATTGCGTCTTCATCCAGCTGCGCTGCGCGCCGGGCCGTACCTACGAGGTGGCCGACGCGATCTATGACCGGGAATTCGCCTCGGAGCTCTATTCGACCAGCGGCGAATACGACCTGATCATGAAGGTCTATATCCCCGACGGCGAGGATATCGGCCGCTATATCAACGACAGGATCCTCGACATCCCGCATATCGCCCGCAGCCTGACGACGCTGACCTTCAAGGCGTTCTGACAAGGCGCTCCGCGCATCGCCAGCCGTGGGGGGCCTCCGGCCGGTTTCCTGGGCGTCTCGCCGGCACCCGGACGCGACCGGGGGCGGAGATGTCGCAGACGGCCGCGCCGCGCCTTCGGCGTTTCGATGTGATCGACGGACTGACCGGTCCCGATTCGGGCCTGGCAGAGGCATTGCCCGGCGCCTGATCCGGGCGCGGAGCGCGGAGGCGGTGATGCGGGAGCATGCGAGGGTCGTGGTGATCGGCGGCGGGGTCGTTGGCTGCTCCGTGCTCTATCACCTCGCCAAGGCCGGCTGGACCGACGCCATCCTGATCGAGCGCTCCGAGCTCACGTCGGGTTCGTCCTGGCACGCGGCGGGCGGGTTTCACACGCTGAACGGCGATCCGAACGTCGCCAAGCTGCAGGCCTATACCGTTTCGCTCTATCGCGAGCTCGAGGAGCTGTCGGGCCAATCCTGCGGCCTGCATCTGACCGGCGGCGTGATGATGGCCAACAGCCCGGAGCGGATGGATTACCTGCGGCTCGCCCATGCCAAGGGCCGCTATCTCGGCATGGATACCGAGATCATCACCCCGAACGAGGCGGCGGCGATGTATCCGCTGATGGATCCGTCGCATTTCATCGGCGCGCTCTGGGATCCGGTCGAGGGCCATCTCGATCCCTCCGGCACCACCCATGCCTATGCCAAGGCGGCGCGGAAGCTCGGCGCGACGATCGTCCTGCGCAACCGTGTGGTGGAACTGACGCAGGAGCCGGGCGGCGCCTGGAACGTCGTCACCGAGCACGGCACCATCGAGGCCGAGCATGTGGTGAATTGCGGCGGGCTCTGGGCGCGCGAGGTCGGCCGAATGGTCGGGCTGGAACTGCCGGTGCTCGCCATGGAGCACATGTATTTCCTGACCGAGCCGATGCCCGAGATCGCGGAGTTCAACGCGCGAACCGGGCGCGAGATGGTGGGCGTCATCGACTTGCCAGGCGAGATCTACACGCGGCAAGAGCGGGGCGGCGTGCTGCTCGGCACCTACGAGAAGGAGTGCCGGCCCTGGTCGCCGAAGACGACGCCCTGGGATTTCGGGCAGGAGCTGCTGGTGCCCGATCTCGACCGCATCGCGCCTTCGCTCGAGGTGGGCTTCCAGCACTTCCCGGCGCTCGGGAACGCCGGCATCAAGCAGGTGATCAACGGGCCTTTCACCTTCGCGCCGGACGGCAATCCGCTGGTCGGGCCGGTTCAGGGACTGACCAACTACTGGGTGGCCTGCGGAGTGATGGCGGGCTTCAGCCAGGGTGGTGGCGTCGGCCTCGTGCTCGCGAACTGGATGACGGAGGGCGACCCCGGCCACGATGTCTTCGGCATGGATGTCGCGCGCTTCGGCGAATGGGCGACCCCGCGCTACACCAGCGCCAAGGTGCGCGAGAACTATGCCCGTCGGTTCTCGCTGCGCTTTCCGAACGAGGAACTGAGCGCCGCGCGGCCAACGCAGACAACGCCGCTCTACGACATCATGACGACCGAGCGGAACGCGGTGATGGGCGTGACCTGGGGCCTCGAGGTGCCGCTCTGGTTCGCGCCGGAAGGCACGCCGGCGCGGGACGAGCTCTCCTTCCATCGCTCCAATGATTTCAATAGTGTCGGCGCCGAAGTTCGGGCCGTGCGCGAGGGCGTCGGCGTCACGGAGATCGCCAATTTCGCGAAATACGTGGTGACCGGGCCCGGGGCGGAGGGCTGGCTCGACCATCTGCTCGCCGGCGCGGTGCCGCGACCGGGCCGGATCGCGCTGTCGCCGATGCTGAACCCGGCCGGCAAGCTGATCGGCGATTTCACCGTGGCGCACGGGACGGACGGGCGCTTCCATCTCTGGGGCTCCTCCGCCGCGCAGATCTATCACATGCGCTGGTTCGAGGCGCATCTGCCGGCGGACGGCTCGATCAGGGTCGAGCGGCTCGGCATGAAGCTGATGGGGCTGATGCTCGCCGGGCCGCGATCGCGGGAGGTGCTGGCGGCGCTGAGCGACCACGACGTTTCGAACGCCGCGTTTCGTTTCATGGACCATCGCACGATGGACGTGGCGGGGGTGCCGGGAATGGTGAACCGGCTGAGCTATACCGGGGATCTCGGCTATGAGATCTGGGTCGAGCCCTGCTATCTCCGCGCGCTCTATCGCGCGGTGAAGGCCGAGGGCGCCAGCGATTTCGGCATGCGGGCGCTGCTCTCGACGCGGCTGGAGAAGAACTTCCCCACCTGGTTCGCCGAGTTGCGCCCCATATATGGCGCGGCCGAGGGCGGAATGGAGCGGTTCGTCCGGCTCGGCAAGGACTTCATCGGCCGCGAGGCGGCGGCGCGCGAGGCGGAGGCGGGGCCAAGGCTGCGGCGGGTCGGTCTCGCGATCGAGGCGGCCGACGCCGACGTGATGGGCGACGAACCGATCTGGGCGCGGGTCGATCGCGACTACGGCTCGGTCGCGCCGGCCCATGGTCTCGGCGCCGAGCGGTTCGATGCCGAGGGTCGCGCGGTGGCCAAGATCGACGCCCGGCGCGACGGCGACTGGCGCGTCGTCGGCTGGGTCACGTCCGGCGGCTACGGCCACGGCGTCCGCCTGTCGCTGGCGCAGGGCTATCTGCCCGCGGCGCTGGCCGAGCGCGAGGAGACCGGGCTTTTCGAGGTGGAGATCCTTGGCGTGCGCCGACCGGCCCGCATCCTCGTCGAGCCTCCCTTCGATCCCGACGGCACGCGAATGCGGGCGTGATTCGTCCCGCCGCCGTGCTAGATCACCGGCTTCACCACGGCGGAACGGGAGGAAAGCTGATGGCGAAACTTCAAGGAACGCCCTGCTGGTACGAGCTTGCGACCAGCGAGGGTAGTCTTGGCGCGGCCGAGACGTTCTATGGCGAGGTTCTGGGATGGACCTGCCAGGGCGCGGGGATGGAGGGGTTCGACTATCATCTTGCCAGCGCGGGCGGCGACATGGTGGCCGGGCTGATGGCGATGCCGGCCGAGATCGGCGAGATGCCGCCATTCTGGATGATCTATTTCGCGGTCGACGAGGCCGACGCGGCCGCTGCGCGGATCGAGGCGGCGGGCGGGCGCATCCACCGCGCACCGGCCGATATTCCGGGAACCGGGCGGTTCGCGATCGCCGGCGATCCACAGGGCGCCGGCTTCGGCATTCTTCAGCCGGAGCCGATGCCGGGGAAGGAGGGCGCGGGCGGCGCTTTCGACCAGGGCAAGTCGGGCCATGGCAACTGGAACGAACTGATGACCAGTGACCCGGACGCCGGCTTCGCCTTCTATTCGGACCTCTTCGGCTGGGAGAAGGCGCAGGCGGTCGATATGGGGCCGATGGGAACCTACCAGGTCTTCGCCCACGATGGCGCGCAGATCGGCGGCGTGATGGGGCTCGGCAATTCACCGGTGCCGGCCTGGTTGCCCTATTTCGGCGTGACCGGCGTCGAGGCCGCGATCGCGCGGATCGCCGCCGCGGGCGGGCGCCTCGCGCATGGTCCGGTCGAGGTGCCCGGCGGCGCCTTCATCGCCGTCGCGCAGGATCCGCAAGGCGCCTGGTTCGCCGTCGTCGGCCCGAAGGAAGGGCGATAGGGCGTCGCCTGGTTGGGTCGGATTGAGATGCTTCCCGCGGACCGCCCTTAGGGGGCGCCAGTGGCGCCCCCGCGGTCCGCGGGCCCGGAGCAAGCCCGCGGAGGGCGCGAGGGGTGCGGATTTCCCCGGGAGCTTTGATATCGTGATGGGCATGCCCGGCTTGACCGTTGAAAACGGTCATGCCCCCCGCAGGGCATGCCCGTCACGATCTCGCCGACGGTCGAGATCGTGCAGTGGAGGCTTGGACGCCGCGCATCGCTCGGACATTGCTGGCGTGCGGCGGGGAAATCGACAGGGGCGCCGCCTTGGCGGCTACGCGAGGTCCGGGCCGGGAAGGGCGAAGCAATCAAACGGATCTGCTATCAGTTCTCGTCGAAGAAATAGGCGTTCTCGATCCGCTCCGCCCGGCCGGCGCCATCGACCAGCACCACGTCGAAGCGGCAGGCGACATCGCCCGCCACCTCGGCGAGATAGCGGCTGGCGGCCGCGCCGAGCCGCCGCCATTGCGCGGGACTGATCGCCCCGGCCGCCGCGTCGCGCCCGCGCCGGGCCTTCACCTCGACGAAGATGATCTCGCCCGGACGCGCGAAGACGAGGTCGATCTCGCCCTCGGCGCAGCGCCAGCGGGTCGCGGCCAGCGTCGCGCCTTCGGCGAGGTAGAGCCGCGCCGCGATCTCCTCGGCGGCGCGGCCGGTGAGGTTGGCGATGCGCCCGGCCCGGGCCCGCCCGCTCTCACCGCTCACCCGAGAGCTCCAGCGCGCGGGCATAGACCCGCCGCCGCGGCAGGTCGAGCGCCTCGGCCACCTCCGCCGCCGCGTCCTTGACCGTGAGCCGCGCCAGCGCGGCGCCGAGCGCTTCGTCGAGTGCGTCCTCGGTGACCACGGCCGGCGCGGGCGGGCCGACCACCACGACGATCTCGCCCTTCGGCTCCGGCGCATCGGCATAGGCGGCGGCCAGCGCCGCCAGCGTGCCGCGCCGGGTCTCCTCGAACCGCTTGGTCAGCTCGCGGCAGACGGCGGCCGGCCGGTCGCCGAACACCTCGGCCATGCCCGCCAGCGCCTCGGCCAGCCGATGCGGTGACTCGTAGAAGACAAGCGTCGCCGGGACGGCGGCGAGTTCGGCCAGCGCCCGGCGCCGCGCCGCCGCGCGCGGTGGCGGAAAACCGGCGAAGAGAAAGCGGTCCGTCGGCAGGCCAGCCACCGACAGCGCGGCGAGCACGGCGGAAGCGCCGGGCGCGGCGATCACCGGATGGCCGGCGGCGACCGCCTCCACCACCAGCCGATAGCCGGGGTCGGCGACGAGCGGCGTACCCGCGTCCGAGACCAGCGCCACCGACCGCCCCTCGGCCAGGGACGCCAGCAGCCGCGGCCGCTGCGCCGCGCCGTTGTGGTCGTGATAGGGCAGGATCCGCCGCCCGCCGAGCCGTACGCCATGGATATCGAGCAGCTTGCGCGCCCGCCGCGTATCCTCCGCGGCCAGCACCTCGGCGGCGGCGAGGATATCGAGCGCCCGCAAGGTGATGTCGCGCGCCGCGCCGATCGGCGTCGCCACGAGATAGAGACCGGGCGCCAGCGATCCGCCGCCCTCGGTGATGGTCTCGGGCATATCCGACGGCGGAATGGCTTCCTCGTCCATTGCTCGTTTACTTTTGGGAGGCTACGCCTTAGCGTCGCGGGGCTCGGCCCGGCGGGAACCTGGAACACGTGACGCAATAGGTCACAGCGAGGAAACATGCTGTCAACCCGTATTTCCTTCGGGCGCGCGCTGCGCGTCGGTGCCCTCTGCGCGGCGATGGCGGCGCTTTCAGCCTGCGCGCCGCAGCGGAGCGCCGGAGTGGATTCGGGGCTCACGGTCGATCCGAACCAGCCGGTGAAGGTCGCCCTGCTCGTGCCGCTCGGCTCCGGCGATCCGGGCCGGGAGCGTATCGGCAACAGCCTCGTCAACGCGGCGAAGCTCGCCCAGGGCGACGTGCGGAACGCCACGATCGACCTCGTCGTCTATCCCGATCAGGGCACCGCGAACGGCGGCGCGGCGGCGGCGCAACGGGCGGTGGCCGAAGGCGCGCAGATCATCGTCGGCCCGCTCTTCAGCACGGCGACGGCCGGCGCCCAGCCGGTGGCGCGACAGGCGGGCCTGACCATGCTCAGCTTCAGCAACAATACCGACGTCGCGGGCGATAATGTCTATATCCTTGGCAACACCTTCCAGAACACCGCCGACCGGCTGGTCGCCTATGCCCAGTCGCGGGGCCTGAACAGCTTCGCGGTCGTCTATCCGAACGGGCTCGAAGGCGAGATGGCGCGCAACGCCGTCGCCCAGGCGGCGCAGGCGCGCGGTGCCACGGTCGTGGCGTCCGAGAGCTACAATCTCTCGGTGGACAGCATCAAGGCGGCGGCGCCCGCGATCTCGGCCGCGCTCCAGGGCAGTGGCGCCAACGCCGTGATCCTGACCGACGGGCCGACGGGCGGCCTCGGCCTGATGGCGCGGGGCCTGCGCGACAACGGGCTTTCCTACGATTTCTCCCAGTTCCTCGGCATGCAGCGCTGGGACGTCTCCGCCGAGGCGCTGGCCGAGCCCGCGTTGCAGGGCGGCGCCTTCGCCGCGCCCGACCCGGGCCTGCTCGCGGCGTTCAACGGCCGCTACCAGACCGCGTTCGGCGAACCTCCGCACGAACTCGCGAGCCTCGCCTTCGACGGGGTCGCCGCGGTCGGCGCGCTGATCGCCGAGGCGCGGGCGAACGGCGGCTCGCCCTTCTCGACCGAGCGACTGACCCAGAGCTCGGGCTTCGCCGGAGCGAGCGGCCCGTTCCGCTTCACCCCAAGCGGCGGCAACCAACGTACCCTTGCGATCCTCCAGGTCCAGGGTGGCGGTGCATCGGTGGCCCAGCCGGCGGCGCGGACCTTTGACGCAACCGGTTTCTGAGCGCAGTCTCGGGCCCGCGCCGCGGCCCGACTGGGGCGGGCTCGTCGGCTCGCCCCACGCGATCTTCGATCCCGAGAAGGTGCGCGCCGACATCGACGCGGCCGCCAGGGCGGCGCCGACGCGGGCCGAGATCCGCGCGGCGGCGATGCCGGTGCTGCGCGCCGCCTACGCCGCCGGCCGCGCCACCATCGCGGCGGAGATCTCCGCCCGCCCGCGCGAGGCCGCCCGGTCGATCCACGACTATGCCTGGCTGACCGACCAGGTGGTGATCATCGCCATTGGCCTCGCGGCGCGCTGGTTGCATCCGAAACCCAATCCGACCGCCTCCGAACGCATCACAGCCCTCGCGGTCGGCGGCTACGGCCGGGCCGAGATGGCGCCCTTCTCGGACGTCGATCTGCTGTTCGTCACGCCCTACAAACAGACCGCCTGGGGCGAAAGCCTGATCGAGAGCCTGCTCTATTGCCTCTGGGACTTGCGGCTGAAGGTCGGGCACGCGGTACGGACCGTGGACGACTGCCTGCGTCTCGCCCGCTCCGACGTCACCATCCGCACCAGCCTGCTGGAGCACCGCTATCTCTGGGGCGACGAGGCGCTGTCGCGCACGGTCGGCGACCGGCTCTGGAACGAGGTCTTCAAGAACAGCGGCCCCGAATTCGTCGAGATGAAGCTCGCCGAGCGCGCCGAGCGCCACCGCCGGCAGGGCAGTTCGAGGTACCTGCTGGAACCGAATGTCAAGGAGAGCAAGGGCGGCCTGCGCGACCTGCAGACGCTGTTCTGGATCGCCAAATATCTCAACCGGGCCGTGCGACCCGGCGATCTGGTGCGGATGGGGGTCTTCACGCCGGCCGAATACCGGGTCTTCGCCGACGCCGAGGATTTCCTGTGGATGACCCGGGTGCATCTGCACCTGCTGAGCGGCCGGGCGATCGAGCAACTGACCTTCGACACCCAGGTCGAGATCGCCGCGACGCTCGGCTACCACGCCACCGCCGGCCAGCGCGCGGTCGAGCGGTTCATGCAGGACTATTTCACCAATGCGAAACATGTCGGCGACCTGACCCGCATCTTCCTCGCAGCACTCGAGGCGCAACATGTGAAGTCGCGCCCGACGCTCGGTCAGGCGTTCCGCAACGTCTTCTCCTTCGGCCGCGACGCCGCCGCGCAGGGCTATCGGCTGCGCCACGGCCGGCTCGACCTCGCCGACTACGACGCCTTCCTTGAAAAGCCGATCAATATCCTGAAGCTGTTCCAGGAGGAGCATGTCACAGGCATCCCCATCCACCCCGACGCGCTGCGGCTCGTCACCGCCAACCTGCACCTGATCGACGACGACCTGCGCGCCAGCCCCGAGGCGAACCGGCTGTTCCTCGACCTCTTGCTCAGCCACAGCAATCCCGAAGGCGCGCTGCGGTTGATGAACGAGGTCGGCGTGCTCGGCGCCTTCATCCCCGAATTCGGCCGCGTCGTGGCGATGATGCAGTTCAACATGTACCACCACTACACGGTGGACGAGCATATCATTCAAACGATCTCGACGCTCAGCAAGATCGAGCGCGGCGAGTTGATCGAAGCGCTGCCGATCACCACCGAGATCCTGGAAAAGGGCGTCAATCGCCGCGTGATCTATGCCGCGCTGCTGCTGCACGATATTGGCAAGGGGTCGGGCCGCGATCATTCCACGGTCGGCGCGGAGATCGCCCAGACCGTCTGCCCCCGCCTCGGCCTCGACGAGGAGGAGACCGAGCTCGTCGTCTGGCTGGTGAAACACCATCTGCTGATGTCCGACGTGGCGCAGAAACGCGACCTCAACGAGCCGCGAACGGTGCGCGACTTCGCCAAGGCGGTGCAGAGCGCGACCCGGCTGAAGCTGCTGACCGTGCTGACCGTGTGCGACATCATGGGCGTCGGGCCCGGCATCTGGAACAACTGGAAGGCGATGCTGCTGCGCGGCCTCTATCACGACACGCTGGTGCATCTCAGCGGTGGAGGCCAGGCCCTCGGCCGGCCGGAGCGCGAGGCGGCGGCCAAGGAGGCGATGGCCGCGGCGCTCGGCGGCTGGCCGGAGGACCGGCTGCGCGCGGAGACGGCCCGGCACTATCCGCCCTACTGGATCGGCTTCGACACCCGCACCCATGCGATCTTCGCCAATCTCGTGCGCAAACTGCCGAAGGGCGAGCCCGCGATCCATTTCGAGCTCGATTTCGAGCGCGACGCCACCCAGGCCTGCTTCGCCATGGCCGACCATCCCGGCATCTTCGCCCGGCTCGCCGGGGCGCTGGCGCTCGCCGGGGCGAACGTGGTCGATGCCCGGACATACACCTCGACCGACGGCATCGCCACGGCGGCCTTCTGGATCCAGGATCTCGAGGGCAAGCCCTACGAGCGGTCGCGGCTGACGCGGCTCCGCGCCAGCGTCGCCCGCACGCTCAAGGGCGAGATCCGCACCCGCGAGGCGCTGCGCGACCGCGACCGGATCAAGCGGCGCGAGCGCGACTTCATCGTGCCGACCCGGATCCGCTTCGACAATCTCGGCTCGGACATCTACACGATCATCGAGGTCGAGACCCGCGACCGCCCGGGCCTGCTCTACGACCTCGCGCGGACGCTGACGGCGAACAATGTCTCGATCGCCTCGGCGATCATCGCCACCTATGGCAAGCAGGTGATCGACGTCTTCTACGTGAAGGACCTGTTCGGACTGAAGCTGCACGCCGAATCCCGGCGCCGCGCCCTGGAGACCCGCCTGCGCGCCGCCATCTCCGCCATCGACGGCGAGATGCGCTGACCCCCAAAGGTCTTTCCGAGATCAGCAGCGGCTGACCGCTCGGTCGATGACGCGGGCGACGGCGGGGTCGATCAGGGGGGCGGAGAGAACATCGTTGGCGAGGCCGATGCCCGCTGGTCCGCCGGAATTGGGCGGTATCAGCGGCGCGGCCACCACCGAAGAGATGCGCCATCGACGTGCCGGTCACTCCACCGTCGCCAGCGCCGCGACCCGCCGCAGGCCCAACTGGTAGCCCTGCGTGCCACAGCCGACGATGATCCCGTCCGCGCGGAGCGAGATATAGGAATGGTGCCGGAAGCTCTCGCGCTTGTGGACGTTGGAGATATGGACCTCGATCACCGAACCTTCGAAGGCGTTGAGCGCGTCGAGGATCGCGACCGAGGTATGGGTGAAGGCGCCGGGGTTGATCACGATCCCGACCGCGGTCTCCCGCGCCTCGTGGACCCAGTCGACGATCTGACCCTCCCAGTTGGACTGCAGGAAGCGCACTTCCAGCCCGAGCTCGGCGGCGAGCGCCGAACAGTCGCGCTCCACGTCCGCGAGCGTCTCGTGGCCGTAGATCCGCGGCTGGCGCTTGCCGAGCAGGTTCAGGTTCGGGCCGTTCAGCACATAGACGAGCTTCTGCATCGCTTTCTCGCGTCATGGGGCTGACCCGCGGTCGGGTCCGCCCGGTTGATCAGTTGGTGGCGGTCACGATGAAGGGGACGCAGGGCGGGTCAAGCTTCATCCGCTTCCGATAGATCGCCGCTCAATAGCCCGTTTTGATGAAATCGGCGAGGAAGACATTCAGCGCCTCGTTCCCGTCCTCCTCGTTCAGCGGGATCCCGCGCCGTCATGGAGCGCGGCGCCGCGCGCCCTACCCCATCCGCTCGGAGGCATAGGAGCCGGGCGATGCCGGGAAGACCACCGTCTTGTTCCCGTTCAGGAACACCCGGCGGTGGATATGCGCGTGGATCGCCCGGGCGAGAACCTGGCTCTCCACGTCCCGGCCGAGGCTGACATAGTCCTCCGGGCTCTGGGAATGCGTCACCCGGACCGTGTCCTGCTCGAT
This sequence comes from uncultured Amaricoccus sp., assembly GCF_937891315.1. Classification (GTDB taxonomy): domain Bacteria; phylum Pseudomonadota; class Alphaproteobacteria; order Rhodobacterales; family Rhodobacteraceae; genus Amaricoccus. The sequence goes on along the minus strand of NZ_CALAGI010000045.1, from coordinate 33,929 downwards.
GATCGGACCCTCGTCGAGGTCGGCGGTGACATAGTGCGAGGTCGCCCCGATCAGCTTCACGCCGCGCTGGAACGCCTGCTTGTAGGGGTTGGCGCCCTTGAAGCTCGGCAGGAAGGAATGGTGGATATTGATGATGCGCCCCGACATTTCCTTGCACATCTCGTCGGACAGCACCTGCATGTATCGCGCGAGCACGATCAGCTCCGCTCCCGACTCGCGGACGATTGCCATCTGGCGCGCCTCGGCCTCGGGCTTGTTCTCCCTGGTCACCTTGACATAGTGGAACGGGATGTCGTGGTTCACGACGACCTTCTGATAGTCGAGATGGTTCGAGATCACCGCCACGACGTCGATCGGCAGCGCGCCGATCCGCCAGCGATAGAGCAGGTCGTTGAGGCAATGGCCGAACCGCGAGACCATGATCACGACCTTCATCCGCGTGGTCTCGTCATGGATCGCCCAGGTCATCCCGAACGGCTCCGCGACCACGGCGCAGCCCGCGCGCAGCGTCGCGAGATCCGCGCCCTCCTCCGAGACGAAGCTGACCCGGGTAAAGAACCGGGCCGTCTCGGTATCGTCGAACTGCGAGCTGTCCGTGATGTTGCAGCCGTTCTCGGTCAGGAACGTGGCCAGGGCGGCGACGATCCCGCGTCGCGTCGGGCAGGCCACCGTCAGGGTGTATCTCGACATCGGCTTTCCTCGTTCGACCATTTCCACCCCGACAGCCGGCTTCACCCTATCGCCGGATCATCCCCGGCCGGCGGACCGCGCCGGCGGGGGCATCGGCTCGCCGACGACGTTCATCGGACGACCACCGCCGCGCTCCGACCTGTCGCCGGCTCAGATGTCGAGGGTGGTCTCGTGTTCCCATGCGGTGAACTGGGCGCAGTAGCTGTCCCATTCACGACGCTTCATCTTCAGAAACGCCGCGGAGAAATCCGGGCCCATCGCCGCCATCAACTCCCCGTCCGCCTCATAGGCGCGAAGCGCGTCGAGAAGATTGAGCGGCAGCTTCGGCGTGTCGGTGATCCTGTGTCCCTCCTCGTACATGTTGATGTCCGAATGGGGTCCGGGATCCGCCTTGCTCCGCATCCCCGAAAGCCCGGCGGCGATGATGATCGCCTGCAGCAGGTACGGGTTCACCGCCCCGTCGGGCAGGCGCAGCTCGAAACGCCCCGGGCCGGGAACGCGGACCATGTGGGTACGGTTGTTGCCGGTCCAAGTGACGCTGTTCGGCGCCCAGGTCGCCCCTGAGACGGTGCGGGGCGCGTTGATCCGCTTGTAGGAATTCACGGTCGGGTTGGTCACCGCGGCGAGCGCCGAGGCATGCTTCATGATGCCGCCGAGGAACGTCCTGCCCCGGTCGGAAAGACCGAAGGGCTTGGCCTTGTCGGCGAAGACGTTCACCGCGCCATCGAGGTCCCAGACCGAGACATGCGCGTGGCAGCCGTTGCCGGTCAGGCCCTTGAAGGGCTTCGGCATGAAGGTCGCGCGCAGCCCGTGCTTCTCGGCGATCGACTTGACGAGGAACTTGAAGAACGAATGCTTGTCAGCCGTGGCAAGCGCGTCGTCGAATTCCCAGTTCATCTCGAACTGGCCGTTCGCGTCCTCGTGGTCGTTCTGATAGGGCTTCCAGCCGAGTTCCAGCATCGCGTCGCAGATCTCGGCGATCACGTCATAGCGGCGCATGACCGCCTGCTGGTCGTAGCAGGGCTTCTCGGCGGTGTCGGCCGGGTCCGAGATGGCGCGGCCGTCGGGGGTGATGAGGAAGAATTCCGCCTCGACGCCGGTCTTGACCCGGAGGCCCGCCTCCGCCGCCTCGGAGACCAGCCGCCTCAATACCACGCGCGGCGCCTGCGCGATCGGCGCCTTTTCCATAACGCAATCCGCCGCGACCCAGGCCACGTCCCTTTTCCACGGCAGCTGGATCACCGAGGTCGGATCAGGGATGGCGAAGACGTCGGGATGGGCCGGCGTCAGGTCGAGCCATGTGGCAAAGCCGGCGAAGCCCGCGCCGCCCGTCTGCGTCTCGGCGATCGCCTGTGCCGGCACCAGCTTTGCCCGCTGGCCGCCGAAGAGATCGGTGTAGGAGATCATGAAGTACTTCACGCCGCGCTCGGCGGCAAAGGCGGCGAGGTCGTTGGTCACGGGGCTGTTCCTGTCGGACGGGAGTTTCGAGGACCGGCACGCGCTCCCTCCGCGCGCCGGCTTGGTCGTCAGAGGCCGGGTTTTCCCGGATACCAGTCGGTGCCGGCGAGCGGCACCTTCGCCATCGCCGCCGCTTCCATGGTCAGCGCGACGAGATCCTCGGGCTCGAGGTTGCGCAGGTGGTTGTGGCCGCAGGCCCGCGCGATGGTCTGGGCCTCGAGCGTCATCACCTTGAGGAAGTTCGCGAGGCGCCGCCCGGCGAGCTCCGGGTCCAACCGCTTCGCCAGCTCGGGATCCTGCGTGGTGATGCCGGCCGGGTCGCGGCCCTCGTGCCAGTCGTCATAGCAGCCGGCCGTGGTCCCGAGCTTCCGGTACTCGTCCTCCCAGTGCGGATCATTGTCGCCAAGCGCGATCAGCGCCGCGGTGCCGATCGCCACGGCGTCCGCCCCGAGCGCCAGCGCCTTGGCCGTGTCGGCGCCGGAGCGGATGCCGCCGGAGACGATCAGCTGCACCTCGCGGTGCATCCCGAGATCCTGGAGCGCCTGCGCCGCCGGGCGGATGCAGGCGAGGATCGGCATGCCCACATTCTCGATGAACACGTCCTGCGTCGCCGCCGTGCCGCCCTGCATCCCGTCGAGCACCACCACGTCGGCGCCCGCCTTCACCGCCAGCGCGGTGTCGTAGTAGGGCCGGGCGCCGCCGATCTTCACGTAGATCGGCTTTTCCCATCCGGTGATCTCGCGCAGCTCGAGGATCTTGATCTCGAGGTCGTCCGGCCCGGTCCAGTCCGGGTGCCGGCAGGCGCTGCGCTGGTCGATGCCCTTGGGCAGCGTGCGCATCTCGGCCACCCGGTCGGAAATCTTCTGGCCGAGCAGCATCCCGCCGCCGCCGGGCTTGGCGCCCTGTCCCACCACGATCTCGATCGCGTCGGCGCGGCGCAGGTCGCGCGGGTTCATGCCGTAGCGCGAGGGGAGGTACTGGTAGACCAGCGTCTGGCTGTGCCCGCGCTCCTCGTCGGTCATGCCGCCGTCGCCAGTCGTCGTCGAGGTGCCGGCCAGCGTCGCGCCGCGGCCGAGCGCCTCCTTGGCGGGGCCGGAGAGCGCGCCGAAGCTCATGCCGGCGATCGTGACCGGGGTCTTGAGCGTGATCGGCTTCTTCGCATGGCGGGCGCCGAGCACGACCGTCGTGTCGCATTTCTCGCGGTAGCCTTCGAGCGGATAGCGCGAGATCGAGGCGCCGAGGAACAGCAGGTCGTCGAAATGCGGCACCTTGCGCTTCGCCCCGCCGCCGCGGATGTCGTAGATCCCGGTCGCGGCCGCGCGCCGGATCTCGGCCATCGTATAGTCGTCGAAGGTCGCCGACCGGCGCGGCGGGGTCTGGGGGTTGTGGTAGCTCATCTGTCGCCCCTCAGTACGCGTCGGCGTTGTCGATGTTGAAATTGTAGAGCTTGCGGGCCGAGCCATAGCGGCGGAACTCCTCCGGCTTCGCATCCGCCCCGGCCCTGGCCAGCAGGCCCGCGAGGATCTCCAGATGCTCCGGCCGCACCTCCTTCTCGACGCAGTCGGCGCCGAGGCTCCTGACGTTGCCCCGCACGAAGAGCCGCGCCTCGTAGAGCGAATCCCCGAGCGCGTCGCCGGCGTCGCCGAGGACGACGAGGTTGCCCGACTGTGCCATGAAGGCCGACATGTGGCCGATATTGCCGTGCACCACGATGTCGATCCCCTTCATCGAGATGCCGCAGCGCGAGGCGGCGTTGCCCTTGATGACGAGGAGACCACCGCGCCCCGTGGCGCCGGCGTACTGGCTGGCGTCGCCCTCCACGGTGACGCTGCCGCCCATCATGTTCTCGGCGACGCCCGGACCGGCCGAGCCGTGCACCGTGACGCCGCCGCCATCGTTCATCCCGGCGCAGTAGTAGCCGACCGAGCCGCGCACATCGACGGTCAGCGGCTTGTCGATACCGACGGCCAGCGCGTGTGCGCCGCGCGGGTTCACCACCTCGAAGGCAGTGTCGTTGTCGCCCGAACCGACGGCGTGGAGCGCGGCGTTGACGTCGCGCAGCGGGGTGGTGGAGAGATCGAAGGTCGGCATTCGCGGCTCCTCGGATGGAAGGGCTCAGGCGGCCTTCTCGTGGTCCCAGAAATAGACGGTGGCGGGCTCCGGCTCCCAGACGCGGGCGGTCTCGATACCGGGCAGGTTGACCAGCGCGCGATATTCCGAGCCGAAGGCGATATACTGGTCGGTCTCGGCCATTACCGCCGGCTTGCAGGCGATCGGGTCGCGCACCACGCCGAAGCCGGATTTCGTGCCGACGACGAAGGTGAAGAACCCGTCGAGATCGTCGAGCGCGCCGGTCAGCGCCTCTCCCAGATCCCTGCCCTCGGCCATCTCGTTCGAGATGTAGGCGGCTGCGACCTCGGTGTCGTTCTGGGTCTCGAAGGTCATCCCCTTCTTCACCAGCTCGCGCCGGATGTTGTTGTGGTTCGAGAGCGAGCCGTTGTGGACGAGGCACTGGTCGGCGCCGGTCGAGAACGGGTGCGCGCCCAGCGTCGTCACCGCCGACTCGGTCGCCATCCGCGTGTGGCCGATGCCGTGCGTGCCGGCCATCTTCGCGATGTCGAAGCGCGCCAGCACGTCCTTCGGCAGGCCGACCTCCTTGTAGATCTCGACGCTCTCGCCCGCGCTCATCACCCGAAGCCCCGGCCGGGCCGCGATCGCGGCCCGCGCCGCGTCGAGCTTGCCCGCCGCGACCTCGACGACCGCGTGCGTGCTCTTCACCGTCACGTCGGCCTCGATGCCCGCGGCCCTCAGCGCGTCGGCGAGGCCCGGAAACTCCGTCTCCGGGGCGGCCGACTGCGCGGTGATCCTGGCCCGGCCCTTCTCGCCGCCGCCGTAGATCGCGATCCCGGCGCTGTCCGGGCCGCGGTCGGTCATGGTGACCAGCATGTCCGCGAGGAGCGCGCCGAGCCGCGGCTCCAGCGCCTTGTCCTTCAGGAACAATCCGACAATTCCGCACATGGCACGATTCCTCCGCTGGCGAGAGGCGGTATGGGATGGAGAATCCGAAGGCTAAACTTCGGGGAATATTTTTTTCTTGTAAAGGGCGTTTATTCGGCTAGCGAGCGGCGATAGGCGATGATCGACAGGTACCGGGCGGGCAGCGTGACGAGCTTGTCCGGCCCGTGCGGCGCGTCGGCGTCGAAATAGAGGCTGTCGCCCGGCCGCATGGTGAAAAGCTGCTCGCCATGGCGATACACCACTTCGCCTTCGAGCATGTAGAGGAACTCCAGCCCCTCGTGCTGGAACGTCGGGAACACATCCGACTCGGTGGTGAGCGTGATGAGGTAGGGCTCGACCTGGACCCCGCTCGAAGTCGCGGCGAGATGACCGAGCAGGTTGTATTGATGGCCGGCGCGCGTACCCCGTCGCTCCAGTTCCACCCCCTCGCCCGCTTTCACGAACACCGCGCCGCGGCGCTCCTCGAAATGCTGGAACAGCGAGGTGAGCGGTACGCCGAGCGCGCGCGCGAGCGCCCGCAACGTGGTGAGCGAAGGCGAGATATTGCCGTTCTCGATCTTCGACAGCATCCCGACGGAAAGGCCGGAGGCGCTGGCGATATCCGAAACGGTCAGGCCGAGCGCCTTGCGCAGGACACGGACCTCGTGGCCGATCGCCTGCTCGAGGTCGTTCTCCTTCGGCTCCCGCACCGCGTGCGGGTTCTGTCCGGCCCCGCTGGCGGCCCCGGAGACATCGCTCATTTCCGATCCTTCAACCGTGGATCGCAATCTTATTCCCGAGAAGAATACCCGACAACCAAAGAGTGTCGGCGCCGCGGCTTGAACCACCGCCATGCGTCCGCGTCGGCCTCGCGCCGCGGTTCGTAAAGAAGGTTAGTTCTGCAACTCAATAGATTGTTTTTTATATTTTTATCATCATTTCATCGCGGCAACGAGTTCGGGCAATGCCAGGCGATATCCACAGGACTCTGCTTCCGCGGCGAGGCCGCGGAACGTCGCGCGGGCGTCGCCATCGATCCCGTCCCGACGCGCGCGCGCGAGCGCGCGGCCGCGCCGGGCGAAGAAGCTGCTCCAGAGGACGACCTGTGCCGGACAGAATCGCTCCAGGGCGTCCGCGTGATGCCCGACGCCATCGCAGTCACCCGCTTCGAGGCAGGCCTCGATGGCGTCCCGCCGTCCGAGCAGGTGGTTGTGGGCGAGGTGGTTCACCGCGAGCAGCGCATCCATCCCGGCGAGCGCGGCGGCGCGGGCGGTCGGCGCGTCGATCACCCGCGCCAGCGTGCCGAGCAGGGCCGGGCCGAAATAGGCCATACCGGTTCGCCGGGCCAGGGCGAGGGCCTGCTCGATGTCGGCCAGCGCCGCGGCGGGGCGCCCGAGCAGCCGGTGGAGCTCTGCGCGGAAGCCGAGCGCCTCCGCCTCGAAGCGCGCGGCGCCGAGCCGGCGGGCGAGGTCGAGCGCGGCGTCGGCCTGCGCCATCGCCGGCTCGAACTCCGTCAGCGCGTGGTGGGCGAGACAGGCGCCGTGCCGCGCGATCACCTCGGCCCGCAGGTGGCCGATGCGCCTTGCATCCGCGATCGCGGCCAGCGCCTCGGCGAGGCCGCGTCGCGTGTTTCCGCAGAAGATGTGCGTCAGCGCCAGCATCGGCCGGTTCGCCGCCGCGACCCTGAGCAGGCCGTCGCGCGCGGCGAGCTCGACGCAGGTCGCGAAGCGGTCGCGCGCGCTTCCGAGCCGGCCGCGCATGTATTCGGCGTCGCCGAGCCCGCCGAGCGCGGCGATCTCGGACGCCCCGTCGCCGGCCTCCCGTGCCAGCGCCAGCCCGCGCCTGTGCTCGCGCAGACAGCCGGCGAGGTCGTTGCGCGGAAAGAGCAGGTTGCCCCGCAAGATGTGGACGCGGGCAGCGATCTCCGCGCGGCCGGCGAGCTCGCCGGCCCGGTCCAGGTCGGCGAGGGCGCCGTCGAGGTCGTCGGTGAGGCGCTTGACCGACGCCGCGCCGAGCAGCGCCTCCGCCCGCTCGCCGTCACCCGGCGCGATGGCGAGCAGCGCCGCGAAGGCCGCGCCGGCGTCCGGCGCCGCGCCCTTCTCCAGCAGCCACTCGGCGCGGTGGCGGGCGAGGAGGTAGCGCTCGCCCGCTTCCCGCGCGACGGCGAGCCCCCGCTCCGCGAGGGCGATCGCGGCGTCGTGGCGCCAGGCCGCGGCCTCGGCCCTCGCCGCGTCGAGATAGGCGTTCGCGGCGCCCGGATCCTCGGCCCGATCGAGATGCGCCGCGCGCAATGCCGGGTCGCGCGGACCGAACCACGCGGCGGCCCGGCGGTGCAGCGCCGCCCGCTCGGCCTTCGGCAGCGAGAGGTACGCGCTCTCGGCGACCACGGCGTGCGAGAAGAGATGGCCCTCGGGAACCGGACGGAAAAGCCCCGCCCGCACCAGCGGCCCGCAGGCCGCGGGCCGCCCGAGAACCGCCTCGAGCGCCGCCGCCGCCACGACCTGGCCGAGCACCGAGGCCGCCTTCGCAACCCGGCGGCTTTCTTCGTCGAGTTCGTCCATCCGCGCCTGGACGACGCCGTGCACCGAACCGGGCAACTCGTCCGCGGCGCCGACCTCCCGGCTCAGCAGATGTTCGAGAAAGAGCGGGTTGCCGCCCGCGCGCTCGACACTGCCAAGGACGCGTGGCGTGATTCCCCCGGCGATCCGTTCCGCGAGCCGCGTCGCGTCCTCGTGATAAAGCGGCCCGAGGTCCATGGTGAGCACCGACCCGCCCGCGCCGCGCAGCGCGGCGGCCGGGCCGTCGGCGAGGCCGCGGGTCGTCGCGACGAACAGACCGCCGACGGCGACGACCGCGGCGCCGAGGGCGCCGACGAGGGCGAGCGTCGCCGGGGGCGCCCAGTGCAGGTCCTCGACGACGACGAGCAGCGGCCGGACGGCGGCGGCGGCGCGCACAACCCCCGCCAGCGCATCGAGGGCCAGGCGCTGGCGCGCCTCCGCATCGAACGCGGCGAAGGTCGCGGACAGGCGATCCGGCAACGCCGCCTCGATCAGGTGCAGGAGCGCCGCTTCCCGGTCCGCCGGGACGAGACCGGCGGCGACCGCCCGCTCCGCGGCGATGGCCGGCGTGGTGCCGCCGGCCGCCTGCCGGAGCAGACCGCCGACGACGGCCGGGACGGCCGCCGCGCCGCGGGCCTCGCCGAAGTCGAGGACGAGGCCGAGGTGGCGCGCGAAGCCCTCCCCCTCGGCGACGCGGGCGAACTCCTCGACGAGTCGGGTCTTGCCGATGCCGGCCTCGCCGCGGACGAGCACGATCTGGCCGCGCACGAGGCCGCGCCCGAAGCCGCTAACGCCGCGGACGACCCCGGCGAACTGGGCGAGCTCGCCGTCGCGGCCGACGAAAGGGGTTCGCCGCGTCACGCCATCGGCGAGGCCCGCGACGGCATGGGCGCGAAGCGGGTCGCCGGCGGCGCCGGCGAAGGCGCGCGGGGCTGCCACGCCGCGGGCGGCGAGATCCGGCCCCCAGCTGTCGGCGGCGACGAGGATCTCGCCCGGCGCGGCGTGGCTGGCGAGGGCGATCGCGCGCTTCAGCGCCTGCCCGCTCGCGAGGGCTCCACCCGTATCGCCCTCCGGCAGCAGCAGCACGCGCCCCCCGGCGATCCCGGCGCGGACCGGCAGCGGCGGGACGGCTTCCTGCCAGCCGGTGCCGTCGCGAAGCTCCAGCGCGGTGCGCAGGGCCCGCTCGATATCGTCGGTATGGGCGCGGGAGCGACCGAACAACAGGATGGCACCGTCGTCGTGAAGCCGCTCGACCGTGCCGCCGTGGCGCTCGGCGATCGCGCGGATCGCCCGGTGCAGGCGGTTCGAGCGGCGATGCAGCTCCTCCGGATCGGTACAGTCCGGCGCGTCGGCATATTCGCAGGCGAGTACCGCCACCTGCCGGATCTCGGCCTCCGGCGGTCCGACCCCGGGACCGGCCTCCACACCGGCGGGTGTGGCCGCCGCGACGCCGGCGGCGGGCGCCGCTGGCCGGGCGCGGCGGCGGTCGCGGATCGCGCGGTAGAGCGCCTCGGTCTCGGGCCGCGGCTCGACACCGAGTTCGCGGGCAAGAAGATCGCGGCAGGCCTGGAACTGGCGCAGCGCAGCCTCGGCGCGCCCCTGTCGGGCCAGCAGGCCCATCAGCGCCCGGTGCGCCTCTTCCTCCAGCGGATCGAGGGCGAGGAGCCGGTGCGCGGCGGTGACCGCCCGTTCGGCATCGCCCGCCGCGTCGTACGCGTCGCGCAGCCGCCGGAGGACGTCGCCGGCGCGGGCGCTCAGGCGATAGCGCTCGGCCAGCATCCAGTCGTCGAAACCCGGCGCCCGCGCGTCGAAACCCTCGAGAAAGTCGCCGCGGTAGCCGGCCGCCGCGGCCTCGAGCTCGGCAAGGGACGTGCCGTCCGCCGCCCGCTCGAAGGTCGCGACATCGATCTCCACCGCCCCCGCGGCGAGCGTCACCTGGTCCGGCCCCGCCGCCAATGCCCCGGCATCGAAGCCGGTCGCGTGGCGCAGGCCGGTCAGCGCCTGGCGCAGGCTGCCGCGTGCCTGCGCCTCGTCGCTCTCCCGCCAGAACATCGCGGCGAGCTTGCCGCGGGGCTGGGGTCGGCCGGCGCCGAGAGCGAGATAGACGAGCAGCGCCTGCGCCTTGCGCGCCGGAATGGGGACGGGGCGGCCGGAAACCGACCCGATCTCGATGCCGCCCAGCGTGACGATACGCACGTCCGCCACGGCGCTCCCCCGCGGTACGCACCCGGCGCCATTGAAGCACCGAAACGGCCCGGCTGCAAACCGCCCTTCGCCCGGCGGACGGCGTCGGGTCAGCGTTTTGACGCATCCTTGACGGTCGCGTCACGACCCCGCTGACGCCCGGGGCGCACAACCGATGGCGGACCGAGGGCCTACCGCGCGCCCGAGCCCATGCGAAAGGAGAAGCCCATGCAGACCGACACCCTGACCACGCAGTCCCCCCCGCCCGACACCGACAAGCTCAACCTGCTCCTCGGCCAGATGGTCGGCGACCTCGGCGCCATCGCCAGCGGCGCGCTCGTCATCCTCGGCGACCGGCTCGGGCTCTATCGGGCGATGAGGTCCGGCGAGAAACTGAGCCCGGCCGAGCTCGCCCGTCGCACCGGCACCCGCGAGCGCTACGTCCGCGAGTGGCTTTCCGCTCAGGCCGCCGCCGGCTATGTGAGCTACGACGCGGCGAGCAACCTCTTCTCGCTCACCCCCGAGCAGGTCGCGGTCTTCGCCGACGAGGACAGCCCCGCGGCGATGGCCGGCGCCTTCGAGGTGCTGTCGAGCCTGTGGCTCGACGAGCCCAAGGTGGCCGAGGCCTTCCGCTCCGGCCACGGCGTCGCCTGGCACGACCACAGCAAGTGCCTGTTCAGCGGCACCGAGCGGTTCTTCCGGCCCGGCTACAACGTCAATCTCGTCGATGGCTGGCTCCCGGCCCTCGACGGCGTCGTCGCGAGGCTCGAGGCCGGCGCGCGCGTCGCCGACGTCGGCTGCGGGCACGGCGCCTCGACGATCGTCATGGCTAAGGCCTTTCCGCGCTCGCAATTCACCGGCTTCGACTACCACGAGGCCTCGATCGAACGGGCGCGCGCGGCGGCGGCCGAGGCCGGCGTCGCCGACAACACCCGCTTCGAGGTGGCCCCGGCCAAGAGCTTCACCGGCACCTACGACCTAGTCGCCTTCTTCGACTGCCTGCACGACATGGGCGACCCGGTCGGCGCGGCCGCGCATGTCCGCGAGCGGCTGGCACCCGACGGCACCTGGATGATCGTCGAGCCCTTCGCCGGCGACAGGCTGGCGGACAACCTCAACCCGGTCGGCCGCATCTACTACGCCGCCTCGACAATGGTCTGCACCCCGGCCTCTCTGGCGCAGGAGGTCGGGCTCGGCCTCGGCGCCCAGGCGGGCGAGTCGCGCCTGCGCCAGGTCGTCACCGCCGGCGGGTTCGGCTCGTTCCGTCGCGCGGCCGAGACCCCGTTCAACATCGTTTTCGAAGCCCGTCCCTGAAGGAGAACCGCCATGACCGCCTATAACGTCGTCCGCTTCCGCGTCAGACCCGGCCAGGAGAAGGCCTTCATCGAGGCTCACGAGCGGGCGGTGCTCGATGCCCCCGGCCTGCGCAAGGCCGCGATCGTTGCCACGGGCGACCGCCGCTTCTGCTTCGTCGGCGAGTGGGACGACATGGAGAGCATCGCGGGCGCCCGCCCGGCGATGCTCGCGATCCTCGATACCTTCCGCCCGCTGCTCGAGGATCTCGGCGACGGCCTCGGGCTGACCGATCCGGTCTCGGGCCTGGCGGTCGTCGAGATCAGGCAAGGGCGCGCGAAAGCGCCCGCCTGAGGCTGGAATCCGCGCCGACAGGAGCGCGCTGGTCGGCAGGGAGGGCGGCGCCCCGGGGATCCGGGCCAAATTGGTCCCGCGCGGGGGGTGCGAAGCATGTCGTCAGCCCGCGGCGCCGGCCGGCGACTTCGCCGCCCCGCCGGTGATCGGACCGCGAAATCCCAGCTCACAATTCAGTGGCTCGGGCCGCTTCCTTGCCGGCGCTCATCGCCTTCCTGAGAACGTAGCCGGCCGCCTCGAGCACCGGCTTCGGGGTGCCGATCATCCGCCGGGCGGACATATGCTCGGCGGGCGCGTTCACGGTCTCCACCGCGACGAGATGACCCTCGCGGAAAAGCAGGAAGACCGGGTGCTCCTCGGAGCCCGGCGCCCGGACCACCTCGTCGGCGGCGGTGCCGAGGCCGGCGATCTGGAGCTTGTGCTTGCCCTGGTCGCTCCAGAACCACGGCACCGCCGCGTAGGCGTCGGTCGTCCCGTTCACCAGCCGGCGGGCGATGTGGCGGGCGTGGTCGACGGCGGCCTGCACCGATTCGAGCCGCACCCGCTCGCCGCCCGGCAGCGGGAAGGAGCAGCAGTCGCCCAGGGCCGAGATCGCCGGGTCGGCGGTGAGGAGCGCGCCATCGACGACGATTCCATTGTCGATGGCGAGACCGGCGGCCTCGGCGAGCTCGACGTTCGGGCGGACGCCGGTCGCGATCAGCACGAGGTCGCCCGGGATCACCTCGAGATCGGAGGTATCGACGCCGGTGACCCTGCCGTCCGCCGACTCGATGCGCCGCGCGCTCGCCCCGAGATGGACATCCGTCCCCATGGCGCGGTGCGCCTCGAGAAACCAGGCGGACATGCCGGGCGAAAGCGCCCGGCTCATCAGCCGCGGCGTGGCTTCGTACACCTTGACGGCGACGCCGGCGGCGCGGGCCATCGCGGCGAATTCAAGGCCGATGAAGCCGCCGCCGATGACGATCGCCTGCCGGGTGCCGGGCAGGCGCGCGCGCAGCCGCGATGCGTCATCGAGCGTCCGCAGCTCCTCCACACCGTCCGCGTCCTGCCCCGGGATCGGTGGACGAAAGGCGCGGGCGCCGGTCGCGAGGATCAGGTGGTCGTAGGGATACTCGTCCCCGTCGGCGGTGGTGACGACGCGGCGGGTCCGGTCGATCACGGTGGCGCGCGCGCCGTCGCGGAGCGTCAGGGACGAACGCTCATAGAAGGACGCGGGCCTCAGGAGCAGCCGCTCGGCCACGCCATCGGCCATGTAGGCCTTCGAGAGCGGCGGGCGTTGGTAGGGCAGGCCCGGCTCGTCGCCGATCAGGGTGATCTCGCCCTCGAAGCCTTCCTGGCGGAGGCTCGCGGCGGCCTGGAAGCCCCCCTGGCCGGTGCCGATGATGACGATCCGATCCATCACAATTGTGACTCCGGCAGGTGGACGACGAGGCCGTCGCGCCCAGGCTTCATCTTGATCCGGCGCGGGAGCCGGCTCGTCATTCTTGTTTCAGAGGCCGCGCGGCCGAGCAAGTCGCCCTCGCTCCGCGGCCCGGTCTTCCCGGCCCCGGCGTCGGCGACAGGGTAGTGCCAGATGCCGCGGACCATCGAGCCGGCGGGGTCGCGTTGATCCGGGAAAAATGTCCCACCGACGGCGCGCATCAACGACGCGTGGGCCAAAACGGCCGAAAAACAACGACATATCAATGCAAAGCTTGACAAATGGTGCGGTCGAGAAGACTCGAACTTCCACGGGAGTTACCCCACAGCGACCTCAACGCTGCGCGTCTACCAATTCCGCCACGACCGCACTGGCGCGGCTTCTAGCAAAGGCCCGAGGGGTTGTGAAGGGCGGAAACGACGAAAGCCGCGTCTCGCGCGGCGCGGCGGCGGACACCGCGAAGCCGGACGCGGATCCGAGACCGCGCTGAAGCAAGCCTGACGGAAAACGACCCGATTTCAGCTTGTTGCGAGGCGATGCGTCCTCCCGGCCCGCGCGCGGCCGAGACATGCCGGAGTGACCCTGATTGTTGCCCGGCGGAAAGCTGCTATCTGGAGGAAACGACACCAGGGACGACCATCCGGAATGACCGAAACCCTCGCCTCCGCTCCCCTGCTCCACCCCGTCGAATGGCGCGTTACCGACGCGCTCGTCCCCTATCCCGAGGCACTCGCGACAATGGAAGCGCGGGTCGGCGATATTCTCGCGGGGCGGGCGCCGGAGCTTGTCTGGCTGCTGGAGCATCCGCCGCTCTATACGGCCGGGACCTCGGCCGATCCGGCGGACCTGCTCGAACCCGACCGGTTCCCGGTCTATCCGGCGCGGCGCGGCGGCGAATATACCTATCACGGGCCGGGCCAGCGGGTCGCCTATGCCATGCTCGACCTCAACGCGCGGGGCCGCGACGTGCGAGCCTATGTCTGGCATCTCGAAGAATGGGTGATCCGCGCCCTCGCCGAGTTCAACGTGACCGGCGAGCGGCGCCAGGGCCGGGTCGGCGTCTGGGTGCGACGGCCGGAAAAGCCGCCGTTGCCGGACGGATCGCCCGCCGAGGACAAGATCGCGGCGATCGGCGTGCGCATCCGGCGCTGGGTGACCTTCCACGGCATCGCGATCAATGTGGAGCCCGATCTCGGCCATTTCGCCGGCATCGTGCCCTGCGGCATCCGCGGCTATGGCGTCACCAGCCTGGTCGATCTCGGCCTGCCGGTGACGATGGCCGATCTCGACGTGGCGCTGCGCGCCACCTTCGACGAGGCTTTCGACGGGGTCGTCGGGCGGCCGCCGCGCTGATCCGCCCGAGGCGATCGGGCGGCGCCGCGTTCATGCCCGCAACTCGCGGAAGAGGCCGAAGCGGCGCATGGCGAGCTTCTCGACCTCGAGGAGCAGCATGAGCCCGGCGCCGATGGCGAGGACCATCGCCCCGTCGGCCAGGGCCACCGGCCGCGTGTCGAAGAGCGCCTGCATGACCGGAGCATAGGTGAAGGCGATCTGCGCCGCGACCACGCACGCGACCGCCGCGAGCACCGCCGGCGTGCCGAGCGCGCCCCGCCAGGTCAGCGAGCGCATGCGCAGGTAGCGCACGTTGAAGAGGTAGAAGATCTCGGCCGTCACGACCATGTTCACCACCAGCGTCCGGGCATAGGCGATCTCGTCCCCCCGCCCCTGCGAGAGCCAGAAGACGAAAAGCGCCGCCGCGGCCATGAGGCAGGAGACGACGATCACCCGCCAGACGAGGAAGGGCGAGAGCAGCGGCGCGCGGGCGTCGCGGGGCGGACGGTCCATCACCCCGGGCTCGGGCGGCTCGAAGGCGAGGACGAGGCCGAGCGTCACGGTGAGGACGAGGTTCACCCAGAGGATCTGGGTCGGGCTCATCGGCAGGGCGAAGCCCGCGAGGATGGCGACGACGACGGCGAGCGCCTCGCCGCCATTCGTCGGCAGCGTCCAGGAGATTACCTTGCGGATGTTGTCGTAGACGGTGCGCCCCTCGGCGACGGCGGCGACGATCGAGGCGAAGTTGTCGTCGAGGAGCACCATCTCCGAAGCCTCGCGCGCGGCCTCGGTGCCCTTGTGGCCCATGGCGACGCCGACATCCGCCTGTTTCAGCGCCGGCGCGTCGTTCACGCCGTCCCCGGTCATGGCGACGATGCCGCCGTCGGCCTGAAGCGCGCGCACGATGCGGAGCTTGTGCTCCGGGCTCGCGCGGGCGAAGACCGAGATCTCCGGCGCGGCGGCGGCTAGGGCCGCGTCGTCGAGGGCGTCGACCTCGGCCCCGGTCATGGTCCGCGGCCGCTCGTCGAGCCCGAGCTGCCGGCCGATGGCGGCGGCGGTGTCGACATGGTCGCCGGTGATCATTTTCACCGCGACGCCGGCGCCGCGGCATTCGGCGACCGCGGCCACCGCCTCTGGCCGCGGCGGGTCGAGGAAACCCATCAGGCCGAGAAAACCGACCCCTGCCTCGATATCGGCGGGCGTGAGCCGCTCCGGCGCGGCGGGGAGCCGCCTGGCGGCGAAGCCGAGCACCCGCTCGCCCCCGGCGGCGAGGGCGTGGACCCGCGCCTCCCAGCGGCCGCCGCCGGCGCCTGCGAGGCCGAGGACGACCTCGGGCGCGCCCTTGACGAGGATGAGCCCCTCGCCGTTCGGACCCTCGTGCAGCGTCGCCATATAGCGATGCGCCGCGTCGAAGGGGATCTCGTCGCGGCGCGGCCATTCGCCCCGGGCATGGGCGGGGTCGAGCCCCGCCTTCATCGCCAGCGCGACGAGCGCCGCCTCCATCGGGTCGCCGGCCGCGCTCCAGCCCTGATCGTCGCGGCGCAGGCTCGCGTCGTTGCACATCAGCCCGCAGGCGAGGATCGGGGGCAGCGCGGCGAGGGCGGTCGCGTCGTCGTCGTGGTTCTCCGCGGTCAGCGCGCCCTCGGGCGCATAACCCGCGCCGGAGACCGCGACATCGTGGCCCTCGACGAGGACGTGGCACACGGTCATCTCGTTGCGGGTCAGCGTCCCGGTCTTGTCGGTGCAGATGACCGAGACCGCGCCGAGCGTCTCGACCGCGGGGAGCTTGCGCACGACCGCCCTGCGCGCCGCCATGCGCCGCACGCCGATCGCCATGGTGATGGTCAGCACCGCCGGCAGGCCCTCCGGCACGACGCCGACGACGAGCGCGACGACGGCGATCAGCGCATCCGCCCAGCCGAAGCCGCGGGCGAGGACGGAGAAGAGAACGAGCGCGACGCCCCCGCCAGCACGAACCGGGTGAAGGTCGCGGCGAAGCGGTCGATCTGCTTCAGGAGCGGCGTCTCCATCTGCTCGACGCCCTGGATCATCCGGCTGATCCGGCCGATCTCGGTGCGCGGACCGGTCTCGACGACGACGCCCGTGCCCTGCCCGGTGGCGACGAGCGTGCCCGAGAAGGCCATGCCCTGCCGGTCGCCGAGCGGCGCCTCGGCCGCCACGGCGGTCTCGCGCTTGGCGGCGGTGACGGACTCGCCCGTCAGCAGCGCCTCGTCGATGCTGAGGCCGCGGGCGCGCAGGAGCCGCAGGTCGGCCGGCACGCGCTCGCCGGCCTCGATGAGCACGACGTCGCCGGGGACGATCTCCCCCACCCCGATCGTCCGCCGCGCCCCGTCACGCAGCGCCACCGCGTGGGGCGCGAGCAGGCCGCGGATCGCGCGGAGCGATTCCTCGGCGCGTCCCTCCTGCGCGAAGCCGACGATGGCATTGACGAGGACGACGACGAGGATGACCGCGGCGTCGATCAGGTGCCCGAGAATCGCCGCGGCGCCCGCGCCCGCGAGCATCACGTAGATGAGCGTGTTGTTGAACTGCGCGAGGAAGCGCAGGAGCGGATGCGGCGGCGGCGCGACGGGGAGCGCGTTCGGGCCGGCCTCCGCGAGCCGCCGCGCCGCCTCCGCCGCGTCGAGACCCTCCGGAACCGTCTCGAGGCGCGCCAGCGCCTCGGCGCCGCTCAGGGCGTGCCAATCCTCGTTCCGTTCCGCCTGCATCCCGCCGCCCTCGTGGTCGCCCGCCCCTCCCTAGGGGAAGACGCGTTCGGTTTGAATACCGTGAGGTCGGGCGCCGGGCCCCGCGGACGCAATCCCGCCATGCGCTCCGGTCAGTTCGCCGGCGAGGTCGAGGATCAGGCGGCCGGCGCGCGCAGGTCGGGGGGAAGCGCCTCCGCGGCCAGCTCCGCGACCGCCGCGCCGAGCGCGGCCGTCCGCGTCGCGGTCTCGCCGAGCCGGCGCAGCGAGACCGTGCGGTCGGCGACCTCGCGATTGCCGACGGCGAGGATCACCGGGACCTTGGCCAGGCTGTGCTCGCGGACCTTGTAGTTGATCTTCTCGTTGCGAAGATCGGCCTCGGCGCGCAGCCCCGACGCCGCCAGCGCCGCGACCACCTCCTCGGCATAGGCATTGGCGTCCGATACGATCGGCGCCACCACCACCTGCCGGGGCGCCAGCCAGAACGGCAGCTTGCCGGCATAATGTTCGATCAGCACGCCGAGAAACCGCTCGAACGAGCCGAGGATCGCCCGGTGCAGCATGAAAGGCCGGTGCCGCGCCCCGTCCTCGCCGACATATTCGGCGTCGAGCCGGGTCGGCAGGTTCGGATCCACCTGGAAAGTGCCGCATTGCCATTCGCGCCCGATCGCGTCGGTCAGCTTGAAATCGAGCTTCGGGCCGTAGAAGGCGCCCTCGCCGGGATCGATGACATAGTGCCGGCCGACCTTCTGGATCGCGTTCTCCAGCGCGGTCTCGACCTTGTCCCAATCCTCATCCGAGCCGATGCGCACATCCGGCCGGGTCGAGAGCTTGATGTCGAAACTATCGAAGCCGAGGTCGGAATAGACCGAAGACAGCAGCTCGATGAAGGCCGCGCATTCGCCCTCGATCTGCTGCTCGGTGCAGAAGATATGCGCGTCGTCCTGGGTGAAGCCCCGCACCCGCATCAGCCCGTGCATCGAGCCGGAGGGCTCGTAGCGGTGGCAGGCGCCGAATTCCGCCAGCCGCAGCGGCAGGTCGCGATAGGATTTCAGGCCCTGATTGTAGACCTGGACATGGCAGGGGCAGTTCATCGGCTTCAGCGCGTTGACGCGCTTTTCCTTGGCATGCTCCTCCTCCACCTCGGCGATGAACATGTTGTGCTGGTAGGCCTCCCAATGGCCCGAGCGTTCCCAGAGCACGCGATCGACCACCTGCGGCGTGCGGATTTCCTTGTAGCCCGCGACGCGCAACCGCCGGCGCATGTAGTCCTCGAGCGCGCGCCAGACGGTCCAGCCGTCGGGATGCCAGAACACCATGCCCGGCGCCTCTTCCTGCAGGTGGAAGAGATCCATCTCGCGCGCAAGCT
This sequence comes from uncultured Amaricoccus sp., assembly GCF_937891315.1. Taxonomy (GTDB): domain Bacteria; phylum Pseudomonadota; class Alphaproteobacteria; order Rhodobacterales; family Rhodobacteraceae; genus Amaricoccus. Next base: position 15,569 of record NZ_CALAGI010000045.1, on the reverse strand, counting down.
TGCGATGGTCGCGCTTCGCCGCCTCCTCCAGCCGGTGGAGATAGGCTTCGAGATCGGCCCTGGTCCGGAAGGCGACGCCATAGATCCGCTGCAACTGCGCGCGGGCGCTGTCGCCACGCCAATAGGCGCCGGCGATCGAGGTGAGCTTGAAAGCGTCGGCCGGCACCTGCCCGGTATGGGCGAGATGCGGCCCGCGGCACAGATCCTGCCAGTGCCCGTGCCAATACATGCGGATCGGATCGGCGCCGGGGATCGCCTCGACCAGCTCGACCTTGTAGGGTTCGTTCAGCGCCTCGTAGTGGCGCATCGCCCGGTCGCGCTCCCAGACCTCGGTCCGCACCGGATCGCGCGCCGCGATGATCGCGCGCATCCGCGCCTCGATCAGGCCGAGATCCTCCGGCGTGAAAGGCTCCGCCCGGTCGAAATCGTAGTACCAGCCGTTTTCGATCACCGGACCGATGGTGACCCTGGTGTCCGGCCACAGCTCCTGCACGGCGCGCGCCATGATATGCGCCGCGTCGTGCCGGATCAGCTCCAGCGCCGGCTCGTCCTTGATCGTGTGGATCGCGATCCGCGCATCCTGGCGGATCGGCTGGCTGAGGTCGCTCAGGCGCCCGTCGATACTGACCGCGATCGCCGCCTTGCCGAGCGATTTCGAGAGATCGCCTGCGATCTCCGTCCCGGTAACGCCCTGGGGGTAGTGACGGACCGCGCCGTCCGGCAGGGTGATGGCCACGTCGCGCAAGTCCGCCGTCGCATCGGTCATCGTCGTTCTCCTTCGGGTTCGGCGCCCACGGCACGCCCGGGTCTCAGGGAGCCTGACCGATAGGTCCGCGCCCTCGCGGCTGTCAAATGGAATCCGCGTGACGCGACCGGCCCCCGATTGCTAGAGCGGGGTCCGACCCGATGGAGCCGGGTGGTCCGCTCTGGATTCTTGATGTGACGCGATATCCTGATCACCGGACGATTCCGTCCGGTTGGATATCGCTCTTAGGACAGCGCCATGACCCATGAAACCCTGACCCTGCCCGACGGCCGCGCCCTCGCCTATCATCGGACCCGTGGCCGCGGTCCGGGCGTCGTCTTTCTCGGCGGCTTCCGCTCGGACATGACCGGCACCAAGGCGCAGTTCCTCGAAGCCTGGGCCAGGGCGCGGGGCCTCGGCTTCCTGCGCTTCGACTACACCGGCCATGGCGCCTCGTCGGGGCTGTTCCGCGACGGCTGCGTCGGCGACTGGGCGCGCGACGCGGCCGACGCGCTCACCCACCTGACCGAGGGCCCGCAGATCCTCGTCGGCTCCAGCATGGGCGGTTGGATCGCACTCCTGCTCGCCACGCGATTACCGGGCCGGCTGCGCGGCCTTGTCGGAATCGCGGCGGCGCCGGACTTCACCGAGGATTCGATGTGGGCGAACTTTTCCGAGGACCAGCGCCGGCGGCTGTCCTCCGAGGGCGCGCTCGCGGTGCCCTCCGACTATTCGGACGAGCCTTACGTCATCACGCGGCGTCTGATCGAGGATGGGCGCCGCAATCTCGTCCTGCGCGACCCGCTTGACCTGCCCTTCCCGGTTCGCCTGCTGCATGGCACCGCGGACGAGGACGTCGATACCTCCGTCGCACTGCGCATCCTCGCGCACGCGACGGCGGAGGATCTGCGCCTGACGCTCGTCAAGGGCGCCGATCATCGATTCAGCGCGCCGGAGAACCTCGAACTGACCGCCCGAACCCTTGAGGAGATTCTCTAGGCCGGATCCCGGAGAACCAGAGCGGCCGCTCCGATGACGGAGCGGCCGCGAATTTTCGGGAGACACGGGGTCGCCGTCAGACCTGAGTCGACAGCCGTTCGATCTCTTCCTTCAGATACAGCTTCTTGAGCTTGAGTTGCTTGATGTTCATGTCGTCCGACGCCGGCATCCTCTGCTCGGCTTCGATGACCTCGGACAGCGCCTGATGCTTCTTGCGGAGCTCCGTCAGGTGAGAACCCAGGCTCATGCTTATCCTCCTACGCGGCTGTTTCCAACCGGATCAGTAAACCATGGATTGAGCCGCCTGTCACCAAAACCGAAGCCCCGACCAGCTTCACAAGAACGAGCGGTCGGCCGGCCCCGCGCCGCGCGACAAGGCCGCGCCCTCGCGCAGAATCGCCTCCGGTTCGGCGGCGTAGGCGCCATCATCCTCGGCGTGCGACGCGCCCCGGTGCAGGATGAGCGGCGGCAGCAGGGTCAGCGGCGCGGCGCTCCCCTTGCGGCAACGGACCAGAACCCGGGCCGCCGCCGCGCCGGATCTGGGCGCGACCGGCAGAATCTCGACCGCGCCCGCCGCCCCCTCCACCGCGGCGAGAATCGCCCCCAACCGCTCCGCCCGATGGATCAGCGTCAGCCGCCCCCCCGGCAGCAGCCGCCGCAGCCCGCACGCGATCCAGTCGGCGAGCGTCGCCTCCTCGCGATGCGCGCGGTCGCGGCCGGGGTCGTCCGGCGGGGTCACCGCGCCGGCCGGATGGAAGGGCGGATTGGCCAGCACCTGATGAAAGCCCAGCGCCCGAAGGGCGGCGGGTGGCCGTCGCAGGTCGCCCTCGCAGACATCGAGCGCGAGGCCGTTCTCGGCGGCGTTGCGGCGGGCGAGGGCGGCGTAGCCCGGCTGAAGCTCAAGGCCGCGGAGCGTCAGTCCCGACACCCGCGCCGCGAGGCACAACGAAGCGATGCCGGCGCCGCAGCCGAGTTCCAGAACCCGCTCCCCCGGCGCCGCCGCGACGAAGGCGGCGAGCAGCACCGGATCGATCGCCGCCCGATAGCCATTGACCGGCTGCCAGAGCCGGAGCCGTCCGCCGAGGAAGTCGTCCCGACTGAGCGGCCCGAGGCCGGCGTCCAGCCCGGCGGCCTCGGTCCGCTCGGTCGGGACGCCTTCTTCGGTCACCGCGGCCCGCTCATGCCGGCGACAGATCCTCGATCCCGTTGTCGGTCAGGATCGCGCGCACTCGGAAGGCATCGCGGTCGGCGGCCACCAGGCGCTGGGGAAACAGGCCGATCCCGCCTTCGAGCACGCTCATATGGACGTCCAGAACGAAGCAGTCTATATCCTCCGCGCGCAGCAAGGCGGTGGCAAAGGCGATGATCGTGGGGTCCGTGGTGCGCAGGATTTCCTTCATCGCCGCGAACCTAGATCCCGCGCCTGCCGAGGTCGAGAGCGAACAGCGATGAACACCCCCGCGCGCGTGGCGACCCCGATCGAGACCCTGCAGTCGGTGCTGGCCGAGGATATGGCGGCGGTGAACGCGCTGATCCGCGCCCGCATGGCAAGCGAGCACGCGCCGCGCATTCCCGAGGTGACGGCGCATCTGGTCGAGGCCGGCGGCAAGCGGTTGCGGCCCTTGCTGACGCTCGCCGCCGCGCGGCTCTGCGGCTATCAGGGGTTCGACCATGCCCGGCTGGCGGCGACGGTCGAGTTCATCCATACCGCGACGCTGCTGCATGATGACGTGGTCGACGAGAGCGAGCGGCGACGGGGACGGCCGACGGCGAACCTGCTCTGGGACAACAAGTCGAGCGTGCTGGTCGGCGACTATCTCTTCGCCCGCTCCTTCCAGCTGATGGTCGAGACCGGCGATCTGCGGGCGCTCAACATCCTGTCGAACGCGGCGGCGGTGATCGCCGAGGGCGAGGTGCTGCAACTGACGGCCGCCGCGAGCCTCGCAACCACCGAGGAGATCTATCTCAGGGTGGTGCGCGGCAAGACCGCGGCGCTGTTCTCGGCGGCGACCGAGGTCGGCGGGGTGATTGCCAAGGCACCGGAGGAGCAGGTGCTGGCGCTGCGCGAATATGGCGACGCACTCGGGGTCAGCTTCCAGATCGCCGACGATCTGCTCGACTATGGCGGGATCAGCGCGACGCTCGGCAAGAATGTCGGCGACGATTTCCGCGAGCGGAAGATGTCGCTGCCGGTGATCCGCGCGGTGGCGGGGGCGAACGCCGAGGAGCGGGCCTTCTGGGTGCGGGCGATCGAGAAGGGTCAGCAGCGCGAGGGCGATCTCGAAACCGCGCTCGAACTGATGGCCCGCCACGGCAGCCTCGAGAGCGCGAGGGAAACCGCGATGGAACACGCCGCCCGCGCCCGCCGCGCCCTCGCGCCCCTCCCGGCCGGCCAGATCCGCGCGATCCTCTCCGATCTCGCCGATTTCGTCGTCGCCCGGTTGGACTGACGTTCGTCATCGGCGATCCGGCAAGGTCGTCGGCGCGGCTCGCCGGGGCGGTTGCGGCGAGGCCGGCGGTGCCCCATCTCTAGCCGGACCATTCATCCGGGGGAAACCGATGGCCCAGAGAAACATGATCCTCGCAGGCGCCGCGATCCTGATCGCGCTCGCCTTCCTGCTGTTCGGCGGGACCGGCGCGCAGGCGCCCGCGCCGGTCCCGCCGCCCGCGGCGACGACTCCCGCGCCGGCGGCGCCCGCGAACAACTGACCCGACGGCTCCGACCTCTCGGACTCAGCCCCGCGCGCCGACATCCGTCGCCGCGATCCACCAGCCGGGCCGGGCGCGGCGCAGCGCGTCGGCGGCGGCGTGCATCGGCGCGGCGTCGGCGAAGAGGCCGAAGCAGGTCGCGCCCGACCCCGACATCCGCGCCAGCCGGCAATCACGCTGCGCGGCGAGCGCCGCCAGCGTCTCGGCGATCTCCGGCGCGACGGCCTCGGCCGGCGCCTGCAGGTCGTTGCGCTGGGCGGCGAGGAAGGCGAACAGCGCCTCGGCGTCGGGCAGGGGCGGCGGTTCCGGCATCGGCGGATTGTCGCGGCTGGCAAGACGGGCGAAAACCGCGCCGGTCGAGACCCGCGCGCCCGGATTGACCAGCAGCATCCAGAACGGCGGCGGCGCGAAGGGCGCCAGCCGCTCGCCGATCCCCGACATGCGCCGCGGCCGGCCGTCGAGGCAGACCGGCACGTCGGCGCCCAGCGCCAGCACCGCCTCGGGCGGGAGCGGCGGCGCGTCCCACATCCGCCTGAGCAGGCGCAGGGCCGCGGCCGCGTCGGCCGAGCCGCCGCCGATGCCGCTCGCCACCGGCAGCGCCTTCGTCAGCCGCAGCGCGGCGCCCTGCCCGTCCGGGCGCAAGGCAAGCGCGGCGCGCAGGACGAGATTGTCCGCCCCCGCGCCGAGATCGCGGCCGAAGGGACCGTCGAGCGTCAGGGACAGGCCGCGCGCCGGCTCCGCCTCGACCAGGTCGCCGACGCCGGCGAAGACCACGAGGCTGTCGAGCAGGTGATAGCCATCGGCCCGACGGCCGGTCACGTGCAGCGTGAGATTGATCTTGGCGGGCGCGTGTTCCGCCAGCGGGGGGATCATGCGCGTCAGCCGTTTTCCTCGGCCAGCACCTGATCGAGACCGACCTCGAGCTTCTTGCGCACCCGATCCATGTCGAGATCCTCGCCGTCGCCGGGACCGAAGGACAGCGCGCGGCGCCATTGGAAATCCGCCTCGCGCTTGCGCCCGACCATCCAGAGCACGTCGCCGAGATGGTCGTTCACCACCGGATCCACCGGTTCCAGCTCGACCGCGCGCTCCATCGGCGCCACCGCGTCCTGATAGCGACCGAGCCGGTAATAGACCCAGCCGAGCGAATCGGTGATATAGCCGTCGTCGGGCTGGCCCTTGACCGCGCGCTGGATCATGTCGAGCGCCTCGTCGAGATCCTGGCCCTTCTCGACCAGCGAATAGCCGAGATAGTTCAATACCACCGGCTGGTCCGGGCGCAGGACCAGCGCCTCGCGGAAATCGGCCTCGGCGTCGTTCCAGTTCCCCGCCCGTTCGTTCGAGATACCGCGGGTATAATAGAGCACCCAATGCACCGCCGTCGGCTTGTCGATGAGATCGATCGCCGCGGTATAGGCGGCGACGGCGGGGGCGAACTGGTTGTCGCTACGCAAGGCATCGCCGAGGGCGGACTGCACCTCGATCTGGTCCGTGTGGCTCGCGGCGAGCGCGCGCAGCGTGGCGATGCCGCCCGCCGCGTCGCCAGCGATGCGCTGGGTATTGGCCCGGTGAATTTCGGAGACGACGAACCAGGGCGAGTCGCGCGGCACCTCGGTCAGCGCCTCGGTCGCCAGCGCGAACTGCCCTTCGGATTCGAGAATGTCCGCGGCGAGAAGATCGGCTTCGACCATGCCCGGACTGACATAGGCGGCGAGCCGGGCATGGATCAGCGCGACCCGCGCGGTATCCTCGGTATTGAGCGCCTCGGCCAGGGTCAGGAACGCCTCGGCGGCGCCGTCGCGGGCCTCGGTCACCTCGTCGAACGGGACTTCCTCCCCGGCGACCAGCCGGTCGCGGAGCGCGACCAGAGTGGCGTCGGGCATCCCGGTCGAGAGCGCCTCGTTCAGGAGCGCGGCGGCGTCCGCCTCGCGGTCGATCTGGGCCAGCACCTCGGCATGGGCGATCAGCGCGGCGCGGTTGAGATGGAGCGGGCCGTTCTCGCCGCCTGCGAGGATCGCCTCGGCGGAGACGAAATCGCCGGCCATCGCGAGCGCCAGCGCCTTGTGAAACTGGCCATAGGCGGCGAGCGCTTCGTTGCCGGTCATCGCGTCGAACTTCGCCTGCGCGGCGGTGAAATCGTCCTTGCCGACCTCGATCCAGCCGGAAACGAGACCGGCGAGCAGCGGATTGATCCCCTCGCCCGAGGCCTGAAGGACGGTGGTCGCCGTCGCGAAATCATCCGATTTCAGCGCGACGGCGAGGCGGACCAGCGCGGCGACCTGATTCTCTGGCTGGACGACGGCGAGGCGATCCGCGAGCGCGCGCGCCGCCGGAATGTCGCCGAGCGCCACCCGTGCGACGAGCGCGTTCTGGATCAGCGCGAGATTGTCGGGATCCTCGGCGAGCGCGCGGTCATAATATTCCGCGGACACCGCGTAATCGTCGCGAAAATCCGCCTGCATCGCCGCGAGATACGCGCCCGAGAGCGACGAGGCGGCGAACGCCGGGGCCTGGGCCGACAACGCCAGCCCCATCAGGGCGGCGGCGGCCAGTTTGGCGATGAGGTTCGGCAATGGGCGGATCTCTCGGTTGCGGCGCGGTGTCGAGCCTATGTCGCGCGGGGCGGCGATTCAATCGCGCGAATCAGCGGGCGGCGCCTCCCGCCGATCACATATCCATCACATCCCGGCCCGGACGCGCCGGCATCACATGTTGGGATAGTTCGGCCCGTCCCCACCCTGCGGCGTGGTCCAGTCGATGTTCTGCAGCGGATCCTTGATGTCACAGGTCTTGCAGTGCACGCAGTTCTGGAAATTGATCTGGAACCGCGGCTTGCCCGCCTCGTCGCGCAGCACCTCGTAGACGCCGGCCGGGCAATAGCGCTGCGCCGGCTCGTCATAGCGCGGCAGGGTCAGCTCAATCGGGATACAGGGATCGCGCAGCGTCAGGTGGCAGGGCTGATCCTCGGCATGGTTGGTGAAGGAGAAGGCGACGTTGGTCAGCCGGTCGAAGCTGAGCACCCCGTCGGGCCTGGGATAGTCGATCTTCTCGAACCGTTCGGCCCGCCCGGTCGCGGCCGCGTCGGTCTTGCCGTGCTTCATCGTGCCGAGCGGCGAGCGGTTTCCGGTGATCGTATTGATCCACATGTCCGCGCCGCCGAGCAGCAGCGAGGTCGCGAGGCCATAGTGCGACCAGAGCGGCTTGACGTTGCGCACCGGCTTCAGATCCGCCGCGATCGGTCCACTTTCGACCGAGGCGGGATAGGCTTCCAGTTCGTCCCCCCGGCGGCCTTCGGCGATGGCGGCGGCCGCCGCCTCGGCCGCGGCGATGCCGGACAGCATGGCATTGTGGTTGCCCTTGATGCGCGGCACGTTGACCATGCCGGCGGCGCAGCCGAGCAGCGCGCCGCCGGGAAAGGTCAGCTTCGGGATCGACTGCCAACCGCCTTCGGTGATCGCCCGCGCGCCATAGGCCACGCGCTTGCCGCCCTCCAGCAGGTCGGCGACCATCGGATGATGCTTGAAGCGCTGGAATTCCATGTAAGGAAAGAGGTGCGGGTTCTCATAGTTGAGATGCACCACGAAGCCGACGAAGACCTGATTGTTTTCCAGGTGATAGATGAACGAGCCGCCGCCGGCGTTGGCGCCGAGCGGCCAGCCCATGGTGTGGGTGACCTGGCCGAGGCGGTGTTTCTCGGGCTTCACCTCCCAGATTTCCTTCATGCCGAGGCCGTATTTCTGCGGTTCGCGACCCGCCGCGAGGTCGAAACGGCCGATCACCTGCTTCGACAAGCTGCCGCGCGCGCCCTCGGCGAGGAAAACGTAGCGGCCGAGCAGTTCCATGCCGGGCTCATAGTTCGGGCCGGGGGTCCGGTCCGGCTCAAGCCCGAACTCGCCGGCGACGACGCCGCGCACCTCGCCCGCCTCTCCCCAGACCAGCGCGCTGGCCGACATGCCGGCGAAGATCTCGACGCCCAGTTCCTCGGCCTGGGTGGCGAGCCAGCGGCAGACATTCGCCATCGAGACGATATAGTTGCCGTGGTTCTTCATGAAGGGCGGCATCGGCCAGTTCGGAACGCGGATCTGGCCGCCGGCGCCGAGATAATAGAACCGGTCGTCGGTGACCCGGGTACTGATCGGCGCGCCGCGCTCTTTCCAGTCGGGCAACAGCGCCTCGATACCGACGGGATCGAGCACCGCGCCGGACAGGATATGCGCCCCGACCTCGGAACCCTTTTCCAGGACGACGACGGACAGCTCGGGATCGATCTGCTTCAGCCGGATCGCCGCGGAGAGGCCGGCTGGTCCGGCGCCGACGATCACCACGTCGTACTCCATGGATTCGCGCTCGATCTCGGCCATGCCGCCTCTTCCTCCTGATACCCGGAAACCTCGTCGGTGCTAGCCCAGCCTCCCAATCCGGTCAATGACGCCCCGTTCGCACCGCTTGCAGTGGAAGATTGGCGCCCATATGCTCGCGGGCAAGCGGATCGCGAGGGTTCGCGGGTCAGGCCGGGGCCAGAGCGCGTCGGCCTGATTGTGTATTTGGAGAGGACGGCGCCGGACCGGTGCGACGGAGAAGGTCATGGAGAAGATTCCCCTGACTGCGAAGGGCTTCGCAAAGCTGGACGCGGAGTTGAAGAAACTGAAGTCGCAGGAGCGGCCGGCGGTGATCGCCGCCATCTCCGAGGCGCGCGAGCACGGTGATCTGAGCGAGAACGCCGAGTACCACGCCGCGCGCGAGAAGCAGAGCTTCATCGAGGGGCGGATCAAGGAACTCGAGGCCATCATCGGCCGCGGCGAGGTGATCGACATCAGCCGGCTGTCCGGTCCGGTGAAGTTCGGCGCGACGGTGGTGATCATCGATGAGGATACCGACGAGGAAAAGACCTACCAGATCGTGGGCGAGGCCGAGGCGAACATCGAGGCCGGCCTGCTCAACATGAAATCTCCCCTGGCCCGCGCGCTGATCGGCAAGGAGCCCGGCGACAATGTCGAGGTCCGCACCCCGGGCGGGCTCCGCTCCTACGAGATCCGCGCCGTTGACTTCGTATGAGCGCGAGGACGGAACCATGGGTTCGGCGATGGACGGCGGCGCGCTGACCGCGCGGCTCACGGCCGTTTTCGACGGGTTCCGCGCGGTCACCCGGCCGCGGCGCTGGGCCTGGATCGCGAGCGCGGCCTGGACGGTGATGCTCGGCGCCTATGCCATCGCCTTCCTGGGCGATGCCAGCGCCGCGCGCGGTACCGCCTTCATCGACGGGCTGTTCTTCCTCGTGGTGCTCGTCCTGCCGCTGATCCTCGTCTGGCTGGCGGCCTGGCTGGCCGACACGCTCGCTCGTCAGCACGAGATGATCGGGGCGATGGCCGAACTGCTGCCGCCGGTGATCGAAGGCATGGAGGCGACCCGCGCCGCGCTCGCCGCCCGCGGCCCCACCGCGCCCGGCGAGATCGCCCAGCTCGTCAAGGGCGCCGTGAGCGCCCTGCCGCGCCCGGCCGATCTCTCCGCGCCGATCGAGCGGCTGCTGGCCGGGCAGGCGGAACTGCGCGCCGCGGTCGCCGCGCTGTCCGCCACCGCGCCTTCCCCCCATGTCACGACCCATGCGCCCGAACCGGAGCCCGCGCCGACGCGCAAGGCGCGGCCCACCCCGAAAGCGGTGACTACGCCGCGTCCCGCCGCCCCGCCGGAGCCGACGCCGGAGACCCCGGCGGAAGCGGCGGGCGGACTGGAATGGGCCGACCTGATCCGGGCGCTCGATTTTCCGCGCGACGCCGACGACCGGGAGGGCTTTCGCGCGCTGAAGGCCGCGCTGCGCCACCAGTCGCTGGCCCAGATGCTTCAGGCGGCGGAGGATGTGCTGAACCTGCTGTCGCAGGAGGGCGTCTACATGGACGACATCGCGACAGCCCCGGCCAGCGCCGACGCCTGGCGCCGGTTCATCGGCGGTGTCCGTGGACCGGAGGTCGCGGGCGTCGGCGGGATCGAGGATCCGCGAGCACTCGAACTGACGCGGGCGCTGACGAAGTCCGACCCGATCTTCCGTGACACCGCGCTCTATTTCCAGCGCCGCTTCGACGGTGTTCTCGCCGAATTCGGCGCGGGCGCGGACGATGCGCGGCTGATCGAACTGGCCGACACCCGGTCCGGCCGCGCCTTCACCCTGCTCGCACGTCTGAGCGGCGCCTTCGAGTGAGCGCCGCTCAGACTGTTGCCGGTTGATCCGCTCGGGGTAGCCTTGCTGTTTTCTTCCTGATTTGTCCGTCGACAAATCAGGCCGCGCCTGCCTGCCCCCGGCAGGCGCGTTACCGCGCCAGCCAGGCAGGCGCGGCCTGATTGTCATCGTTCGGAGAAATCCGATGGCCCCTTGGCCTTCGACTGGTCGAAGGCCAACGTCCCGGGTCGACAGTCCACCGGACTGTCGCCTGATCCGGTCCGAGGTGCCTTTCGGGACGAGGGACCACTCAACCAGAAATCCTGTCAGAACCCGGAAAACACCATGTCGAGCGCGCGGCGGATGGCATAGTCCTCGCCTGTCAGATCGGCGACCGCCTCCCCGCTGAGCAACCGCGCCGGAATGGCGGCCATTTCCGCCGCGCGCAGGGCCAGCGGCTGGCCGTCCACCTCCAGCATGGGCTCAAGCCGGGTGATCGGCTTCAGCTGGTCCGAGCCGGGCAGAAGCGGCGCGACGACGCGGGTGCCCGTGTCGATCAGGTCGGATTGCAGGTCGAGCACCAACAGCCCGTCGGGCAGCCGATAGACGTGAAACTGCGCCATCAATCCGGCTTCCAGACCTGCCATTTGGCGAGCGGCGCGCCGTGCTGCTCGATCCAGGCCCGCCGCTGCGCCAGCGCCTCGGCGTTCTCCGCCCTCCAGGCGTCCGCGCGCGCGCCGCGAACCCGCTCGGCCAGCGCCGCCTCGGTGATGGAGGAGACATTCAGGCCAAGCTCCCGCGCCGCTTCGAGCAGGCCGGCATCGATCGACACATTCGTACGGCGCTTGCTGGTCGCGGACATCCCGGGCACCTCCATCGCCATCCACCTTACACATTCCGCGTGTTCAGCGAAACCCGGAACCTGAGCGCCGGACATGCGGCGGGCGCCCCCCCTGCCCCGCCGGCCCGGATCGCGCGGCTCTGCAAAATATTACAGTAATATCAATATATTACCTCTAACCGATCTGATCCAGCATCCGCCGCACGGCCTCCTCCAGCTTGCGGCGATCGACCGTCGAGAAGTCGAGCGGCAACCGGATCTCCAGCCGGCCATTGGCCGCCGTGCATTTGGCCGGCCCCTCGGCCCGCGGCAGGTCGAAGGTCACCCTCGCCTTGCGGGTGGTGCGCGCCGGCGCGGTCGGGATCTTCCCCGCGGGGAAGGTCTCTCCCCCCTCCCCTGCCCCCGCCCAGCGGCGCAGCACGCCAAGCTCGTCCTCGACCGAGCGGTTGTCCCAGTCCCTCAACTCCTCCTTGATCGCCGCGGCGATCTCCGGCTCGACCTCCAGTCGCCGGCGCAGATCGAGCCCGAGGTTGCGCGGGATCTCCTGCGGGAAGCGCAGCGTCTCGCCCAGCCAGTCGACGACGCTGATGAAGGCCCTGATATAGCTGCGCTTCTGGTAGCCGGCGCTCTGGAACAGGATCGCCACCGCCTTGTCCGGGTCGTCGCATTCCGTTCTGGGGTCGCGGGCATAGTCGCGCGCCAGCCAGGCCATCTCGGTGAAGGACACGTCCTTGCGGACCAGGTTCTCGTCCACCATCCGCCGATAGAGCTGGTCGAGCCCCCCGGCGTCGGTCATCAGCCCCGCCGGGATCAGCGCGTAGCGCGGGTCCTTGGTCTCGGCCAGCAGCTCGCGATAGGCGCTCAGCCGCCGCAGCCCCTGAACGAGCTCGTAACGCCCCTGCCCCGCCGGCTCGACCCGGATCGGGTTCGACAGGCCGATGTCCCGGATCGACGCCTTGAGCTCGGTCAGCTCCAGATCCTCGCCCTTGATCCGGTCCCGCACCAGCTTCGTCATGTCGATCGCATCGACCCGGATCAGATCGACGATCAGCCCGAGGCCGCGCAGCCGGACCAGCTCGCCCGCCAGCGCGTCGTTCTCGTCGCGGATCGCCGCTTCCGCCGCCGCCCGCGCCTTCAGCGCCTCGGCATTCTCCTGCACCGCCGTCGCCATCGGTCCGCGCCGCGGTGGAACCGCCGACTTCACTTCCGGCGCCGGCTCGACCTTCCCCGCGGGGAAGGTTTCCGCCGGCACGGCGCCGGCCGGCGCCGCCGCGCCATCATCCTCCGGCATGTCGAGATCAAAGACCCGGCGCTTTTTCATGCCCGTGCCTCCACCTTGTCCCAGGCCGCGACGCAGACCTGCTTGAACTCGCCATAGGCGGTATCGAAGCTGCCCCGCGCCCGCCGCCAGGTCTCCCGCGTCATGTCGCGATAGTCGATCTCATAGACCGAGCACAGGAACCGCCCGGACTGTTCGACGGCCCGCGTCATCTCGATCGGGTTCTCCGTCACCCGGTCGCCGAACACCTTGCGGAACGCCTCCAGCATCGCCTTGTGCAGGTCGTTCGCCGGCTCGAAGCGGGTCAGCAGGAACTTGACGTCGGCGAAGGCCTTGGGCAGCGCGATCTTCCCCGCGGGGAAGGTTTCGCCGAACCCCGCCGACAGATCCTCCAGCGCCTCGGCCAGCTGACCGATGAAGCTGGTCGTGCTGTCATACTCCCAGTAGCCGGGCCCGGACGGGATATAGAGCACGTCCGCCGCGAAGACCGCGTTCATCGACTGATAGCCGATGGCCGGCGGGCAGTCGAAGATGATCAGGTCATAGGCATCGTCCGGCAGCGCGTCGAGATAGCGCGACACCGCCGCGAAGAACGACCATTCCGGGTTGAGGTGCCGGTACTGGGCGCTGGCGAACTCAACGAAGGCGGCGTTGGCGCAGGACGGAATGATGTCGATCGTCGACCAGGCCGTCGGCTTCAGGAAGTCATTGACCCGAAGCTCGGCGAGGCCAAGGTCGCGGATCGAGGCCGGCAGCCGGCGCTGGGGCAGGGCGCTCCCGCTCGCCGCGCCCTTCGGGCCTTCGTTCATCCGGTCGGTCTCGTTGATCAGATCCCGGGCGAGGATCCCCCAGACCGTATGCTCCTCGCCCACGTCCGTCAGCCCCATCGAATGGCTCAGCGTCGCCTGCGGATCGAAATCCACCACCAGCACCCGATAGCCGTCGAGCGCCGCCGCGTGCGCGAAATGCAGCGCCACGGTCGACTTGCCCGCGCCACCCTTGAAATTGGCGATCGCCGCCCTGAGCGCCCGCTTGCCCTTCGGCCGGGGCGGCATCAGGCTCTGGCGGTTCACCTTCATCCGGCGGCGGAGGTCGTTGATCTCGTCGAGGCTGAACCACCGCTGCCGCCCGTCTTCCTCGACTTCCCCGGCGGGAAGGGCGGGGTCCGACGCCAGCCGCCCGCGAAAGGTCGACTGGTTCACCTTGAACACCAGCTCCGCCACCTCCCAGCTCGAGAACCGCCGGAGGGTCTTCTCCAGCTCGGGGCTGAAGGTCTGCCGCCGGATCCAGCCCTGCATCCTGAGCGACTGCGCCTGCAGCGCCGCCAGGTCGCTGTGTGTATACATCCTTGCCTGCCTCGCGTTTCTTTCAGGACGCTATTTCCCGCCGATCGCAGAAATACGCCGAACCCCATATCATTGCAAACACTTCCACCGGGCGGCGGCGGCCGATTCGCTTCGCACGGCACGGTCGACAAGATATGGGGGGTCACCAAAAGCGACTCCGCCACGGATTGGGGGACAAAGCGGAACGACAGGGGGACAGACTGGACGGCCCCCTATACCTTGGATACCCTTGTTTCATGAGGGACGGAAGGATAGCCGCCCAGACGAGGCCCTTGTCCATCAATGGCTTGACAGAATCGGCCAACCGGACGCTAATCAGCCACGGTTGCCGAACAGCGTTGCGAAACGGACGACCGATCGAGCAGGAACCGGACCGGGTCAACCCGGCCACCCGAGGACGAGAGACATGCAGGCGAAGAAACTTGCCGGACCGGAGGCCGCCAGCCAGAAATACGACATCCTGACCGCCATCGGCTGCCATGCCCTCGGCGGTCCCCCCGGTCTCCAGCGTCTCGCCCTCCGCTTCACCACGCTGGTCACCGCCCGCTACGACTGGCGGCGGGGCATCCTCCATGTCGGCCAGCGCGAGATCGCGCGGCTCTGGTCGGTCGATGAACGCACCGTGAAGCGCGAGATGGCGAAGCTGCGGGCGCTCGGCTGGCTGACGCTCGAAAGCCCGGCGCGGCGGGGCAGGGTGGCGAGCTACGCGCTTGACCTCACCGCGATCCGCGCCGCCACCCGCGACGCCTGCTCCGCCGATCTCGACGGGAGCGCCGTCGACGGTGGCCGACGCTCCATCGACCGAACCACCCCCTGTGCGCCGCTTCGGGGACCAAGGTCAGGTGGTGATCACGGACAGCTTCCGCATGGGAGCTGGCACGCGTGGCTACGAGGGCTCCTCCGTGCGCGCCTCGTGGGTCGTGGTGGCTCCCTCGGCGCACTGGTTCGTCTTCGACCGCGTGTCGGTTGGCTTCCAGCCGGCGTTCACCTACACCCACACCAAGACGCTCGAAGAGAGCGGAACGACGATCACGACCGAGCGAGAGTGGTCGCTCGGCGGCACTCTGTTCGTGGGCGCCGCCGTCAACGTCGGCGGCAGCGTGAGCGTCTGGCCGCGCGCGTCGCTCTCCCTACAGTCGACCACGCGCGTCGGCCGGAGCTCTCCCGAAGACGGCGCCGTGATCCCGTCGCTCGACCTCTTCGTCCCGGTCCTCTTCCACCCGACCGGCGGCAACATCTTCGTCGGCGCTGGACCGCGAGCAGGTCATCGCTTCTCCCACGTGCGGGAGGGGGCGAGCCCAGAGCGGACGTACGTGGGCGTCGACTCCGTGGTCGGGCTCGTCCTCGACGGGCAGGCCCCGGCGGAGGAGCCCGCGCCCGCGATCGGCGGGGACGGGCAACTCCTGCTCACCAGCGAGCTCACCGGAGTCGGCATCTACGACGTCGACTCGGCCAGCCACGTCGAGAAGGGCACCCTCCGTATCGGTGGGGGCGCCGAC
>NZ_CALAGI010000044.1 GCF_937891315.1 uncultured Amaricoccus sp. | reverse complement strand
ATGATGATCTGGGAACTCGATTTCGAGATGCGGGAAACCTATCTCGAGGGCGACTGGAAGCATTTCTTCCCGCAGAAGCCGACATTCGACTCGCTTACCGGCGGCGACAGCCGCATTCATCCGTCCGACCGCGAGATGCTGGGCAATAAGTGGCGCGCCCACCTTGCGGGCGGTCCGCCATATACTGCGGAATATCGCGTCAGCTTCATCGATGGTCGCGAGGTGTGGCATGCGGCGTCGATCCGCATTCTCAAGACGGTCAAGGGATCGCCCGCGCGCGCCTTTGCGGTGATCCAGGACATCACGGCCCGCAAGAACATCGAACTGAAGGCCATGGAAGCGGAACAGCGCGCGCTGGTGGCGCAGCTCCTCATCGCTGGGATCCTCCGGCGAGGCCCCCGCCGCGCCCACCAAGTAGCCACGAAGGAAGGTCCACGGGTCTTCCGTGGATCTTCCCGACTCCCCGCACGCGAACGAGGGTTGCGGGCGGCGGGACCCCACCCCGCTGTCCCCCTCGAGCAAGGAGAGGATGCCCCACGTCCTCTTCGATGCGAGCGCGAAGCCGACCCATGCCGCGAGACCCCACCTCGCCGCCATCGCTTCGATGCACGTGCGCACCACGTTGTTGAAGACGTCCTGCGCCGTGAGGCTCCAGCCGGAGGTCTGCGAGTGCGTGCGCAGCATCATCGACTTGGCGCTCTTGGGGTTGAACTGCTTCATGAGCCGCCACCACAGCAGGCGCGCGGCGCGCATCTTGGCGATCTCGAGGTAGAAGTTCATGCCCACCGCCCAGAAGAAGGACAGGCGGCCGGCGAAGGTGTCCACGTCCATGCCCGACTTGATGCCGGTGCGCACGTATTCGACGCCGTCGGCCAGCGTGAAGGCCAGTTCGATCGCCTGGTTGGCCCCGGCTTCCTGGATGTGATAGCCGGAAATCGAGATCGAGTTGAACTTCGGCATGTGCTGCGCCGTGTAGCCGAAGATGTCGGCGATGATCTTCATCGACGGCTTGGGCGGATAGATATAGGTGTTCCGCACCATGAATTCCTTCAGGATGTCGTTCTGGATGGTGCCCGACAGAACCGCGCGGTCATGCCCCTGCTCTTCGCCCGCCACGATGAAGCTGGCGAGAATCGGGATCACCGCGCCGTTCATCGTCATCGACACCGAGACCTTGTCGAGCGGGATGCCGTCGAACAGGATCTTCATGTCCTCGACGCTGTCGATCGCCACGCCCGCCTTCCCGACGTCGCCGACCACGCGGGGATGATCGCTGTCATAGCCGCGGTGCGTCGCCAGATCGAAAGCGACCGAGACGCCCTGCTGCCCCGCGCCGAGCGCCTTGCGATAGAAGGCGTTCGATTCCTCGGCCGTCGAGAAACCGGCATACTGGCGAATGGTCCAGGGGCGCCCGGCATACATCGTGGCCCGCGGCCCGCGGGTAAAGGGTGCGAGCCCCGGCATGCTGCCGAGATGGGTCAGGCCGTCGAGATCGTGCTCGGTATAGAGCGCGCGCACGGTGATGCCCTCGGGCGATTCCCAGTTCAGGCTCTCCACCGGCTTGCCGCGCAACTCCTTCTCGGCCAGAGCCTTCCAGGTCTTGAGATCATCCGCCATGGCACGCTCCCCGCATTTCCCCTGTCGCTTCCCCCGCCCGGTCCAGTACATCTCCGGGCAAGGGAGGACTTGAATGACTCGCATCGGCCCGATCGTCGCGGCCCTGCTCCTCGCCGCGACCGCGGTTCTGGCGGAGCAGCCCGATCTCGACAGCCTCAAATGGGTCGCCCGGCCGCTCGTCGTGTTCGCCGACGCGCCGGAGGATCCCAAATTCATCCAGCAGATGGCCTGGATCGAGGCCGATCCCCAGCCGCTCATCGACCGGCGCGTCGTCGTGCTGACCGACACCGACCCGGAGGCGAACGGTCCGCTGCGCCAGCGCCTGCGGCCGCGCGGCTTCGGCCTCGTGCTGATCGACACCGACGGCCGCGTCGCCCAGCGGCGGCCGCTGCCCGCCACGGTGCGCGAGATCTCGAGCATGATCGACCGCACCCCGTCCCGCCGCCAGGAAACCGGCTCGCACCGGCCCTGATGGCGCAGTCCCGTGATGGACGCGACCCGGTGCACCCTCTAGCTTCCGCCTGCGTGGCAGCCACGCCGCGAAATTTCGGGGGAACCTCACATGCGTATCGTCCCGCTCGCTTTCGCCGCGACCCTGACCGCCCTGCCCGCCGCGGCGCAAAACCTCCCGCCGGCGAATAGTCTGCCGCTCAGCGAGGTGGTCGCGAAGGTCGAGAAAACCCAACCCGTCCGCGTCTTCACCGAGATCGAATGGGAAGACGACGGATATTGGGACTTCGACTTCATCAACACCGACAACCGCCGCGCCAGAATCCGCATCGACCCGTTCAGCGGCGAGCCCTGGTCGCGCCGCCGCTGATCGCGGCCGCGCCCCCGGCAAGGATCGCGCGAGAAAGGGTCGCGCCGGGCTGGTCTCGGCGCGCATCCTATTCGAATTCCAGAATCACGTCGTCCACGGCGAGACTGTCGCCCGGCTTGGCGAGGATCTTCGACACCTTGGCGTTGCGCTCGGCGCGCAGAACGTTCTCCATCTTCATCGCCTCGACCATGGCCAGCGCCTGGCCGTCGAACACCTCGTCCCCGACCTTGACGTCGATCCGCACCACCAGCCCGGGCATCGGGCAGAGCAGCAGCCGCGACGTGTCGGGCGGCGCCTTCTCCGGCATCAGCGCCGCCAGATCCGCCATCCGCGGCGACAGCACCGTCGCCTTCAGATCCGCGCCGCGCAGCCGCACCCGGAACCCGCCGGTGATCCGCGAGACCTTCAGTACCAGCGGCTCCCCATCGACCACCATCCGTGCGAGGCTCTGGCCCGGCGTCCAGCTCGAGACGACCCTGTGCCGCGTCCCGTCCCCGAATTCGACGGTCGATCCCTCGCGATCCGCGGCGATCATCACCGGGAAATGCTCGCCACCGAGCGATACCACCCAGTCGGATCCGACCTTCCGCTCGTGATTGTCCATGCGTCCGGTGATCCGCGCCCGGCGGATCTCGGCGACCCGGTTCATCGCCGAGACCGCCGCCGCCACCCTGCGCAGCAACGCGATGTCGAGCTTCGCGCCGGCGAAGCCGTCGGGATATTCCTCGGCGATGAAGGCCGTGGTGATATCGCCGGAGATGAAGCGCGGATGATCGAGCACCGCCGACAGGAACGGCAGGTTGTGCCCGATTCCCTCCACCTCGAACGCGTCCAGCGCACCGCGCATCGTCTCTATCGCCGCCGCGCGATCCGGCCCCCAGGAGCAGAGCTTGGCGATCATCGGGTCGTAGTACATCGAGATCTCGCCGCCCTCGAAGACGCCGGTGTCGTTGCGGACCGCGTGCGTATCGCTCCGCTCCTCCGTCGGCGGACGATAGGTGCGCAGCCGGCCGATGGATGGCAGGAAGTTGCGGTACGGATCCTCGGCATAGAGCCGGCTTTCGATCGCCCACCCGTCGAGCTTCACGTCGCCCTGGGTCAGCGCCAGCTTCTCGCCCGCCGCCACCCGGATCATCTGCTCGACGATGTCGACCCCGGTGATGAGCTCCGTCACCGGATGCTCGACCTGCAGACGGGTATTCATCTCGAGGAAGTAGAAGTTCCGCGCGCCATCGACGATGAACTCCACCGTCCCGGCCGAGCAATAATCGACGGCCTTCGCCAGCGCGACCGCCTGCTCGCCCATCGCCTTGCGCGTCGCGGCGTCGAGGAACGGGCTCGGCGCCTCCTCGATCACCTTCTGGTTGCGCCGCTGGATCGAGCATTCGCGCTCGTTCAGGTACAGGCAGTTGCCGTGCTTGTCGCCCAGAACCTGGATCTCGATGTGCCGCGGCTGGGTCACGAATTTCTCGATGAAGATCCGGTCGTCGCCGAAGCTCGACGCCGCTTCCGACTTCGACCGCGCGAAGCCCTCGCGCGCCTCATCGTCGGTCCAGGCGATGCGCATGCCCTTGCCGCCGCCGCCGGCGCTGGCCTTGATCATCACCGGGTAGCCGATCTGCTTGGCGATCGTCACCGCGTGCTCGGCATCGTCGATCAGGCCCATGTAGCCCGGCACCGTCGAGACACCCGCCTCGGCGGCCAGCTTCTTCGAGGTGATCTTGTCGCCCATCGCCTCGATCGCCCCGACCGGCGGCCCGATGAAGGCGACGCCCATGGCGTCGAGCGCCTGCGCGAACTCGGCGCGCTCGCTGAGAAAGCCATAGCCCGGATGCACCGCCTGCGCCCCGGTCTTCCTCACGGCCTCGATGATCTTGTCGATCACGATATAGGACTGGCTGGCCGGCGGCGGGCCGATATGCACCGCCTCATCGGCCATCCGGACATGCAGCGCGGCGGCGTCGGCGTCGGAATAGACCGCCACGGACTTGATGCCCATCTTGCGGGCGCTCTTCATGACACGGCAGGCGATCTCGCCCCGGTTCGCGATCAGTATCTTGTCAAACATCGATGTCTCTCGGGAAAAAAGCGATGAGATCCGCGTCGCGCGCGACCGGGAACGAAAGCGCCGGAACCAGGCGGCTACTGGATGACCGAGCCGGTCCCCTCGTTGATGACGCCGCCATCGGCGGGATCGTCACCGGCGAGCGTCTCCGAGATCGGATCGGCCGGCGGGCCGCCGAGTTGCATGCCTCCACCGCATCCCGACACAGCGAGGCAGGCGAGTATCGCCGCGGCCACCAACTTGTGTTCCATCCCGAACATTCCCCCTCCAGCCTTGCCTGCGCGGCGGCGTATCGGCGCGACGCGCCACCATCCAGCGTCTCAGTCATCCTCGAACACCCCCGGGAACGCCGCCCGCGCGGTCTCGATATCGATGCGCAGCAGCGCGTCGTAGCTCGCCGGATCGAACGGATCCTCCGCCGCCACCAACTCGCGCCCGAACAGCCAGCCGATCCGGCCCGCGTCGAGATTGCCGCGCTCGAACGGCTCCTCGCCGAAATGCTCCCAGAGCGCGGCGATGAAGGCCGCGTCCGCCGCCCGGTCGAGCGGCCGCCGGTCGGCATACCGCTCCCGCGCCTTGATCGGCGTCGCGCCTTCCGAACTGGCGCGACGGATCACGAATTGCAGATCGGACCCCGGCAGACGCCCCGGAAAGCCGCGATGTTTCAACATGACCGCCTTCGCCAGGTGGGGGCTAGTCCTCGCCGAGATGCATGACCGCGACGCCCATGGAAACCGCCCCGAAGGTCAGCGCCGTCTGGAAGAACAGCACGAAGGTCGCCAGCCCGCTCGTGTCCCCGGCGAGAACCGCCCCGATGCCGAAGAGATCGAGCCGGATCAGCGCCAGCACGAAGACGCAGCCTATCGCCATGCCGTTCGCCACATGGATCAGCATGAACCGGATCAGCTTCGGCATCGTGAGCCACCAGCGTCGGATCACCGGACGGAACCTCCATCGCACACGAGACAAGCCTACCGCTCCGGGTCTTCCGCCGCAACCCGACGCTCATCGAACCGGCCTTCACAGCGGGATGTTGTCGTGCTTCTTCCACGGATTGGTCAGCCGCTTGGTGCGCAGGCTGGCCAGCGCCCGCGCCACCCGCTTGCGGGTGGAATGCGGCATGATCACCTCGTCGATGAAGCCCTTCTCGGCGGCGACGAACGGATTGGCGAAGCGCGTCTCGTAGTCCTTGGTCCGCTCCGCGATCTTGCCCGGGTCGCCGAGCTCCGAGCGATACAGGATCTCGACGGCGCCCTTCGCGCCCATCACCGCGATCTCGGCCGTCGGCCAGGCATAGTTGAAATCGCCCCGCAGATGCTTGGAGCTCATCACGTCATAGGCGCCGCCATAGGCCTTGCGCGTGATGACCGTCACCTTCGGCACCGTCGCCTCGCCATAGGCGAAGAGCAGCTTCGCGCCATGCTTGATGATGCCGCCGTATTCCTGGCCGGTGCCCGGCATGAAGCCCGGCACGTCGACGAAGGTCAGGATCGGGATTTCGAAGGCGTCGCAGAACCGCACGAACCGCGCCGCCTTGCGCGAGGAATCGATGTCGAGACAGCCGGCCATGACCGTTGGCTGGTTCGCCACCACGCCAACCGTCGAGCCTTCGATCCGAATAAAGCCGGTCAGGATGTTCTTGGCGAATTCCGCCTGAATCTCGAAGAAATCACCCTCGTCCGCGACCTTCTGGATCAGTTCCTTCATGTCGTACGGCGTGTTGGGATTATCCGGGATCAGCGTATCGAGGCTCTGCTCGGCCCGGTCCGGGGAGTCGAAGAACGGTCGGAGCGGTGGCTTCTCCCGGCTTGAGAGCGGCAGGAAATCGACCAGCCGCCGAACCTCTTGCAACGCGATCAGATCGTTTTCAAAGGCACCGTCCGCCACCGAGGATTTCGAAGTATGGGTCTTCGCCCCGCCCAGCTCCTCCGCCGTGACGATCTCGTTCGTCACGGTCTTCACCACGTCGGGGCCCGTCACGAACATGTAGGACGAGTCGCGAACCATGAAGATGAAGTCGGTCATCGCGGGGCTGTAGACCGCGCCGCCGGCGCA
>NZ_CALAGI010000043.1 GCF_937891315.1 uncultured Amaricoccus sp. | reverse complement strand
CTTGGTCGGAAAGTCAACGAGATGGGCCGTTGGTATTAGCCACCAGACGATTCCGCCTGGTTGGATATTGTTCTATCCGCAGGACCGGTTCGGTTTCCGCGCCGGCTGGACGCAGATGCTGTTCGATGGTGTGCTGTTCCTGCTCGCCGTCGTACCCTGCCCCCGCGCGCCGTGACCTGTTCGCTGGTCGACGCGGTGACGCTGAACCTCGTAGTCGCCATCAACCACCGCCGCGACCGCTATATCGGCATGTGCCCTCCGGCCCCGGCGAAGGGCCGATTCAGAGCGCCTCGACCAGCACCAGATCGCGTTCCGACGCGCCCCGGGCGAAGCTCAGCGCCTCCTGGTAGGCGGTGGAATTGTAGCAGGCCTCGGCCGCCTCGAGGCTCGGAAACAGGACCACCACGTTGCGCGGCCGGTCGCGGCCCTCCATCTGCCTGTGACGGCCGCCCCGCGCCAGGAACTCGCCACCATGCGCGGTGATCGCGGCGGTGGCGCGCCTGGCATATTCGCCATAGGTGGCTTCGTCCGAAACGGACACATGGGCGATCCAGTAGGCCGGCATTCCGTGTACCCCTCAGGCTTCAAGAAGCGCGCGCGCCGCGGCGATCGCCTCGGGCGCGCGCGTCGCATCGGTCCCGCCGGCCTGGGCCATGTCGGGCCGCCCGCCTCCGCCCTTGCCCCCCAGCGCCTCGGCCGCCACCCGCACCAGATCGACCGCCGAGACCCGGTCGGTCAGGTCGGCGGTGACCCCGGCGGCCACCGCCGCCCGGTCCCCCGTATCGGCGACCAGCAGGACGACGCCCGAGCCGAGCCGGGCCTTGTGTTCGTCGATCAGCCCGCGCAGATCCTTGCCGGAAACGCCGCGCAGGGTCTGGGCGAAGAAGGGCAGCCCTCCCACGGTCTCCGGCCCCGCCGGAGCCGCCGCGCCGCCGTCACCCGCCAGCGCGAGCTTTCGCCGCAGATCCGCCAGCTCCTGCTCGCGCGACTTGCGCTCGTCGAGCAGCGCGCGGATCCGCTCCGCCACCTCCTCCGGCCGGGCGCGGAGCAGGCCCGCCGCCTCGGCCAGCGCCCGCTCCTGCGCCGCGACATGGGCGAGCGCGCCGGCGCCGGTCAGCGCCTCGATCCGCCGCACACCGCTGGCCGAGGCCGCCTCGCCCAACAGCTTGAAGGCGCCGATGTCGCCGGTACGCGCGACATGGGTGCCGCCGCAGAGTTCCAGCGAATAGGTATCCTTGCCCGCGCCGAGACCGCTGCCCGGCGCCGTTCCCATCGAGACCACCCGCACCTCGTCGCCGTATTTCTCGCCGAAGAGCGCGCGCGCCCCCAGCGCCTCGGCCGCGTCCGGCGTCATGATTCGGGTCTCGACCGCGCCATTCTGGCGCACGAAGTCGTTGACCTCCGTCTCGACCCGGCCCAGTTCCTCCGGGGTCATCGCCTTGGCATGGGCGAAGTCGAAGCGCAGCCGGTCCGGCGCGACGAGGCTGCCGCGCTGCGCGACATGATCGCCCAGGGCCCGGCGCAGGGCTTCGTGCAGCAGGTGCGTCGCCGAATGGTTCGCGCGGATCGCCGCCCGCCGCGCATGGTCCACCGTCAGGGCCGCCGCCGCGCCGACCGTGAAGGATCCCTCCTCGACATGGCCATGATGCACGAAAACGCCGGCCTTCTTGCGCACGTCGCTGATCGTCACCCGCGCGCCATCGGTGCGCATCACGCCGGTATCCCCGACCTGACCGCCGGATTCGGCATAGAACGGCGTCTGGTTCAGCACGATCTGCACGCTGTCGCCAGCCTTGGCCGCCCGCGCCTCCGCGCCGTCGCGGACCAGCGCCAGCACCTGCCCCTCGGCGGTCTCCGTGTCATAGCCGAGAAATTCGGTCGTTCCGTGCTTCTCGGCCAGGTCGAACCAGATCGTCTCGTCCGCCGCCTCGCCGGAGCCCGCCCAGGCAGCGCGCGCCTTGCGCTTTTGCTCGGCCATCGCCGCCTCGAAACCCGCGACATCGACCGCGCGCCCCTGCTCGCGCAGCGCGTCCTGGGTCAGGTCGAGCGGGAAACCGAAGGTGTCATAGAGCCGGAACGCCGCCTCGCCGGGCAACGCACCGCCGTCGGGCAACCGCTGCAACTCGTCTTCCAGCAGCCGCAGCCCGCGGTCGAGCGTCGTCTTGAACCGCGTCTCCTCGAGCAGCAGCGTCTCCTCGATCAGCGGCCGCGCCCGGCCGAGCTCGGGGAAGGCGCCACCCATCTGCGCGACGAGCGCGGGGACGAGGCGATACATCACCGGATCCTGCGCGCCGAGCAGGTGCGCGTGCCGCATCGCGCGCCGCATGATCCGGCGCAGCACATAGCCGCGACCCTCGTTCGACGGCATCACCCCGTCGGCGATCAGAAAGGAGGTCGAACGCAGATGGTCGGCGATCACCCGGTGGTGGGTCTTGCCAGGCCCGTCCGGATCGCTGGAGGTCGCCTGCGCCGAGGCTTCGATCAGCGCGCGCATCAGGTCGGTGTCGTAATTGTCGTGCTTGCCCTGCAGGACCGCGCCGATCCGCTCCAGCCCCATGCCGGTGTCGATCGACGGCCGGGGCAGCGGCGCGCGCACGCCATCCTCATGCTGTTCGAACTGCATGAAGACCAGATTCCAGATCTCGATGAACCGGTCGCCGTCTTCGTCCGCGCTGCCCGGCGGCCCGCCGAAGATCGCCGGCCCGTGGTCGTAGAAGATTTCCGAGCAGGGACCGCAAGGCCCGGTCGGACCCATCATCCAGAAATTGTCCGAGGTGGCGATGCGGATGATCCGCTCCTCCGGCAGGCCCGCCACCTTCTTCCAGAGATCGGCCGCCTGATCGTCGTCGTGATAGACGGTGACGAGCAGCTTGTCCTTCGGCAGGCCGAATTCGCGGGTCAGCAGTTCCCAGGCATGCGGGATCGCCGCCTCCTTGAAATAGTCGCCGAAGGAGAAATTGCCGAGCATCTCGAAGAAGGTGTGGTGCCGGGCGGTATAGCCGACATTGTCGAGGTCGTTGTGCTTGCCGCCCGCCCGCACGCACTTCTGGCTGGTGGTGGCGCGGGCATAGTCGCGATGCTCCACCCCGGTGAACAGGTTCTTGAACTGCACCATCCCGGAATTGGTGAACATGAGCGTCGGGTCGTTGCGCGGCACGAGCGGCGAGGAAGCGACCACCCGATGGTCGTTGCGCCGGAAATAGTCGAGGAAGGTGGAGCGGATATCGTTCAGGCTCGCCATATGTCGGTTCCCAGGGGTCGCGCGCCCGGCGGATTTCGCCACGCCTCGATCAAGCAGCGGTGTTAGCCTTCCCCGGGGCCGCTGTCCACGCCAGCGGCGCCCGGCACGACGCCTCGGCGGCCGATCCACTTCGAAATCGCCCGGTCGGAGCACCGGATGAAGCCGGCGCGACGGAGAAGCGCGCCGCGGGCGGAACGGGACCGCTGGCGCGCCATCGACGCGGCGCTTCCGCCGCGCGTCGGCCAGGTCAGGGCCGACGCGCGGCGGCCAGGGCGCACCGGCCGCCGCGAAGGCGCGTCAGGCCGACGCTTCGCCGGGCTTCATCTCTGGAAGCTGGCCTTTCGCCGCGACTCAGTCGTCCAGTACTTCGGACGTGTCCTCGCCCGACATGGCGAAATCGAGCCCGTGGGCGGCGCGGAGCTTGTCCTCGATCCGCAGGGCGATGTCGGGATTTTCCTTCAGGAAGGTCTTCGCATTCTCGCGGCCCTGGCCGATGCGCTGATCGGCGAAGGAGTACCATGCGCCGGATTTCTCGACCACGCCGGCCTTGACCCCGAGATCGACCAGTTCGCCGCGCTTGGAGATGCCTTCGCCATACATGATGTCGAATTCCACCTGCTTGAACGGCGGCGCCACCTTGTTCTTCACCACCTTGACCCGGGTGGAATTGCCGACCACCTCGTCGCGGTCCTTGATCGCGCCGATGCGGCGGATGTCGAGCCGGACGCTGGCATAGAATTTCAGCGCGTTGCCGCCCGAGGTGGTCTCGGGGCTGCCGAACATCACGCCGATCTTCATGCGGATCTGGTTGATGAAGATCACCATGCAGTTCGAGCGGCTGATCGCGCTGGTCAGCTTGCGCATCGCCTGGGACATCAGCCGGGCCTGGGCGCCGACCTGCGCGTCGCCCATGTCGCCCTCGAGTTCCGACTTCGGGGTCAGCGCGGCGACCGAATCGACCACCACCACCGAGACCGCGCCGGAGCGCACCAAAGTCTCGGTAATCTCGAGCGCCTGCTCGCCGGTGTCGGGCTGGCTGATCAGCATCTCGTCGATATTGACGCCGACCTTCTTGGCATAGACCGGATCGAGCGCGTGCTCGGCATCGACGAAGGCGCAGACCCCGCCCAGCCGCTGTTCCTCGGCGATCACATGCAGGGCGAGCGTCGTCTTGCCCGAGCTTTCCGGCCCATAGATCTCGATGATCCGCCCCTTGGGCAGCCCGCCGATGCCGAGCGCGATATCGAGCCCGATCGACCCGGTCGAGATCGCCTCGATATCCAGCGCGGGCGTCGAACCGAGCTTCATGATCGAACCCTTGCCGAAGCTGCGCTCGATCTGCGCCAGGGCGGATTCCAGCGCCTTCTGCTTGTCCATGCCACGTCTTTCGTTGAAGTCCAGGATGGGGGTAGCCATTGGCGCCTCTTATTTCACACTCGCGGGAAGGCGACAATCACGAGACCCGTGTTCGCGCCTTGTTCTCATCGCCTGAACATGAGCACGAAACGTGAACAATGCAAGATAAATCCTCCACAGGATTAATTCTCTGCGCGCCGCGTTTCCCCGGCGTGCCATTTCCCGCGCCTAGTTCGCCGCCATGCGCAACCCGACTGGATCCGCCTCGTGCGTCGGCTCGGCATAGACGGCGCGGACGGCCGTGTTGGTCGCGTCGAACCGGTCGTACATGTGCACCACGGGGAAGATCCGCCCGGTCGCCGCCGCCCGGATCCGGCCGTCGCGCACCACGGTCTCGGTCGCGACCGAACCACTCGCCAGCGTCGCGACGATGCCCTCGTAGTTCGGCACGAGGTCTATCCGCTCGGCGAAGGCGCCGGTGCGATACATGCGATTGAAGATCGCCTGCTCGATCTTGCCGAAGGGCGCGCGGGCGATCTCGTCGCAGAAGGTGGCGACCATCGACGCCATCGGCCCGACGCCTCCCGCCACGGTTCCGATGCAGATCGGCGAGAGCCGGGCGACCTTCGCATGCTCCGCCGTGCCATAGGCCTCGACATACCAGCGGCCGTTCCAGCCTTCGGCGCGGAAATCCTCGCCATCCTCGAAGAGCTGCACCCCGCCTTCGTCCACCGCGTCGAAGAACCGCGCCTGGAACACCACGTCCTTGATGTCGGCGAGCAGCACCTTGTCGTAGCGATGCGCGAAGCCGAGCAGCCGGCGATAAGCGAACCAGCGGCAGAGCTGCGGATGGTGCCAGGTCTCGATCATCGTGTAGTAGCCCTCGCGGATCTCGGGCGCCCGCCGCCCGACGCCCGCCCGGTCGAGCAGGCGCAGCGTATGCAGGAACCAGCGGTTCAGCGCCTTCGACAGGCGCGAGGTGCGGGGCGAATAGGTGCTCGGCGTGAAGATGGCACTGCTCGCGGTCTCCTCGAACAGATCGCCCAGCCCGTCGACGGTATTGGTCACGATCGCGACGTCGCATTCCTCGGGCCCGTAGATCGCGCGCGCCGAGCGCAGGAACACCTCCAGCGAGGCGCGGGTCTGGTTGGTGCCGAACCCCATGATCAGGTGCTTCTTCAACGCGTATGTCCTTTGGTTGCGACGAGAGGCGGCTTCAGACGAGGGCCACGTCGAGATGGTCCTTCACCTTCTGGGTAAGCTCGTTGAGCGTGAAGGGCTTGGGCAGGAAGGCCGAGTTCGGGATGCCGCTCTCGCCGCCGACGAAGGCGTCCTCGGTGTAGCCCGACATGAAGATCACCTTGGTGTCCGGTCGGGTCTTCTGCGCCTCGCGCACCCAGCCGGGGCCGTCGAGGCCGGGCATGATCACGTCCGACAGCATGATATCGACCCGGAAATCGGCGTCCTTCAGAATGTCGAGCGCCTCCTCTCCGGACGAGGCCTCGACCACGGTATAGCCGCGCAGCCGCAGCGCGCGCGCCGCGAAGCTGCGCACCGGATCCTCATCCTCGACCAGCAGCACGAGGCCGCGGCCCGTCAGGTCCTTGGATCGACGCACCTCCGGCTCTGGCGCCACCGGGGTCGCAACCTTGTCGTAGGCCGGAAGGTAGATGGTGAAGATCGCGCCCTGGCCGGCGGGGCTGTCGGCGAAGATGAAGCCGCCGGTCTGCTTGATGATGCCATAGGCGGTCGAGAGGCCGAGGCCCGTGCCTTCGCCGACCTGCTTTGTCGTGTAGAACGGCTCGAAGATCTTGTTGAGCTTGCCCTCGGGGATGCCGTGCCCCGAATCCGCCACTTCGACGACGACATAGTCCCCGGTCAGGACCACCGCCCGGTCGCGGTGAAGGTCCTCGGCGAGATGCGCGTTGCGCGTCGTCACCCGCACCTCGCCGCCACGCGGCATGGCGTCGCGCGCATTGACCACGAGGTTCATGATCACCTGCTCGAGCTGCCGCTCGTCCACCCGCACCGGCGCGAGGTCGGGCCCGTTCTCGATGCGGAGCGTCACCTTGTCGGTCAGCAGCCGGTTCAAGAGGTGGCTCAGCTCCGACAGCGTGTCCTGAAGGTTGATGACGGTCGGGCGCAGCGTCTGCTTCCGCGAGAAGGCCAGCAACTGGCGCACCAGCGCCGCCGCGCGATTGGCGTTCTGGCGGATCTGCATCAGGTCGCCATGCTCCACGTCCGCCACGTCGTGCCGCATCAGCAGGAGGTCGCAATGGCCGTTGATCGCCGTCAGCAGGTTGTTGAAATCATGCGCCACGCCGCCGGCGAGCTGGCCCACGGCCTGCATCTTCTGGCTCTGGACGAACTGCGCTTCCAGCGTCTTCAGCTCGGTCGCGTCGGACAGCACGGCCAGCACCGACGGCGCGCCGTCCAGCACCGCGCGGGTGAAGGCGACCTGCAGATAGATCTCCTGTCCGTCGAGCGCGCCGCGCGCCACTTCCGACCGGCCGAGCGCCCGGCCGCGGGTGGTATCGGCCAGCCGTTCGGCGATCGAGCGGCCCATGCCTTCCAGCAGGTCGGCGATATTGGTTCCCGGCCGCGCCCGCTCGCCGAGCAGCTGCCGCGCCGCCTTGTTGGCATAGGTGAGCACGCCGCTCGTCTCCAGTCGCGCCAGCGCCACCGGCAGATCCTCGAGGAAGTGATCGGGCACCAGCCCCGAGATCTCCGCGCCGCCGAGCGGGGTGAGCAGAAGGTCGCAGCCGCCATCATGCTTCGACAGCACCACCGCCCGCACCGCTCCGCCCGAGGCCGCCAGCATATGCACCCCGTCCGGGCGCGGCGGTGGATCGCTCAGAACCTCGGCGAGCCGCGCCGGCATGCTCCCGGTCAGCGCCACCGCCGCCGGGTTGGCCGCGACCACCTTGCCCTCGCCGTCGACGCGCAGCCAGGGCACGCCGAGCGCGTCGAATTCGGAGGCCGCCGCCGGTGGCGGCGCGACCCGCTCGACCCGCCAGAGCAGACTGCGCGGTCCCTGCCGCGTCGCGATCAGCCGATGGCCGTCCGTCTCGGCGATCGCGACACCGTTGGCGCGCGCCTCGCGCGTCATGCGATAGAGCGCGGCGCCGTCGGGCAGCCAGGCGCCGGGGAAGCGCGCGCCCCGGGCCGCCGGGTTGGCCGCGATCGGTCCGCCGCCGAGATCGGTAAGATAGACCGGCTCGGTATGACCCTCGAAAGGCTCGATCCCGCTCGGCCGCGCGGCGCGCGGCGTGCCGATCCGTACGGTCAGGAGAAAGCCGCCGAACACCAGCAGCGCGACGGCGAGCGCCGTCGGCGCCACAACCGATCCGGTCCAGAAGCTGGTCAGCGTCGAGCCGAGCAGGACCGCGCCGCTCAATCCGAGCACGGTGGCGCCGCGCGCGAGTCCTGGGCCAACTTCGGTGTCGATCTCGTCCCGCACCTTCCGCCTTTCGGAACATTGCGCGCGGCAACATAGCGCAAGTCCGGCATTTCAACCACAGGTTTTGTTAACGCGATCTGAATTCGCGCGATACGCTAGTCACGGGGCCCGGCGCGACTTCGGTCGGCGCCGGGGCCTGCCCTGCGCTACTTCCTCGGCTTCGGCGCGCGGAACCGCGCCATGAAGAAGCCGTCGCCGCCGTCGATCGGGCTCAGCCGCCGCGCACCGTCCGGCGCCCAGTCCGGATGCCGCGCGGCGAAGGCGGCCGCGCGCTCCTCGTTCTCGGACCTGAGCAGCGAGCAGGTGGCATAGACCAGCAGGCCGCCGGGCCGGACATGCGCCGCCGCCGTATCGAGGATCGCATCCTGCAGCGGCGGGTAGCCGGCGAGTTCCTCGGGCGTCAGCCGCCACTTGCCCTCCGGCTTGCGGCGCCAGGCGCCGGTGCCGGAACAGGGCGCGTCGACCAGCACCAGATCGCAGACCGCGCCCAGCCGCTCACGCTCGTCATCGCTCAGCACCCGCGCCTCGGCCCCGGCGCGGCGGGCGCGCTCCGGCAAGTCCGCCATGCGCCGGGGATTGGCGTCCCAGGCCATCAGCCGCCCCCGTCCCTGCATGGCGGCGGCGAGCGCCAGCGTCTTGCCGCCGCCCCCCGCGCAGAAGTCGAGCACGGTCATCCCCGGCCGCGCCCCGGCGCTCTCGGCGACATACTGGCTCGAGACGTCCTGCAACTCGACCATGCCCTGACTGTAGGCCCGGCTCGCCGCGACCAGCCGCGGATTCTCCAGCACCCGCAAGGCATGTCCGGCGAGCGGCTGCGACGCGACCCGCACCCCGTCCCGCGCCAGCACCACGGTCGCCGCGTCGGCGTTGGTCTTCAGCGTATTGACCCGCAGATCGACCGGCGCCCGCGTCCGCATGGCGCCGAGCACCACTTCGAAATCCTCGCCCAGCGCCGCGTGCAAATCCGGCCCGAGGAAATCGGGAAAGTCGAGCCGGATGCCCTCCGGCGCCGCGGCGAGATCGCGCGCCAGGCTTTCCCGTTCCACCGGAGTCGGCGGCGCCGGATCGTAGCCCGCGCCGGTGAACAGATCCTCGGTCCCGTCCCGCGCCGCCAGCGCCAGGACCAGCGCCCGCCCGGTATCGCCGCCGCCGAGCCAGCCGAGCGACCGGCGCCGGCGCAAGGCATCGAACACCAGATCGCGCACCGCCGCCCGGTCCTTCGATCCGGCGAAGCGGCTTGCCCGCGCCCAGCGGGTCAGCGCCCGCTCGGCGGGCTCGCCGGCGATCACGGCGTCGAGCAGCTCGATGGCGGCGGAAAGGCGGGCGCCGGGCGTCATGGCCGGTCTATTGCCCGCGAACGCCGCCCCTGGCAAGCCGCTGGCGCCCCCCGCCACCGCGGAGCAGTTTCGCCCCGCGCCGCGCTTCGAACACGCGCAGGAGGGAACGACACGGGCAAGAAGGATGACCTGATCGCGGTCCAGGCCGCCGATCTCAGGGAAAAACGCGGCGTGGAGCCGGACATGGCGCCGCTGACCAAGGTGGCGATCGCCCGCGGCCACGCGAACCGGAGCAAGCACCGTGCCGTGGTCTGCCATCCGCTGACCCGCCATTTCGGCAAGGAATCCGCCTGCGCCTAGAGCAATATCCAACCAGACGGAATCGTCTGGTGGCTAAGATATTGCGCCAAATCAAGACTCTAGAGCAGACGAGCCGGCTCTGCCGGATCAGACCCCGCTCTAGGTGCGACCGGTCACCCGCCCGCGGTCAGGTCCGCGCGCTGATCCGCGTCACATGCCCCATCTTGCGGCCCGGCCGCGCCTCGGCCTTGCCGTAGAGATGCAGGGCCGCGCCGGTGAGCGACGGCGCCGCGAGTACCTCGTCGCCCAGCAGGTTCGTCATCACCGCGTCCGAATGGCGCGCCCCGTCACCGAGCGGCCAGCCGAGGATCGCCCGGACATGCTGCTCGAACTGGTCGATCAGACAGCCGTCCTGTGTCCAGTGGCCGGAATTATGCACCCGGGGCGCGATCTCGTTGACGACGAGCCCGCCCCCCGCCGTCACGAAGAGCTCGACCCCGATCACCCCGACATAGTCGAGCGCGTTCAGGATCCGCCCGGCGATCAGCACCGCGTCCTGCGCCGTGCCGGCCCCGATCCGGGCCGGTACCGTCGTGGTGTGGAGAATCCCCGCCCGATGCACATTCTCGCCCGGATCGAAGGCCACGACCGCGCCATCGATCCCCCGCGCCGCGATCACCGAGATCTCGCGCTCGAAGGCGACGAAACCCTCCAGCACCGAGGGCGCCGCGCCGACCGCCTCCCAGGCCGTCGCCGCGTCCGCGGGGTCGGCGATCCGTGCCTGACCCTTGCCGTCATACCCCAGGCGCCGCGTCTTCAGGATCGCCGGCGCACCGATCCGGGTGAGCGCCGCCCCGAGATCGCCAAGTCCGTTCACCGCCGCGTACGGCGCGACCGCGAGCCCGATCCCGCTCAGGAAATCCTTCTCGGCGATCCGGTCCCGCGCCACCTCCAGCGCCCGCCGCCCGGGCCGGATCGGTACCAGATCCGCGATCACATCCACCGCCGCGAGTGCCACATTCTCGAACTCGTAGGTCACCACATCGACCCCGGCCGCGAAGGTCCGCAGCGCCGCGACATCGTCATAACCGGCGCGTACCACCGCCTCGACCACCGGCCCGGCGCAAGGGTCCGCGGCCGGCTCGAACACGTGGCAGCGCGCCCCGAGCCGGGCCGCGGCGAGCGCCAGCATCCGCCCGAGCTGTCCACCGCCGAGAATGCCGATGACCGCGCCCGGCTTGGGTGCCCCGACCTCAGGCGCCATCCGGCACCTCGGCCACCGCCTCGGTCTGCGCCGCCCGCCACGCCCCGAGCCGCGCGGCGAGATCCGCGTCGGTCAGCGCCAGGATCGCCGCGGCGAGCAGCCCGGCGTTCACCGCGCCCGCCGCGCCGATGGCGAGCGTCCCGACCGGCACGCCTTTCGGCATCTGCACGATCGACAGCAGCGAATCCATCCCCGACAATGCCTGCGACCGCACCGGCACGCCGAGCACCGGCAGCCAGGTCTTGGCCGCCAGCATCCCCGGCAGATGCGCGGCGCCGCCCGCGCCGGCGATCACCACCCTGATCCCCCGCCCGGCCGCGGCTTCGGCATAGGAAAACAGCCGGTCCGGTGTCCGGTGCGCCGAGACAATCCGCGCCTCGTGCGGCACGCCCAGCGCCCCGAGCAATTCGGCCGCGCCGCGCATCGTCTCCCAGTCCGACTGGCTGCCCATCACGATCCCGACCAGCGCGCTCATGCGATGATGTCCGGCGTGATCTCGTCCGCGATCCGCGCGATCTGGTCCTTCAGCATCAGCTTGCGCTTCTTCAGCCGACGCACGGTCAGCGGATCCGCCCGGCCCGCCTGGTCAAGCGCCGCGATGGCGTCGTCGAGATCGCGATGCTCGCGCAGAAGCAGCTCCAGCGTAACGCGGAGCATCTCCTCGCGCGACATGGTCGGTGGCTTGGTCATCGCACGGGTATAGCGCCCGTCCCGAGCCCCGCCTAGCCCCCCGAACCGGCCCGGATCCCTTGTTTTTCGCGCTTTCGACCCCAATCTATTCCGGGAGCGGCGCCGCCGGAACGGGACGTCGCGCTAAGTCGCTTTTCGCGAGGACTTGCACAGGATGACAAAGGTCACATTCGCCTCCCACCCGTATCTGCTCGGCTTCGAGCAGCTTGACCGGCTGGTGGAGCGCACCGCCAAGGCTGGCAACGACGGCTATCCGCCCTACAATATCGAGCAGCGAGGCGCGGCCGCCTATCGCGTCACTCTCGCGGTGGCGGGTTTCGCCGAGTCAGAGCTGGCGATCACCCTCGAGAACAACCAGCTGGTGATCCGCGGCCAGCAGACCGAGGACGGCGAGAACCGGGTATTCCTGCATCGCGGGATCGCCGCGCGCCAGTTCCAGCGCGGATTCGTGCTGGCCGATGGCGTCGAGGTGACCGGCGCCGCGCTCGAGAACGGGCTGCTGCATGTCGACCTGGCGCGGGCCGAGCCGGAGGTAACCGTCCGCGCCATCGCCATCAATGGCAAGAAACGCTGAATTCAGGAGGCAGAAATGACCGATTTTCCTTCCCTTGCCGCCGACGAGACGCCGAACCGGATCGTCTATGTCCGCTCGGTAAAGCTCACGGACCTGCCCGAGGCCATCCAGGCCCAGGCGGCCGGCATGGATCATCTCTATGCGATCCACGCGCCGAGCGGCGAAGTGCTGGCGCTGGTGGCCGACCGCGACCGGGCCTTCGTCGTCGCCCGGCAGAACGAATACTCGCCGGTCAGCGTGCACTGACCGGCCTCGCGGGGCCGCGGCCAGGGCAATATCCCACCAGACGGGATCGTCTGGTGGCCAGGATAGCGCGACAAATCAACAGGCTGGAGCGGAGGGCCCGGTCCCGCCGGAACGGCTTTCGCGTCAGAGTTCGGCCTCGCGAGTATCCCCGCGAATATCTGTCAGACCGCAGTGCCAGCGGCGGATTTCCCAGCCCGGATGTTCGCCCGACCAGCGCGCGACCTCGGGTTGGCCCGCGACCATGCAGGTCATCAGCGACACATCGTAGACGCTGTAGAGCAGGCGAAAGTCCCGGCAATCGGACGTGCCGAGACAGGCGGCGATGACAAGCTCGATCATCATGATTCGCTCTCTGGATTCGGGCTCTGGATTCGGGCTCTGGATTCGGGATCAAATGGCCGTGAGCCTTCCGACCTTAGTCGTAGGCCCATCCGAAGTCCTGAAACCCGGATTTCAGGCGACGAAATTTGGACGAAAACCGCGATCCCGCTGTTCCGGACCCGAAAATCGCGGTAGTCTTTTCCATTAGAACGCGCTCTGTCCCGGTATTCTGATGGGATCACTCATGGTGGACGGCGGCCGGATCCAATCCAGCGACCCAGTCATCGGCCACCCCGGCCGGCCATGATCGCGCATGATTTCACCGCGAACGGAGTGCGGGTTGATTTCGTCGCCGGCCGGCTGACCGATCGCGTCGGCCTGGAAATCCCGCTTCGCGCCCAGTCCTTCGCCGTGCTGCGCTACCTCGCCGAGCGTCCCGGCGCGGTGGTGGGCAAGGAAGAGCTTTCGGTCGCCGTCTGGAACGGCGCGGCGGTCACCGATGACAGCCTGGTGCAATGCGTGCGTGACATTCGGCGCGTGCTGCGTGACGAGAACCAGACCCTGCTCAAGACCGTGCCCCGGCGCGGCTACCGCCTCGATCCGCCGCCGGAGAATGAGGCGCCATCGCCCCGCCCCGCCGTCCGCGGACTGGTCCGTCCGGGCATCGTGGCGGTCGTCGCCGCGCTGGCGATCGCACTGGCGGGGGCGATCTGGACTCGGGGAAATCCCGGAAATCCCGCGCCGGCGCAACCGGCATCGATCGCCGTGCTCCCCTTCGACGACATGAGCGCCGGCGGCGACCTCGCCTATCTCGGCGATGGCGTCGCCGAGGACATCATCGCCATGCTGGCCCGTTCACCCGACGTGCTGGTCATCGCGCGCAACTCCTCCTTCGCCTACGCCGATCAGCCCGTCGATGTGCGCCGGATCGGCGCCGAGCTCGGCGTCGGATATGTGCTCGAGGGCAGCGTCCGGCGCGAAGGCGACCGTCTGCGCATCATCGCCCAGCTGGACGACGCGAAGACCGGCGAGCATGTCTGGGCCGAGCGCTACGATCGCGCCGGAACCGACCCCGCCGCTTTGCAGGACGAGGTCACCGGCCAGATCCTCGCCTCCCTCACCGGCGAGCGCGGCCAGCTGAAGCGCGCGCAATACCGCGCGGCCTGGGGCAAGGACACGCTCGACCTCGGTGAATACGACTACATGCTGCGCGGCCTCGCGATTTATATCGACGCCGAGGACAAGGAGCAGCTCGATCACGCCGCGCGCATCTGGGAAGAGGGGCTCCGGAAATATCCGGACTCCGCCCTGATCCGCGCCAAGCTCGGCTGGTATCACTGGACATCCGCCTGGCAGTTCTGGAGCGACGACATGGCCGCCGACTTCGCCGCCGCCGGCGACGCGGCGAGCGAAGTCCTCGCCAGGCCCGATCTTTCCCCGGAGGCTCGGCGCTCCGCGCTCTGGCTGAGCGCCTATGTCCGGATGCAGCGCGGCGACTTCTCCGGCGCGGTTCAGGCGGCGCATGACACGGTCGCCATGGCGCCTTACGACGCCAGGGTGCTCAATTCGCTGACCGACGTCCTGCTCGCCGACGGCGACTATGACACGGCGCTCCAATGGCTCGATCTTGCGCTGGCGCGCGATCCATCGCGATGGGACAACAATCTGGCCAATCGCGCCAACCTCCACCGCCTGATGGGAAAGTCGGAGGAGGCGATCGCGGAGTTCGCGCAACTGGACGACCTGTGGCCGTATATGCGCCTCAGCGCCGCGATCGCCCAGGTCCAGCTGGGCAACCTGGAGAAGGCCCGCGCGCGGGTCCGCGAGGCGCTCGCCATCGACCCCGACTTCACCCAGACGCTCTGGCGCGAGGGGTCCTTCTACAGCGATCCGGCCATCCTCGACGGCGAGACCGCCGCCCTCGCCGCCGCCGGCCTGCCGAAATGATCCAACGCCAAATCCATTCCAGTCCGTCCCGTCGTCGGCCGGCCTCGTCGCGTGCCCGGGTCCGGCAACCCTCCGCCGTCCATATCGCGCCCCTCGCTGACCCGGGGCTCAGCCCTCCAGTGCGTCGGAAGCCCCGCGGGACCACGGCGCCGCTCGGCTTCTTCCAGTTTCATATTGGCAGAATTCCTATCGGGCAGGACAAGGGGCCCCGCCAAAGGGCGGGGAGAAAACCGACTCGCGGCCAACAGGCCGCTCCGACGCTCCGGCGTCAGCCGGAGCCGGGCCCAAGGGCGAAGCCCGCGGGAGCCCCCCGTCCGGGACGCGGCGCCTGGGCCTACACCACCCGCGACGGAAGGGGTTGGCCGGAGAAATGGGCGATGAGATTGTCCGCCGCCAGCATTCCCATCGCCGTCCGGGTCTCCAGCGTCGCGCTGCCGATATGCGGCAGCAGGGTCACGCCCGGGATGTCGAGCAGCGCCGGCGGCACCTTCGGCTCCTCGGCGAAAACGTCGAGCCCGGCCCCGGCGATCCGGCCGGCCGCCAGCGCCGCGACCAAAGCCGGCTCGTCGATCACGTCGCCGCGGGCGGTATTCACGAGATAGGCCGTCGGTTTCATCGCCGCGATCAGCGCCGCCGAGATTCGCCCGCGGTTTTCCACGCCGCCGGGGATATGCAGCGACACCACGTCCGCCTCGGCCATCACCGCCTCGACGCCGTCGCGCGCCTCGGCCGGAAAGTCGAAAGGCCCGACCGGCGAACGGTTGAAATAGATCACCTTCATGCCGAAGCCGAGGCAGGCGCGCCGGGCCGTCGCCTGCCCGATCCGACCCATGCCGACGATGCCGAGCGTCTTTCCCTGGAGGCCCGTCCCGAGCCAGGCGGTCGGCCGGAATCCGTCCCACTCGCCCCGGCGCAGCAGCGCCTCGGTCTCCGACATTCGCCGCGTCGATGCGAGGATCAGTGCCAGCGCCAGGTCGGCGGTCGCATCGGTCAGCACGCCGGGCGTGTTGGTGACGATCACCCCGGCCGCCTTCGCCGCTGCGAGGTCGATATTGTTCACCCCGACGCCGAAGTTCGCGAGGATCGCCGCCCGTCGCCCCTCGGCCCCCAGCACCTCCGGTGTCACGATATCATTGACCGCGCAGAGCACGCCGTCGGCCTCGCGCAGCGCCCCGGCAAGCCGAGCGGGCGTGAAGGGCGCATCCTCGGGATTGAGCATCACGGAGAAATTCTCGCGCAGCCGCGCCTCGACGGCGTCGGGCAGCTTGCGGGTCACCACGATGGTCGCGGTCATCGGCGCCTCCTAATGAAGCCGACCGCCGAGCGGAACGTCCCGCTCAGGCGCGATCAGCACGATTTCTCCGTCTTCGTCGGGCAGGCCGAGCACCAGCACCTCGGAGCGAAACGGCCCGATCTGGCGCGGTGGAAAGTTGACGACGGCCAGCACCCGCCGCCCGACCAGGGTCTCCGGCGCATAGTGTCGGGTGATCTGGGCAGAGGACTTGCGCTGGCCGATCTCGGGTCCGAAATCGATCCAGAGCTTGATCGCCGGCTTCCGCGCCTCGGGGAAGGGCTCCGCCCGGACCACGGCGCCGACGCGGACGTCGACCTTGAGGAATGTCTCGAAATCGATCTCGTCCATGCGCGTCCCCGTCCGGTCGTGAATGCCGGTCGCGCAACAGAAAAACCGCCCGCCCCCGAGGGGCAAGCGGTTTCCAGAAATTCCGCCGAAAAGTCCGGGTCGCGCCGGACCTTGACTCAGCCCTTGAGCGACTTGGTCGCTTTGGCAGCCAGATCGCGCAGTTCGGCGACGCTTTCCTGGATGCGGGCCGCCACGATCTCGTAGGCGCCGGCATTGGCCTTCTGAGCCGACTCGGCGAGCGCCTGCATGTTGGCGAGCGCCTTCTCGAAGGCGGCCTTCGCCAACTCGGCCTGCGCACTGGCGGTCTCGGCGTCGAGCTTGGTGGTGTCGAAGGACTTCAGATGCTTCTGCGCCTCGGCCATGGTCTCTTCGAAGATCGCGACCTGCTTCTTGAACAGATCCTGGTAACCGGCGGCGGCGGCCTTGTTGGCCTCGACCAGGGCGTCCATGTTCTTCTTCTGCGTGCCCATCAGCGCCTCGGCGTCGAAGCCGGGCAGCTTGAAGTTGGCGAACTGCTTGGTGAAGTCGTTCTGCTTGAAGAATTCGGTCAGCTTCTCGGGATCGAAAGCGAAAGTCTTGGGATCGAACATCGGGTGTCTCCTCGGTTTGGTTTGGGTCGTGATGGTCCTCATATGCTGCACCGCAACATGGATGTCAAGGTGCTATGTTGCAGTGCAGCAAAACTAGCCGCGAAGCGCGCGGCCACGGGCGGCGGCGGCGGCGACGGCCTCCCGCATCAGCGCGGGCAGTCCGTCTTCCTCGCGCATCAACACCGCCAGGCCAGCGGCGGTCGTGCCCGCCGGACTGGTGACATTGATCCGCAATTGCGCAGGGCTCTCGGCCGAGGTCTCGGCCAGCAGTCCCGCGCCGCCCACAGTAGCACGGGCGAGGCGCATCGCCATCTCCTCCGGCAGGCCCTCGGCCACGCCGGCCGCCGCCAGAGCCTCGATCAGCAGGAAGACATAGGCCGGACCGGAGCCGGACACCGCCGTCACCGCGTCCATCTGCTCCTCGTCGTCAAGCCGAAGCGTCTGGCCGACCGCGCTCATCAGGCTCTCGGCCAGCGCCATCCCCTCCGCGTCGACCGCGGCGCCGCCGACCAGGGCCGTGATGCCGCGCCCGACCGCCGCCGGCGTGTTCGGCATCGCGCGCACGATCGGCGTACCGGCCCCGAGCACCGCCTCGAAGGCCGCGATAGGCGTTCCGGCGGCGATCGAGAGAAAGAGCGTCGCCCCGCCGCCGAGCGCGGCGAGCACCGGCAGCGCGTCGCCCATCATCTGCGGCTTGACCGCCAGCACGGCGACGGCGGGCGAGACTGGCGGCGCCGTGTTGAGCCGCAGCCCCTCGGCTTCGAGCGCGACGAGTCGCGCCGCGGGCTTCGGCTCGATCACGGTGAAGGCGGCCGGCGGCACCCCCTTGGCCAGCCAGCCCTCGAGCAGCGCCGAGCCCATCTTGCCACAGCCGAGCAGCACGAGACCGCGCGATGAAATCCCTGAGATATCCATGGAACGCCCCCTTTCCGGCCCCGCGGCGCGGAAAGGGGGCCGGTGGTCAGGCCCGACCGTAGGCTTCGGTCATGGCGATGCCAAGCGCCTTCTCCGGCGTTTCGCCGCCCGCGGCGACCAGCTGGAAGGCCGGATAGAATCGCTCGGCGGCCAGCACCGAGTCGCGCACCATGTCGTTGATCTGCGCCGAGCTCGCGATCGCGCCCCCGGCGAGATTGAGGCTGTAGCGATAGGCCATCATCTTCTGATCGGTCCAGAGCGTGAAGGCGCCGGACCAGCACCGGTCGTTGGCCAGCGCCATGACCTTGTAGAGCGCGCCCAGCCGCCTGGTCGGCGAGGCCATCTCGAAGGCGCAGATCAGGCGGAGCGATTCGTCCTGGGCGGACCAGGCGAGCGTCACGGAATAGGTCCTCCAGGTCCCTTCGACGGCCATGGCGATCTGGTCTTCGGCGACGCGATCGAAATCCCACGACCGCTCCTCGGCCAGGGTTTCCACGATATCGATGGGGTGGATTTCCTCGCAGTCAAAATCACGCTCGACAATGCCCATACCCGGTGCCTCTGGTTTGGCCGCCGGCGGGGCAAGACCCCGCGCGGGGGCTGTGAGGTTAACAATAGATCAACCGCCGAAACCGCTGATCTACAAGATATGGTGGGTCAACCGGGGGGGTCTGTAAAGTCAAATTTTGTTAACGTTCGTTTACGGCAAACCGGCCCGCCGCGCGCGCAAGCCGCGCCCCTCGTCAGCCGTTTCCCTTCCCCGTCGCCTCCAGCGCGTCCAGCCGCGCGCGCAGCGTCTCGTTCTCCTCGCGCGCCTTCTGGGCCATGGCGCGCACCGCGTCGAATTCCTCGCGGGTCACGAAATTCCGGTCCGCGAGCCAGCGGTCCATCATGTTCTTCATCGCGGTCTCGGCCTCGGCCTTCGCCCCGTGCGCCACGCCGACGGCGTTGGTCATCAGCTGGCTCAGGTCGTCGAGGATCTTGTTGCGCGTCTGCATCTGGCGTCTCCCTGCGGGGCGCCTTGCCCCGGACATGCGTCTCGATATGGCCCCGCGCCGCCGCCTTGCCAAGATGGCCGCCGCCCCGGACCCGTTTCAGGGAGCGCCGCGGAAGTCGGCCGGTCCGAAGCGTGACGCGGCCGACTGGTTCTGGTGCCAGTAGGGATAGATCACCGGCGGCGCGCTGATCGCGTCGAGACCGCCGCGCTCCTCCGCCGTCAGCGTGATCTCGACGGCGCCGAGGCTGTCGCGGAACTGCGCCTCGTCGCGCCCGCCGACAACGAGCGAGCTGACCCCGGGCCGGCCGAGCAGCCAGGCGAGCGCGATCCGCGCCGCCGACACGCCGCGCTCCGCCCCGATCCGCCGCAAGGCCTCGACGATACGCCAGAGCCGGGGCACGTCGCGGATCGGCGGCTCGGTCCAGCCCGCGACCTGCCGCGCCGAGGGCGTGTCCGGTCCGTACTTTCCGGACAGGAGACCACCGGCCAGCGGGCTCCAGACCAGGATGCCGACGCCCTCGCTGATCGCGATCGGCACCAGTTCGTACTCGGCCTCGCGCGCCTCGAGCGAATAGTGGATCTGCTGCGTGACGAACCGCGGATAGCTTCGCGCCTCGGCGACCGCCAGCCCCTTCATCAGATGCCAGGCCGAATAGTTCGAGGCCCCGACATAGCGGACCTTGCCCTGGGCGACGAGGCTGTCGAGCGCCGACAGGGTCTCCTCCAACGGGGTCAGCCCGTCCCACTCGTGCAGATAGAGGATGTCGATGACATCGGTCCGCAGCCGCCGCAGCGAAGCCTCGACCGCGCGCTGGATGTGATACCGCGACAGGCCGACGTCGTTCTGCCCCGGTCCCATGGTGAACCGCACCTTCGAGGCGATCAGCACATCGACGCGCTTCGGACCGAGCGCCTCGCCGAGGATCTCCTCCGCGAGGCCCTTGGAATAGACGTCCGCGGTGTCGAAGAGATTGACCCCCGCGTCGAGGCAGAGGTCGACCTGGCGCCGCGCCTCCGCGACGCCGCTGCTGCCGACCTTGTCGAAGAAAGCGCCGCCGCCGAAGGTCATGGTGCCCATGGTGATCGCCGACACGCGAAGCCCCGACCGGCCGAGAGTCCTGTATTCCATCGTTTGCTTCTCCCCGCGTTGGCGGCAGTGCAGCATGCCGACCACCCGGTTTCAAGGAGGCTCGCGCGCCCCGGGTTGACTTCACGGACGCCCGCCCGCATCCAAGGCCCGCCCCGTTCCAGGTCCCGGAGCCGCGATGCCCTACGTCCTGCCGTTCCCCGACATCGACCCGGTGCTGGTGGGCTTCAACCTCTTCGGCGTCGAGCTCGCGATCCGCTGGTACGCGCTCGCCTATATCGCCGGACTGCTGATCGGCTGGCGCTATGTCGCCGGGCTTTGCGCGCGGCCGGCGCTCTGGGGCGGAACCGCGCCGATGCGGCCCGAACAGACCGACGACCTCCTCACCTGGATGGTGCTCGGCGTGATCCTCGGCGGGCGGCTCGGCTATACCCTGTTCTACCAGCCCGCCTATTACCTCGCGAACCCGGCCGAAATCCTCGCGGTCTGGCGCGGCGGCATGTCGTTCCACGGCGGCTTTCTCGGCGTGGCCGTCGGAGTGCTCGGTTTCTCTCTGCGCAACGGCCTGCCGGTGGCGCGGGTCGGCGACGCGGTGGCGGCGGCGGCGCCGATCGGCCTCTTCTTCGGACGGCTCGCGAATTTCATCAACGCCGAGCTCTGGGGCCGGCCCTCCACCGTGCCCTGGGCGGTGGTCTTTCCAGGCGACGCCGCGAGCACCTGTCCAGAAGGCTGGGTCGGCGCCTGCGCCCGCCATCCCTCGCAGCTCTACGAAGCCGGACTCGAAGGCGTTCTTCTCTTCCTCCTGCTCCATTGGGCGATCCGCCGAGGCGCGTTGGCACGGCCCGGGCGGATGATCGGCCTCTTCCTGGTCGGCTACGGCGCGGCGCGGATCATCGTCGAGCAGTTCCGCCAGGCCGACGGCCAGTTCGTCGGACCGGGGAATCCCCATGGCCATGTGATCCGGCTCGGCGGCGAATGGGGGCTGAGCATGGGTCAGGCCCTCTCGCTGCCAATGCTGGTCGCCGGCCTCGCCCTCGTCGTCTGGTCCGGGCGCCGGACGTGACCCCGCTGGGGCGGCTGATCGCGGAGCGGATCGCCGCCCGGGGTCCGATCGGCCTCGACGCCTACATGGCGCTCTGCCTCGGCCATCCCCAACTCGGCTACTACGCGACCCGCGACCCCCTCGGCGCCGCCGGCGATTTCGTGACCGCGCCCGAGATCAGCCAGATGTTCGGCGAGTTGATCGGCGCGTGGCTGGCCCAGGTCTGGGATGATCAGGGGCGGCCGGAGCGCTTCGTGCTGGCCGAGCTTGGGCCGGGTCGGGGCACGCTGATGCGCGACGCCTTGCGCGCCGCGCGCGGGATGCCGGGGTTTCTCGCGGCGGCCGAGCTCTGGCTGGTGGAAACCAGCCCCGCCCTCCGCGCCCGGCAGGCGGACCTGCTGCCGGGCGCGCGCTGGACCGACTCCGATCAGGAGCTGCCGGATGGTCCGCTGTTTCTCGTCGCCAACGAATTCTTCGACGCCCTGCCGATCCGCCAGTTCCAGCGCACCGACGCGCTCTGGCGCGAACGCCTGATCGGCGCCCGGGAAGACGGCGCGCTCCACTTCCTCTGGGACGCGCCTCGCGGCGACGCGGCGCTCGACGCGCGGTTCGCGGCGGTTCCCGACGGCGCGATCGTCGAAGTCTCGGCGGCGGGCGAGGCGGTGGCGGCGCGCATCGGCGCGCGGATCGCCAAGGCGGGAGGCGCGGCGCTGATCCTCGATTATGGCGCCTGGGACGGGACCGGCGACACGTTCCAGGCGGTCAGGGGCC
The DNA here is from genome assembly GCF_937891315.1 of uncultured Amaricoccus sp. Classification (GTDB taxonomy): domain Bacteria; phylum Pseudomonadota; class Alphaproteobacteria; order Rhodobacterales; family Rhodobacteraceae; genus Amaricoccus. Next base: position 26,133 of record NZ_CALAGI010000043.1, on the reverse strand, counting down.
ATGCCCCGGCCGATCCGCTGGCCGAACCGGGCGCGGCGGACCTGACCGCGCATGTGCGGTTCCGCGCGCTGGCCGAGGTCTCGCCGGCGCGCGCCCATGGCGCCGTCCCGCAGGGCACGCTGCTCGAGCGGCTGGGGATCGGCGCGCGCGCCCGGCTCCTGGCCACCCGCCATCCGGCGGCGGCGGCCGAGATCGTCGCGGCGCATCGCCGCTTGACCCACCCGGCGGAAATGGGAGAGGTCTTCAAGGCCGTCGCGCTCGCGCCGAGCGCGGCGCCCGTGCCACCGGGATTCGCGTCATGAGCTTGGAAATCATCACCTCCGACCTGCTGGCGGGCTCGCGGCATGCCTTCTTCACCCGCAAGGGCGGCGCCTCCTCCGGTGTCTTTCGCGGGCTGAACTGCGGCCCCGGCTCCGCCGACCAGAACGAGGTGGTGACAATGAACCGGGCGCGTGTCGCCTCGGCCATGGGTGTGCCGCCGGAGCGCCTGCTGTCCCTCCGTCAGATACATTCGACAGTGGTGGTGGTGGTGGACGGCGAGGCGTGGAGCGAGCGGCCCGAGGCCGACGCGGCGGTGACCCGCGAACCCGGCCTCGGGATCGGCATCCTGACGGCGGATTGCGCGCCGATCCTCTTTCGTGATGGCGCCGCGGGGGTGATCGGCGCGGCGCACGCCGGCTGGCGGGGCGCGCTCGAGGGGGTGATCGAGGCGACGGTCGAGAAGATGATCGCCCTCGGCGCCCGGCGCGAGGACATCCGCGCCGCCATCGGACCGACGATCAGTCAGCGCGCCTATGAAGTCGGGCCCGAGTTCTTCGACCGCTTCCGCGCCGAGGAGGCGGGCTACGAGCGCTTCTTCGTCCCCGGCCGCGGCGACCGGCTGCTCTTCGACCTTCCGGGCTTCGCACTCGGCCGCCTGCGCGCCGCGGGCATCGAGGCGGAATGGATAGGCCATTGCACCTATTCCGACGAAGTCCGCTATTTCTCCTTTCGCCGCGCCACCCACGCCGGCGAGCCCGACTACGGCCGCCTGATCTCCGTCATCCGACTCTGACGCGCCGCCCCCCGCCGCCACGCGGCGCGCGCCCTCCTCACCCCTTCGCTGACCCGGGGCTCAGCCCTCCAGTGCGCCGGAAGCCCTGTGAGATCACGCCGCCCCTGTGCCACCTTCCAGTTTCATATTGGCAGAATTCCTGTCGGGCAGGACGAAGGGCCCCGCCAAAGGTGACGCATTCCGTGTGGTGGGACACACCTGCGAAGTCATCGCGGGCGCAGGACCCCGCAACACCCTGAAATCTGAACGCAAAAGCGATAGCTGAGATCGCCGGCCGCGACACTGCTCGCGAACATTAATATTCGCGCCGAGCATCCTTCATGGCTGCCTATCCGGCCACTCGGGTGGCCTGAAGCCGGAGAGGAACCAGTTCATGGCGCGGGCCGCCACCGGATTGACGCTGCGCGCGGTGGAGCGCTCGCCGGCCATTTCCCATTTGCGGATCGTCTGGGGTGCCGTGTCGAGGATAGCCCCGAGCTCCGACTGGGTAAGGCCCAGCTCGTGCCGGGCGTCCTTGAACTCCTCCGGACTCATCCGAGGAAGATCTTCACCAAGGCCGCCGTGGCACCCATTACGCCGGCAGCGGCGAGGAACGGAGCAAGGAAGGTGTTGAGGCTTATCTGCTTCGTCTCTGCAAGAAGCTTCGCGATCTCGGCACGCATCTTGTCGTCGGCGATGTTCTGCTCGGCCTGGGTCATGTCGCTCCTCCAGTGGCTGGCGGGCTTCATTGCCCTTCGACATCTTCGAAAATAGCGCCAACGGCGCTACTTTTCAAGGCCGGAGTCAAGTTGGAGTTACGACCGGGCGGGAGCCGCGCGTCGAGCCGGCGGGCGGCATTGCCAATTCCGCGTTGATCTGCCACCACCCGCGCCATGACGCTCGCCCCGAAACCAGCCGCCCCGGCGCCGGGGCGCGGCATCCGGCTGCTGCCCGCGTTCCTCGCGGTCGGCTCCTGGACACTGATCAGCCGCGTGCTCGGGCTCGCGCGCGACATCATGATGGCCGCCTATCTCGGCACCGGGCCGGTGGCGCAGGCATTCCTCATCGCCTTCACCCTGCCGAACATGTTCCGCCGCTTCTTCGCCGAGGGCGCGTTCAACCTCGCCTTCGTGCCGATGTTCGCCAAGAAGCTCGAAGCGGGCGAGGATGCCGAGGAATTCGCCCGCGACGCGCTGTCCGGGCTTGGAAGCGTGCTCATCGTCTTCGTGCTGATCGGCCAGCTGCTGATGCCGTGGCTGGTGCTCGCGATGGCGAGCGGCTTCGCCGGGGACGAGCGTTTCACGCTCTCGGTGGAGCACGGGCGGATCGCCTTCCCCTATATCCTCTTCATCTCCCTGACCGCGCTCCTGTCCGGTGTGCTGAACTCGTTCGGCCGCTTCGCTCTGGCGGCGGCGGCGCCGATCCTGATGAACGTCGTGATGATCGCCTTCCTGCTGATCGGCGACTGGACGGACGGAAATATCGGCCTCTGGCAGATCTGGTCGGTGCCGGTCGCCGGCGTCGCACAGCTCGCGCTCGTCTGGTGGGGCTGCGCGCGGATCGGCTTCCCGGTCCGGCCGCGCTGGCCGCGCCTTACACCCGAGATGCGCCGGCTCGCGGTGGTCGCGACCCCGGCCCTGCTCGCCGGGGGCGTGGTGCAGATCAATCTGCTCGTCGGCCGGCAGGTCGGTTCGTTCTTCGACGGCGCGGTCGCCTGGCTCTCCTATGCCGACCGACTCTACCAGCTGCCACTCGGCGTCGTCGGCATCGCGATCGGCGTCGTGCTGCTGCCCGATCTCTCGCGACGATTGAAGGCGGGCGACGTCCAGGGTGGACGCGACGCAATCAACCGCGCCACCGAATTCACCCTCGCCTTGACCCTGCCCGCCGCCTTCGCGCTGATGGTGATCCCGGTTCCCATCGTCGCCGTGCTCTTTCAGCGCGGCGCCTTCGATCCGGCCGACACCTGGCCGACGGCGCTCGCAGTCGCGATCTACGGCGCGGGCCTGCCCGCCTTCGTCATGCAGAAGGTGATCTCGCCGGTCTATTACGCGCGCGAGGATACCCGCTCGCCCTTCCGCTTCGCCGTCCACGCGATGATCGTGAACGCGGTCATCGCCCTCGGCCTCTCGCCCCTCATCGGCTTCTCGGCCGCGGCGCTCGGCACCACCATCGCCGGCTGGACCATGCTCGCGCAGCTCTGGCTCGGCACCCGCGGCATGGACGGGGCGGCGGCGATCGACGCCCGCCTCGCCCGGGCGATGCCGCGGCTGCTGATCTCCTGCCTCGTGATGACCGCCGCGCTGATCGGCGCCGAGCATCTGCTTGGCGACTGGCTCGTCACCCCGACGCTGCGCTATCCGGCGCTTGTCCTGCTCGTTCTCGCCGGGATGGCGAGCTACGGCCTCGCCGTGCTCGCCACCGGGGCGCTGCGCCTCGCCGACGCGCGCGCGGCGATGCGGCGCGGCGGGTGACGTTGACGCGCGCCGGCGGAGCGGCGATAAGGCGCCCCATTCATCCGCCTCCCGGAGATCCCGCCATGGCCGAGGCCAGGTTCCAGCCCCGCGTCTTTTCCGGCATCCAGCCGTCGGGCAATCTCACGCTCGGCAACTATCTCGGCGCGCTGCGGCGCTTCGCCGAGATGCAGGTGAGCCACGAGACGCTCTATTGCATCGTCGATCTGCACGCGATCACGGTCTGGCAGGATCCGGCCAAACTGCGCAACGCCACGCGCGAACTCGCCGCCGCCTATATCGCGAGCGGCATCGACCCGGAAAAGTCGATTCTCTTCGCCCAGTCGGCCGTGCCCGGCCATGCGCAGCTCGCCTGGATCTTCAACTGCGTCGCCCGTATCGGCTGGATGTACCGGATGAGCCAGTTCAAGGACAAGGCGGGCAAGAACGCGGAAAACTCCTCGCTCGGCCTGCTCGCCTATCCGGCGCTGATGGCCGCCGACATCCTGCTCTATCACGCCACCCACGTGCCCGTCGGCGAGGACCAGAAACAGCATATCGAGTTAACCCGCGACATCGCGATGAAGTTCAACCACGACTATGGCACGGATTTCTTCCCGATCACCGAGCCGGTGATCGAGGGCGTCGCCACCCGCGTCATGTCCTTGCGCGACGGCACCAAGAAGATGTCGAAGTCCGACCCGTCGGACATGAGCCGGATCAACCTGACCGACGACGCCGACGCGATCGCGACAAAGATCCGCAAGGCCCGCACCGATGCCGAACCCCTGCCCGAGACCTACGCCGGCCTCGCCGGGCGACCGGAGGCGCGCAATCTCGTCAGCATCTACGCCGCGCTCGCCGGCGAGACGCCGGACCAGGTGGTCGCCGCCTTCGCCGGCCGCGCCTTCTCGGACTTCAAGCCGGCGCTGGCCGATCTCGCCGTCGCCCATCTGTCGCCGATCAGCGCGCGGATGGGCGAGTTGATGGCCGACCCGGCGGAAATCGACCGCCTGCTCGCCGCCGGCGCGGAGCGGGCGAACGCGATCGCGACGCCGATCGTGGCGCGGACCTATGAGATCGTCGGGCTGGCGGGGCGGTAGGGGCCGGCATTGCATGGACCACGGAGGGTCCGCGAACCCACGCCCGCGCCAAAACACGTTTCCGCCGCTGGCATTTTCCGGTTGACCCATACAGCGTGACTGGAACGGGGTTCATTTTTCACCATATACTTGTTCCCAATACCAAAAATTCACTCTGACCCTTTCCCGTTCTCTGGGGAGGAGGGAGCACCAAAGATGAACCCATCCCGTAAGGAGTTTTTAACGCGTATCGCGGTGGAGACACATACGAGACGATTTGGCAAGGCCGACGCCATGAAGTCTATCAACCCGTGAAGAACGGTGGAAACCGTCATAATCCGATGCGCTGCTTGCGTATTTACTACTTCCGGGAGCCGGACGTGCAGCAAACGGTAATCGATCATTTGCCGGCCCATAGGCATACCAACGCGACCTAGTCGCAGGTCGCGTGCGGGTGGCGTCCGTGTCGTCCCTGTGCGACGCAAGGCACTCGTCTTGCCTCAACTCCCGTCCTTCCCCCAACCCGGTTGCACATTCCCTCCCCATCCCCAATGATCCCCCCGAACACGTCCGGGGGACCATCTTGCGCAAGTTCCTGATCATTCTCGACGACACGCCCGAGATGCTGAACGCGATGCGCTACGCCGCGATCCGCGCGTCCAAGACCGGCGGCGGAGTCGAGATGCTGGCGATTGTCTCACCGGAGGAATTCCAGGTCTTCATGGGCGTCGCCGACGTCATGCGCGCCGAGGCGCGCGAGAAGATCGAGGCGCATTTCCAGATCTTCAAGAGCCGGATGGAGAAGCGCGAGGGCGTCACGCCGACCCTCGCCATCCGCGAGGGCGACAAGATCGAGGAAGTGATCGCCCATGTGAAATCGGATCCGGAGATCGGCGTGCTGGTACTCGGAGCCGGCGCCGAGAAGGGCCCGGATCCGCTGGTCGCCGCCCTGACCGGCCGGCGGATGAGCGAGATGCATGTCCCGATCACCATCGTTCCCGGCGCGATGACCACCGAGGAAATCATCGCCGTCACCTGATCCCGCTCAAGCCATCGCGATCGCATAGAGCGGCGCCGCGCCTTCGGTGGCGGCGGCGCAGAGGGCCCCGGCCTGCGGCAGAAGCTGGCGCAGGTGGAACAGCGCCAGCGGCTCGCGGGTCGGATCGGCGAGCGCGGCTTTCAGCAGATAGTGACCGCCGAGGGTCAGGGCGAAGGCCCGCAGATAGGGCGACGCGCCGGCGAAACGGTCGTTTGGCTCCGCCGCCGCCATCCAGTCCGTCGCCCGCCCGACCTCCGCCGCCGCGCGCGCCAGCGCCGTGCCCTTCGCACCGGCGGCGGCCGCCGTCTCGGCGACCGCGGCCAGCAGCGCGCGCGCCGCCGCGCCGCCGTCCGTCAACTTGCGCCCGACCATGTCCATCGCCTGGATGCCGTTGGTGCCTTCGTAGATCGCGGTCACGCGCACGTCGCGGTAGTATTGCGCCACGCCCGTCTCCTCGACATAGCCCATGCCGCCGAAGACCTGGGTGGCGAGCGCCGCGACCTCGCAGCCGGTGTCGGTGCCGAAGGCCTTGGCGATCGGCGTCAGGAACGCCGCCCGCGCCGACCAGTCCGCCCCCTCGCCCGCCGCGGCCAGATCGAGCGACAGGGCGCAGTCGAGGCAGATCGCCCGCGCCGTCGCGGTCAGCGCCGCCATGGTGGCGAGCATCCGCCGCACGTCCGCGTGGCCGAGGATCGTCTCGACCCCGGGCAGCGGCGTCCGCCCCTGCCGGCGCTCGCCGGCGAAGGCGAGCGCGGCCTGATACGCCGCCTCGGCCTGCGCGAGGCCCTCGACGCCGACCCCGAGCCGGGCGTTGTTCATCATGGTGAACATCGCCGCCATGCCGCCACCCGGCGCGCCGACCATCCAGCCCCGCGCGCCCTCGAACTCCATCACGCAGGTCGGGCTGCCGTGCAGCCCCATCTTGTGCTCGATCGACACCGCCCGCGCGCCGTTGGCGGCGCCCGGCCGCCCCTCGGCGTCGGGCAGGAACTTCGGCACCAGGAAGAGCGAGATGCCCTTGGTCCCCGCCGCCGCGCCGGGCAGGCGGGCGAGCACCAGATGGCAGATGTTCTCCGCGATGTCGTGGTCGCCCCAGGAGATGAAGATCTTCGTGCCGCTGACCGCGTAGGCGCCGTCGCCCGTCGGCTCGGCCCGGGTGCGCACCGCGCCGACGTCCGAGCCCGCCTGCGGCTCGGTCAGGTTCATGGTGCCGGTCCAGTCCCCGGCCACCAGCCGCGGCAGATAAAGCGCCTTCAGCGCCGCGTCGCCATGCGCGCTCAGCGCCTCGATCTGGCCGAGCGACAGCAGCGGGCAGAGCGACAGTGCCATGTTGGCGCTCGCCATCATCTCGTTGACGCAGGTGAGCAGGGTCACGGGCAGGCCCATTCCGCCATGCTCCGGCGCGGCCGTCATCCCGACCCAACCACCGTCGGCGATGGCGCGATAGGCGGCCGCGAAACCCGGCGTCGCCCGCACCACCCCGTTTTCGAGCCGCGCCGGCTCCAGGTCGCCCGCCCGGCGCAAGGGTGCCAGCACATCCTCGCTCAGCTTCGCCGCCTCGCCCAGGATGGCGTCGATGGTCTCGGGCGAGGCCTCGGCGAAGCGCTCGGTCGTGGCGAGCCGTCCGGCGCCCAGCACCCGGTCCATGACGAACCGCATCTCGGCGACGGGGGCGCGATAGGACATCGGGTTTCCTCCAGATGGCGGCGCTCGGCATTTGCGGCTTTATGGCCGCGCGGGATGCGGCTAGACCCTTGCCTTGGGCATCCCAGTCTAGAGTGGGGTCCGCCGGGGGACAAGCAGGACACGGGTAGCGCGCCTTGACCAACCGAACCACCGTGACCCTGCCCGACAGCCCGAGCGGCATTCGCTCGGCCGTCGAGTTCCTGCGCGCGGATGTGCTCGTCGCCTTCCCGACCGAGACCGTCTACGGGCTTGGCGCCGATGCGCGCAGCGACACGGCGGTCGCGCGGGTCTTCGCGGCCAAGGGGCGGCCGACCTTCAACCCGCTGATCGTCCATGTCGCGGATTTCGACATGGCGGAGGAGATCGCGTTCTTCCCCCCACCGGCCCGCCGGCTCGCCGAGGCGCTCTGGCCCGGACCGCTGACCCTCGTGCTCGGCAAGCGGCGCGACGCCGGGCTCTCCGACCTCGCCACGTCCGGCCTCGATACCGTGGCGTTGCGGATACCGGCGCATGATCTCGCGGGCCAGCTGCTGCGCGAATTCGGCGGGCCGCTTGCCGCGCCCTCGGCCAATCCGTCGGGCGCGGTCAGCCCGACCCGGGCGGACCATGTGCTCGACGGACTCGGCGGACGGATCTCGGCGGTGCTCGACGGCGGCGCCTGCCAGGTGGGTCTTGAATCCACCATCATCGGATTCGACGGCGACACCGGCATTCTGCTCCGCCCCGGCGGGCTCGATCTCGGCGTGATCGAGACGGTGCTCGGCGCGCCGCTCGACACCCGGGCCTTGCGGCATGTGAACGCGCCGGGCCAGCTGCTCTCGCACTACGCGCCGCGCGCCGGCCTGCGCCTCGAGGCGACGGGGCCGGGACCGGCGGAGGTATGGCTCGGCTTCGGCCCGATCGCGGCGTTGCGCCCCGGGCTCAATCTCTCGCCAAGCGGCGATCTCGTCGAGGCGGCGGCCAATCTCTTCGCCTTCCTGCGCGAGGCGGACACGATCGCGACCCGCACCGGCGTCACGCGGATCGCGGTGGCGCCGGTCCCGATGACCGGCCTCGGTCTCGCCATCAACGACCGCCTGCGCCGCGCCGCCGCCCCCCGCCCGGGCGAGCCCTGGCCAGCCGAGACCCTGCCGGACTGACCGCCCTCAGGCCCGGCCGCCCTCGGCGGAGAGGAGGCGAGGATCGATCGAGAGCGAGCGGAGCGCGGCCTCCCATTTGCGGGCATCGCGCTGGCCGAAGACGAGATCGGGCTCGGCGGCCGCGGTCAGCCAGCCGTTCGCCTGGATCTCCGATTCGAGCTGACCCGGACCCCAGCCGGAATAACCGAGGGCCAGCAGCGCCCGCTCCGGCCCCGCGCCCTTGGCAATATCGCGCAGCACCTCGACCGTCGCCGTCATGGCGAAATCCGGGCTGACCTTCAGGCTCGCGCCGTCGATGTCGTAGTCCGCCGAATGCAGGACAAAGCCGCGGCCGTGCTCGACCGGCCCGCCGAAATGCACCCGTGTCTCCGACATGCCGGAGACGCCGGCGGGGATCTTCAGCTGCTCCAGCAGGTCGGCGAACCGCAGCTCCGGCGCGGGCTTGTTCACGATCAGCCCCATCGCCCCCTCGACGGAATGCGCGCAGAGAAAGATCACCGTCCGCTCAAACCGCTGATCTCCCATGCCGGGCATCGCGATCAGAAGCTGGCCGACGAGAAAGTGGGGATCCGGCGCGCGCATCGGCGGAAGATGGTCCGGTTCGCCGCGGATTACAAGCCGACGGCTGGCGCGCGCCGCCCGTGACGCCGGACGGGCCAGCGCGGCGACTGGCCCGCGCCGGGCGACAATCGCGCCACGCTCGCCGCATTGTGACGTACGCGGGCGGTTTTTCTCCTATCGCCGTTGGGGACGACGTGGAATTGCTCTGAGGGTCATGCGCCGTCTCCTCCGCTTTCTCGCCGCCGTCATCGCGGCCCAGCCCGCCCTGGCCGACGAGCCGGTCATCGCGGCGCAGGGGCTCGCCCGCGTCGCGCTGCTCGACGGGTGGCGCCAGCCCGACGGCTCGCGGATGGCAGCGATCGAGATCACGCTCGCGCCCGGCTGGCACACCTATTGGCGGGTGCCCGGCGCGGTCGGCATCCCGCCGGAGTTCGAATGGTCGCAGTCGCGCAACCTCGCCTCTGTCACCTACGAATGGCCGCGGCCGGTGATCTTCGACAACGCGGGGTTGCCCGGGATCGGCTATGCCGGGCAACTCGTCTTGCCGATCCTGTTGACGCCGACGGCGGCGGACCAGCCGATTGATCTCTCGCTCGACCTGTTCTTCGGGGTCTGCCGCGACATCTGCGTGCCGGCCGAGGCACGGCTGACCGGGCATCTCGCCCCCGATGCCGCCCCCGCGGCCGCCGAGCGGATCAAGGCCGCGCTCGCCGAACGGCCGCGCAGCGCCAAGGAGGCGGGGGTCACCACCGTCACTTGCGCGCTCGCGCCGGCTGAGAAGGGCTATGAACTTACCACGAAAGTGACCTTCGGCCGTCAGCCCGAGCCGGAGCCGGGCCAGATCGTGGTCATAGAATCCGGCCTGCCCGGCGTCTGGATCGGCCCGCCGGTCAGCGAGACGGTCGGACGCACCATCACCTCGCGCGCGCCGCTGGAACCCGCGGCCGGCGGCGCGGCGGTGCTCGATCGCGGCGGGCTGCGGCTGACCCTGGTCGATTCCGCCGGAACGGTCGATATCCGGGGCTGCGCCGCGCCGGGATGACGCGATCGCCATGACCGGCTACCATAGTGGGCCACGATAGGGGTGGCGGAGTTCGACCCATGCCGCGCGCGGTGCCCGAAGACATGACCAGAACCCGTTGGTCGGGCGCCGACGACGCGGGCGCGCTGGCCGACCTGCATGGCGCGGCCTGGCGGCATGCCTACGCGGGGATCATCCCGGGCGTCGCGCTCGAGCGGATGATCGCGGCGCGCGGCCCCTCCTGGTGGCGGCGCCTGCACGGCGCCGGCGCGCGGGCCTTGGTCGTCGAGTTCGATGGCGCGCTGGCCGGCTATGCGACGCTCGGCCGCGCGCGCGGAAGCGATCGGGCGGAGCGAACCGGGGAGATCTACGAGCTCTACCTGCGGCCGGCCTACCAGGGCATCGGCCTCGGGCGCCGGCTGTTCCTCGACGCCCGCGCGCGGCTCGCGGATCACGGCCTGCCCGGACTGCGCGTCTGGGCGCTGGCCGAGAACACCGCCGCGCGACGCTTCTACGCGGCGATGGGTGGCGCGGAATGGGCGCGCGCGCGCGATCGCATCGGCGGGCGCGACCTGGAGAAGATCGGCTACCGCTGGCCGTGACCCCCGATCCGAGGCGTCAGAGCAGGAAGTCCGCCGCCGTGTAGTCCGCGGCCGAGGTCGCCGCGCCGTCCTCGATGCGCAACAGGAACTCGGCCCCCTTGTCGTCATCGACATTGCCGCGCACCACGGTCACGTCGCCGTCGTCCCGGAGCCAGAGACCGCCTTCCGTCCGCTCGTCGAAGCGGAAGGCCTGGTCGCTGAACACACTGCTCTCGCGCGCGTCTATACCCCGCAGGTCGATGAGATCGCCACGCCCCCGTCCCGCGCCTTCGAACGCCTCGGCCACCGAGCCCGCCGACGAACCGCCCTCCGGCGCGCCGCCGAGGATCTTGTCCGGGCGCACGGTGCTCGAGTCGCGCACGTCATGGAAGACGAACCGATCGCGGCCCGCGCCGCCATAGAGTTCGTCCGACTTTCCGTTCCCGGCCAGCAAGTCGTCGCCTGCACCGCCGAACAGCACATCCCCACCGCTGTCAAACTCGCCGGCATTCCCGACATCTCCGAACAGCTTGTCATTGTCCGCACCACCGAACAGCAGGTCTTCGCCGCCCCCGCCGTCGATCCGGTCCCGGCCACCATCGCCGAACAACTGCTCGGCGACGGATCCGCCGGTCAGGCGGTCGTCGCCCGCTCCGCCGCGCAGCTTGCCGCCAAAGGTCGAAAGGCGGTCGTCGCCGCCGAAGCCCCAGGCGATTGACCCGGCGCCGACCGAGATCACGTTGGCGCGCCCGTCGCCGTAGACTTTGCTGTCGTCACTCGCATCGACGGCCTCGATGGACACGATCTGCCACGTCGTACCGGACAGGCTCGCCGAACCGGCGCGCAGGTCGACGGCGCCGCCGGATTCCCAGAAGCTCAGGGTGTCGGAGCCGTTTCCTCCATCGACGTAGTTGCGTCCAGCGACGCCGTCGCCGCCGGTCGTGATCGTTATCCTGTCCCGGCCCCGTCCGCCCAGCATGACCCCGCCGCCGCTACTCAGATAGTCGTCGCCGTCGCCGCCGCTCAACTCGTCCCGGCCGCCGCCTCCGCTCAGGCGGTCGTCCCCGGCGCCGCCGCTCAACTCGTCCTGGCCGCCGCCGCCATCGAGATCGTCGTCGCCCTCACCGCCGTTGAGATAGTCGTCCCCGGCGCCCCCGTTCAATTCGTCGTCGCCATCGCCTCCATCGAGATCGTCGGCGTCGTCGCCGCCATAGAGCGTGTCGTCGCCAGGACCGCCGCGCAGGTCGTCGGCGCCTGCCTCCGAGGCGAACCAGCCGCCTATCGTGTCGTTGCCCGCGCCGCCAAGGACCGTGTCATCGCCACCACCCGGCCGATAGATGTCGCCTTCGTCTCCTGGTACGGCGTCGGCGGGGTCGGGGGTCACCGTCGGCGACAGCCCGGCTGACGAGAACAGTTCGGACTCGTCGGTTCCGGTGAACGTGGCCATCTTCAACCCTCAGAGCAGGAAGTCGGCGCGCGTGTATTCCGAGGCCTTCACATCGCCGTCGTAGATGGCGAGCACGAATTCGGCGTTCGCGTCGGTGTCGACATTGCCATAGACCATCGTCACATCGCCGCGATCGCGCAGCCAGAGGCCGCCCTGCTCGGTGCTGCGGAAGGTGAAGGCATTGTTCTCGAAATCCTCGCCCTCGGGCCCCTGGAACGCATCGATGCCGCGCAGGTCGATCCGGTCGCCGCGCGCGCTGCCCGGACCTTCGAACGCCTCGTCCACGCTGCCCGAACGCGAAAACCCCTCGGGCGCCCCGCCTCGGATCTCGTCCAGCCGATCATATTTCGAGGCGGCGGGGTTATCGAAGACGAAGCGGTCCCGGCCGGCGCCGCCATAGAGCGTATCGCTGTAGAACCCGCCCTGCAGAATATCGTTGCCCGCGCCACCGACGAGCAGATCCTCGCCATTGCCGCTGTCCCCCTCGTGATCCCCGTAAAGCCTGTCGTTTCCCGCCTCGCCGAAGATCTGGTCGTCGCCACCCCGCCCGAGGATGAGGTCGTCGCCGCGGCCGCCGTGGAACTCGTCTTCCTCGCCGCCGCCGAGCCCGGTGTCGTCGCCGTCGCCGAGGTCGATTTCCGGAGTTCCGTAGTACGATTCCACCCGGTCATCACCGCCGAGCGCCCAGACCTTGGAACTGCCGGAGGAGTAGATCTCGTTGTGCTTGTCGCTTCCATAGATGCGCGCGCCGTCCGAGCCCTCGACGTTCTCGATCGAGACCAGTTTCCACTTCTCGTCGAGTGTGGTGACGAGGCCCTTGCGCAGATCCACCACCACGCGGATATCGGCGTCGAACGGCGCCGAAAGTTGCAGCGTGTCGCGGCCCGATCCACCATTGGCCAGGGTCCGTCCCGTCAGCGTGTCGCCCGCCCGCGCGCTGAGATCGAAGAAGAAGGTGTCGTCGCCGGCGCCGCCGAACATCCTGTCGCGCCCGGTGCCGCCATCGAGATAGTCGTCGCCGTCGCCGCCCTCCAGCAGGTCCGCGGCCTCGCCGCCGTAGAGGTAATCGTCATCGCCCTCGCCCTGCAGAACATCCTCGTCCGCGCCACCATAGAGCGTGTCCGACCCACCGCCGCCGAGAAACAGGTCGGCGCCGTCGGCGGTGGCGTCCCGTTCGTCGATCATGTCGCCGCCGAGACCGCCGAATACCGTATCGTCGCCGCCACCGGGCGCGTAGGTGTCGCCACCGTCGCCCGGCAGCGAGCCGGGCGGATCGACGATGACCGTTCCCGACAGATCCCCTTGCGAGAACAATTCCGACGCGTCGGTGCCCGTGAAAGTCGCCATGGTCCCCCTCCGCTTTCCCGGGCGCGCCGGAACGCGCCACGACCGGATCCCAAAGGCGGGTCTTGCCCGGCCAACATTGCCCGGCTTTCGCTCGCGGCCCCGCGTTCAGGCGAATCCAAATCGAGAATTACTTGGTAATATTCATCCGAGATTAGCAGATCATCGGGCGACGGTCGAGGCGGACGTCAGCCGCCGCGGCGATGTTCCTCGAGCCTCGGCATGATCTCGACGAAGTTGCAGGGGCGCTGGCGCAGGTCGAACTGGTGGACCAGGATCTCGTCCCAGGCGTCGCGGCAGGCGCCGGGGCTGCCCGGCAAAGCGAAGAGATAGGTGCCGCCCGCCACGCCGGCGCAGGCCCGGCTCTGGATCGCCGAGGTGCCGATCTTGCCGAAGGACAGCATGGTGAACAGCGTGCCGAAGGCCGGGATCGCCTTCTCGTAGACCTCCTCATGCGCCTCGACCGTCACGTCGCGCCCGGTGAGGCCGGTGCCGCCGGTCGAGATCACCGCGTCGATCGCGGGATCGGCGATCCAGGCGCGAAGCTGGGCCGCGATCTCGGCTTGCTCATCGCGCAGGAGCGCGCGGGCGGCGAGGACATGGCCCGCCGCCGTCAGCCGCTCGACCAGCGTCCGACCGGAACGGTCCTCGGCCAACGTCCGGCTGTCCGAGACGGTCAGGACCGCGATCCGCACCGGGACGAAGGGCGGCGGCTCAGCCATCGAGCCGCGCCCGCAGCGACAAGAGATCGGCCCAGGCCTCGCGCTTCTGGATCGGCGCGCGCAGGAGATATGCCGGATGGAAGGTCGGCAGGGTCTGTATCCCGCGCCAATCCGCCCAGCGCCCGCGCAATTGGGTGATCCGCTCGGAGGTATCGAGCACCGCGCCGACGGCGATCTTGCCCATCAGCACCAGGACCTCCGGACGGACGAGCTCGATATGGCGGAAGAGGAAGGGAGCCATCATCGCCGCCTCGTTCCCGGCGGGGTCACGATTGCGCGGAGGACGCCAGGGCAGCAGATTGGTGATATAGATCGCGTCCTCCGGCGCCTCGGCGGTGCGCGACAGGCCGATCGCGGCGAACATCCGGTCGAGGAGCTGGCCCGAGCGGCCAACGAAGGGCAGGCCCGCGAGATCCTCGTCCTGCCCCGGCGCCTCGCCGACGATCATCACCCGCGCCCGCGGGTTCCCATCGGCGAAGACGAGATTGCGCGCGCCCTGCTTCAGGGAACAACCTTCGAACGCCGCCATCGCGGCGCGGAGCGCGGGCAGACCGTCGCAGGCCGCGGCCAGCGCCGCCGCGCCACCGTCCGCCGCCGCCCCGTCCGCGACCGCGGCGGGCACGGGCGCCGCCAGCGCGGGCGACGCCGGCGGGGCCGCGGGACCGGCTTTCGGCGCCTCGAAACGGTTGGTTGGCGCCTCGGCGATCGCCTCGTCGGCGCCGAGTTCCACGAGCCATGCGAGCGCGGCGAGATCGGCGGCGAAGTCTGGCGAGTGAGGGGTCACGTCGGCGCGCTCCTGCTTTCGCCCCGAACCTAGCCGCCCGGCGCCGCCGTTGCCAGATCGAAGCCCGCCTCGCGCATCAGCCGGTCGGAATTCTCCTCCACCACCCCCTCGACCCGGCGCATGAACTCCTGGATCGGCAATCCCGGCGGGATCGGCGGCAGGAACTCGAGCACGGCGACGCCGGGATGGCGATAGCGGCCGCGGCGCGACCAGAAGACGCCGACATTGGTGGCCGCCGGGACGCAGACCTTGCCCAGCCGATCGTAGAGCACGCCGGCGCCGGACTTGTAGGGCAGTTTCGCGCCCGGCAGGACGCGCGTTCCCTGCGGATAGATGACGAGCTGCCGCGGCTCGGTCGCGGTCTCGACATGCGCGACCATCTCCTTCATCGCCTGCGAGCGTCTGCCGCGATCGACCGGGGTCGAGCCGATGCGCAAGGCATAGAGCCCGAGGATCGGCGCCCAGCGCAGCTGCTTTTTCATGATGAAGCTCGGCCGCGGGAGGGCATGGGCGAGGATTATGATATCGAGAAAGGACTGGTGCTTGGAGGCGACGATGACATCACCCGCCGGCACCTCGCCCCGCACCTCGACCCGCAGGCCGCAGATCACCCGCAGCAGCCAGAAGACCCCGGCGCAATAGGCCTTGATCGTCCGGTGCGCGCCAGCGACCGACCAGAGCGCGAGCGGCCCGCCGAGGATGCCCACGATCACCATCAGGCCGTACATGGCGATGTCGAACACCAGCGAGCGCAGCAGAAGCATCGGCGCTCAGCTCCAGCGGCGGAGGTTGCGCCGCGTCGCCCAGCGCGTGGCGACGAAGGCGACGAGCCCGGCCACCGGCGGCACGAGCAAGGGCGCGAGCCAGTGCCAGCCGCGCGGGCCGATGCCGACGAGAAAGAAGCCCTGCTCGCTCGCGCTCGGCAGGAAGGCGAGCAGGGCGAGGCCGGCGACGGTTCCCGCCGCCGCGCCAAGCAGCGCGCGCGAGGTGAAGCGCCGGACGAAGGCGCGGGCGATATAGTCGTCGCGCGCCCCGATCAGGCGCAGGGTCTGGATGACGGGCGCGTTGGCGGCGACGGCGGCGTGGGCGGCGAGGCCGAGAACCGCGGCCAGCGCCGCCGCCGTCAGCGCGAGGCAGGCGAAGGCGAAGAGCCGCAGCCGCTCCGCCGTCAGGATCAGCGGCGCGCGCCAGGCGGCGTGGTCGTCGAAGGTCGCGCCCGGCGCCTCGGCCGAGAGGCGCAGGTCGAGGCTCTCGCGGTTCAGCCGCTCGCGGTCGGTCGTGACTTCGATCATCAGCGGCAGCGGCAGGCTCTCGATCGCGAAGTCGGAACCGAGCCAGGGTTCGAGCAACGCCTTCTGTTCCTCCAGCGTCACCACCCGCACCGAGAGGATGCCGGGCGTGGTGCGCAGCACGTTGAGCGCGGCGCGGGCCTGGGCCTCGACCGCGTCCTGCGGCGCGAAGATGCGCAAGGTCGCGTCCTGCGCCAGCTCGCCCTCCCAGGAGGCGGCGAGGCGCCCGGCGGCCAGCGCCAGTGCCAACGCCATCACCGCGAAGAACGCCATCACCGCCGCGAGAAATCCGACCGAGACCGCCGCGTGCGCGCCGCGCGGCACCACGCGATCGGCGCCGTCGCCGGCGAGGAACCGTCGCGCCGCCGCGATCACAGATCCGCCCCCGCGAGCCGAAGCTCGCCGTCGCGCAGCCGCAGCACCCGGGCGGAGACCCGGGTCTTGGCCGCGCGGATGAGGTTGAGGTCGTGCGTCGCGATCAGCACGGTCTTGCCCATGCGGTTGAGCTCGATCAGCAGGGTCAGCAGCCGCACCGCCATCTCCCAGTCGACATTGCCGGTCGGCTCGTCGGCGAGGATCACCTCGGGGCTCAGGATCACCGCCCGGGCCAGCGCCGCCCGCTGGCGTTCGCCGCCCGACAGTTCCGGCGGCAGGGCATTGACCCGCCCGGTCAGGTCGACCCATTCCAGCAGCGCCTCGAGATCGCCCCGACGCTCGCGCGTGTCGATGCCGTTCACGAGGAGCGGCAGCGCGATATTCTCGATCAACGGCAGGTGGTCGAGGAACTGGCAGTCCTGATGCACGACCCCGACCGACCGGCGCAGGTTCGCGATCGCATCGCGATCGGTCGGCGCGATGGTTCGGCCGAAGAAGCGCGCGACGCCGCGGGTCGGCGCCAGGTCCATGTAGCAGAGGCGCAGGAGCGTGGTCTTGCCGGCGCCGGACGGGCCGATCAGGAACTGGAACGACCCTGGCGCCAGCTTCAGGCTCATGTCGCGCAGCACGTCCGTCTGGCCGTAGCTGAACCCCGCCTGCTCGAATTCGATCACCGGGACCTCCCCGCGGGAACACGCCGCGACTTATACAGACCGGCGGAACGGGCGCAACGGGGGCCGGGATCAACCCCAGGGCCTACCCGTACACGGCGTTCCCGCCAGGATCTCGACCGTCGGTGAGATCTCGGCGTGGCGGGCATGGCCGCTTTCAACCGTCAGGCCGGGCATGCCAGTCCTGATTGAAACAGCCCGAAGAAATTCCCCCCGGGCACCTCCGCGCGATTGCTTTGGGGCGCGCGACCGCCGCGACCCGCCGGCGGCGGGTCGGCAAGACGCGGCCGCGGGAAATCCATGGCGGAACCGGGATCGAATGACGGGGCGGACGCGACCCCCGCGACCATCCGGGGATCGCCACTCGCCCGGCGCCCGCTTGGAATGACCGGAGCGCGCCGCTAGAAGGAGGCTCCTGATTCGGTCGGAAACATCGCGATGCGCCTGACCTGCCCCAATTGCGGAGCGGAATACGAAGTCCCCGAGGGCCAGATCCCGGCGGGTGGCAAGCACGTGCAATGCACCGCCTGCCACACGCGCTGGTTCGCCCGAGCGGCGCAGGCGGCGCTGTCGGAGGATCAGATCCTCGCCCGGCTCGAAACCCGCGGCGCCCGCCCACGCCCGACGCTCGTCGCCGTCCCGGAAACCGACGCCCCGGAAGCCGACGACGCGGAGGCGCCGGCGGCCGAGCCCATCCCGGCCACGACGACCCCGACCGAGACCGCCGTCGAGGCGCCCCCGCCCGAGGCGAGCCCCGGCCCCAAGCCACCGCCCATCGCCCTGGTGCCCGCCGCCTCCCCGCCCGGCTCCCCTGAGCCCGCGCCCGATCGGGCGCCGCCGCGCGATACCGGCCGGCTGCGGATCGAGGCCGCCGCGCCCGAGCCGCCCTCGCCGCCGCCGGCCAGCCGCTTCGGCCGCGGCCTCCTCGTCGCGCTGGTTCTCGCGGCGCTGGCCACCGCCGCCTATGTCTTTCGCGCGCCCCTCGCCGCGACCGCGCCTCCCGCCGCCCCGGCGCTGGATGCCTACGGCGATGCGATCGACGCGGCCCGAGAGTGGCTCGACCAGCGCCTGACGCCCTCGCGCTGAGTTTCTCGCCGCGCTCGGGTCAGTCCTTTTCCGGAACGTGCTCGGGCTTGCCCTTGTGCGTCGTGGCGGCGAAGTCCTTGAGCTGAGCCTCGGTCATCGAATCGTACATCTCGCGCGACGCGCCCTTGAGCTCGGATTTCTTCGCCTCGCCGCGCCTGGCGGCCAGCGCGGCGCCCGCCGCCTTCTGTTGCGCCTTTGATTTCGCCGGCATGATCTTTCTCCTTCCCCTGCCTGACGCGAAACCCGCGGGCGGGGCGAAGGTTCCTAGAGGCCGAGGTGTCCAAACGCCGCGTCGAGCGGGGCCCAGTCGAGGAGCTCCAGCCGAACAGGCAGAACCAGCACCTTCGGCAGGAAGGCGGGCGGCAGGCGGGCGGCGTCCTTCTCGGTGGTGACGAGCTGCGCGCCTTTCAGCCGCGCCTCCGCTTCCAGACGCGCGAGGATGCGCGGGGCATAGGGTTCATGATCGGCGAAGGCGCGGGTGGCGACCAGATCGGCGCCAAGGGCGCGCAGCGACTCGAAGAACTTCTCCGGCCGTCCGATCCCGGCGAAGGCCAGCGCCCGCAGGCCGCCCCAGTCCATCCCCGTCCGCAGCGGCCGCAATTCCCCGGCCAGCGCCCCGGCGCCCTCGGGCCAGGTCCGGGCGAAGGCCGTCCGCGCCTCGGGGGCACCGATGCAGAGCAGCAGGTCCGCCCGCGCCATCCCGGCGGCGACCGGCTCGCGCAGCGGCCCGGCCGGCATCACCCGGCCATTGCCAAAGCCGAAGCCCGCGTCCACCACGACGAGCGACAGATCCTTGGCGATGCTCGGGTTCTGGAAGCCGTCGTCCATCACCAGCGCCCGCGCGCCCGCCGCGACCGCCGCGCGGCCCGCCGCCGCCCGGTCGCGGCCGATCCAGACCGGCGCGAAGGCGGCGAGGAGCAGCGGCTCGTCGCCCACCTCGTCCGCGCGATGCCGGCGCTCATCCACCCGAACCGGGCCCTTCAGCGACCCGCCATGCCCGCGCGAGATCACATGCGTCTCGACGCCGCGCGCCCGCAGCCGCTCGACGAGGGCGATCACCGTCGGGGTCTTGCCGGCGCCACCGGCGGTGAGGTTCCCGACGCAGATCACCGGCGCGCCGAGCCGGACTCTCGGCCCGCGCGCCAGCCGCCACGCGGTAACCACCGCCCAGAGCCAGCCGAACGGCGCCAGCGCCGTCGCCATCCAGCCCGGCCGCGACGGCGGATTGCCCCAGAACCGCGGCGCCCGCATCAGGTCGCCGGCGCGTCGCGGGGCCGGTCGAGCAGCTCGCCAATGGCCGCGAGCACCGTGTCGGTCACCTCGGCGCCCTCGCTGCAGGCCGCCCAGGCGGCGGCGGCCATCTCGGCCGCGCGGTCCGGCGCCAGCGTCGCGCCGAGCACCGTGCCAAGCTCCTCCCCGTCGAGCACCTCCACCGCCGCGCCCGCCGCGGTCAGCCCGGCATAGGCGTCCTGGAAGTTGCGCACATGCGGCCCGTGCAGGATCGCGCTGCCGAGCAGCGCCGGCTCGAAGGGATTATGACCACCGACCTCGGCCAGGCTGCCGCCGATGAAGCTGACCGAGGCGACGCGGTACCAGAGCCCCATCTCGCCCAGCGTATCGGCGAGATAGACATCCGTATCGGCGCCGATCGCCTCGTCCTTCGAGCGCTGCGCCACCGTCAGGCCGCGGCCGCGCAGCATCTCGGCCAGCCCGTCGCCGCGCACCGGATGCCGGGGCGCGAGGATCAGCGCCAGCATCGGCAGGGCGCGGCGGGCCCGGAAATGCGCGTCGATCACCGCCTCCTCCTCGCCGGAATGGGTCGAGGCGGCGAGCCAGACCGGACGGCGGGCGAAGGCGCGGGTGATCCGCACCCGCTCGGCCTCGTCATACGGCAAGGGCGCGGCGCCCTCCTTGAGCGAGCCCACGACGCGCAGCGTGGCAGAGTTGGCGCCGAGCGCGCGCAGATGCACCGCCGCCAGTTTGTCCTGCGCGAGGATGCCGTCGAACCGGCGCAGCAGCGCCCGCGCCATGCCGCGCGCCAGCCGCCAGCGTCGATAGCTGCGGTTCGAGATCCGCGCATTGACGAGCAGCATCGGCGCGCCGGTCGCGTCGGTGGCGGTCAGCGCCGCGGGCCAGAGCTCGCTCTCGGTCCAGACCGCCAGATCCGGCCGCCAATGCGCGAGGAACCGCTCGACCCAGGGCAGGACATCCACGGGCACGAACTGGTGCAGGCACCGCTCCGGAAGCCGCTCGCGCAGGAATTGTT
The DNA here is from genome assembly GCF_937891315.1 of uncultured Amaricoccus sp. Taxonomy (GTDB): domain Bacteria; phylum Pseudomonadota; class Alphaproteobacteria; order Rhodobacterales; family Rhodobacteraceae; genus Amaricoccus. The sequence goes on along the minus strand of NZ_CALAGI010000043.1, from coordinate 5,554 downwards.
CGGAGGTGACGGTCACCGTGGTGACGAGGCAGGTAAGCCCCGGCCGCTCGGTCAGAAGGCGCCGCAAGAGTTCCAGGAGCGACGCCGCCTCGCCGACGGAGGCGGCGTGGAACCAGACGACCGGGCCTTCGGGGCGGGGGACGCCGGCCTCGCCCATGCGCTCACCGAGGCGGGTCGGATGCTCCTTGCCCGCCGCCATCCGCCGCGACAGATAGCGTTGCGCGATCCCGCCGGCGCGCCGCGACACCATGAGATAGAGCCCGAGCAGGGCCGAACGATTCGCGGCGGCGGGCATCTTCTGGTCAGCGGATCCTCAATCCTCGCGCGCGGCCTCGCCGCCGACTTCGGCCGGCGGCTTCGGCTCGTCGTGCAGCCGATGCAGATGCACGATGAAATAGCGCGTCTGAGCCTTGTCGACGCTACCCTGTGCCTTGGCCTTCCAGGCGGAATAGGCCGTCGCATAGTTCGGGAACATGCCGACGATATCGATCTCGTTCACATTCTTGAACTCGGTGCCTTGAGGGTCGGTCAGCTCTCCACCGAAGACGAGGTGCAGCAATTGGGACATAGGGTCTCCTGATCCAGGCGGTCGGGGCACCTTAGCCGCGGCGCTGGCGAAATCAATGCCGCGCGCGCGAAGGTGGAGGTTACCGTTCCGCCACTCGCGGATCGGCAAGACGCGGCCGCGAGGGGGACCATGTGCCAGCCGCTCCGCGAAACGGAGCGCCGCGCCAGCGGGGCGCCCTCAGTCGGGCGCCGTCCCGCCGTCGAGCCGTGCCACAAGCGCGGCGTGCAGCGCCGGGGCGCAGGAGACGAGCCCGGGCAGCAGCGGACGCGCGGCGTTGTAGCAAGTGGCTCCGCCGGCGCGCGTCGTGACGCGGGCGCCGGCCTCGCGGGCGATGAGATCCCCCGCGGCGACATCCCATTCCCAGGTGTCGCGAAACGTCAGCATCGCGTCGAACTTGCCTTCGGCGACGAGGCAGAGCCGGTAGGCGAGCGAGGTGCGGAAATGCCGGTCGAGCTTCGGCACCCCGCCCGGCCACCAGGAGGGTTCCATCAGGGCGGCCGTCGCCAGGACCTTCGCCCCGGCAAGGTCGGCCCGGCTGCTCGCCGCGATCGCGGCCCCGTTCATCGAGGCGCCGCCGCGCAGCGCCGCGGCGTAGGTGCGCTCCAGCATTGGCAGATGCACGACGCCCGCGATCGGCCGCCCGCCCTCGACGACCGCGAGGGAATGGGCCCAGGCCTTGTCCCCCGCGATGAAGGCGCGCGTGCCATCGATCGGATCGATGATGAAGACCCGTCGCGCACCAAGGCGCGCGGGTTCGTCCGCGCTCTCCTCGGAGAGCCAGCCATAGTCGGGGCGCGCCGCCATCAGCCCCGCGCGCAGCGCGCGGTCTATCTCAAGATCGGCCTCGGTCACCGGTCCGTGGCCTTCGGGCTTGTCCCAGGCGGTCACCCCGCGGCGGAAATGGCGCAGCGCGATCTCGCCGGCGATCCGCGCCGCGTCGGTCAGCAGCGCGAGATCGGCCGCCGGGTCAGCCGCCGGCAACGACCAGGCCTTCGACCAGCAGACTCGGCACCACGCGGCTGAGATGCGGCCGCGCGTCGTTCGCGGCGACGAGGGTCCGCAGCATGGCGCGCAGATTGCCGGCAATGGTACATTCGTTGACCGGCCCGACGATCTCGCCGCGCTCGACCCAGAAGCCGCTGGCGCCGCGCGAATAGTCTCCGGTGGTCGGATTGACCGAGGAGCCGATCAGCGACGTGACGATCAGTCCGGTGCCCATCCCGGCGATCAGCGCCTCGCGCGTCATGGCGCCCGACGTCAGCGTCAGGTTGCCGACCGCCGGGCCCGGCGGGCCGTCCGTGCCGCGGCTCGCATTGCCGGTGCTCGCCAGCCCGAGCTGCCGCCCGGTCGCGAGATCGAGCGTCCAGCCGCGCAGCACGCCGCCCTCGACGATCGCGCGGCGCGACGTCGGCAGCCCCTCGCCGTCGAACGGGCGCGAGCCGCTGGTCCGCGGGCGCGTCGGATCCTCGACGAGATCCATGCCGTCCGGCAGCACCGCCTCACCCAGGGCGTCCTTGAGCCAGCTCGCCCCCCGGGCCACCGCGGCGCCGTTGATGGCCTGGGTCAGATGCCCGATCAGCGAGGAGGCCACCCGTTCGTCAAAGAGCACGGGGAAGGCGCCGGTCGGTGGTTTCCTGGCTCCGGCCCGCGCCACGGCCCGCTCCCCCGCGAGACGGCCGATGCCGTCGGGGTCGGGCAGGTCGGCGCGATGCGCGCGCCCCTCGACGCAATGGTCCTGCTCCATCGCCAGCCCCTCGCCATGGATCGCAACGGCGTGGATCGAATGGCCGGTGCGCCCGTAGCCGCCGGAGAAGCCGTTGCTGGCGGCGAGATGGAAACGGCTCGCCTGCCAGCCGGCGCCCGCTCCCTCGGCGCGGGTGATGCCCGGCACGGCGAGCGCCGCCGCCTCGGCCACCAGCGCGGTCTCGCGCAATTCCGCCGCCGAAGGCATTTCCGACGGATCGACAAGGTCGAGCGCGGCGATGTTCCAGCGCCGCGCCAGTTGCTCCGGCGCGGCGAGGCCGCACCAGGGATCCTCCGGCGCCTCGCGCGCCATGGCGATCGCCCGCTCGGCCATCGCGGTCAGCGTCTCGGGCCGGACGTCGCTTGCCGAGACGCAGGCCTGCCGCTTGCCGAGCAGGACGCGCAGGCCGACCTCGACGCCCTCGGCCCGCTCCGCCTGTTCCAGCGCGCCGGCCCGCACCTCGATCGAGAGGCTGTCGCCCTCGACCGCCAGCGCGTCCGCCGCCTCCGCCCCCGCCTTGCGCGCCGCGTCGAGGAGCGCGCCCGCCAGGCCTTCGAGATCCCGTGCCATGGTCAGCCCATCGCCGTCAGGGCGTGGAAGATCAGCCCGACGCTGCCAAGCCCGATCGCCGCGAAGGTCAGCATCGCGCCGATCTGCCGCGCGATCAGCGCGTCATAGGCGCCGGTGAAATGCGCCGCATGCAGCAACCGGCCCACGGTCAGCGTCGCCCCGAAGCCGTGGACGAGAAACCAGGGCAGGCCCATCGCCGCCATCAGCAGCAGCATCAGGAGACCGAACGGCGCGTACTCGGTGAAGTTCGCATGGCCGCGCATGACCCGCGTCAGCTCCGCCACCCCGCCGTCGCCGACCCAGACGCCGGTTCGCATGCGGACCCGGCTGACCGCGACCGACAGCCAGAGCATGATCAGCCCGTTGAGGCCGACATAGAGTGCGACGATGGGCAGCGTCGATAGGGAGGTCATGCCGGGCTTCTCCATGCGGCCGATAGGTGCAGCTACTTAGGTCGGAAAGCGGCGCGAAACAACCGGAGAGCGCGGCCTTGGCCCTTGCCTTTCATGCCGCGACCGCCTTTCATCGGCGCGTAAAAACGTCCCCCGCCGGGGGCCTCGGGTTGGGGGAAGCGATCATGGGCCTTCTCGTGGGCAAGAGCGTCGTCATCACCGGCGCGGGTCGCGGCATCGGCGCCGCCACCGCCGAGGCCATGGCCGCCGAGGGCGCGAGCCTGCTGCTCCTCGCGCGCGGGGCCGAGGGCATCACCGAGCTTGCGACCCGGCTGCGGCGGGCGGGCGCCCGCGCCGAAGCGATGACCTGCGACGTGGCGGAATTCTCGCAGGTTCAGGCCGCGCTCAACCATGCGCGCGAAACGCTGGGCGGCGTGGACGTCCTCGTCAACAACGCCGCCGTGATTGACCCGATCGGCCCGCTGGCGGCGACGGATCCGAACGTCTGGGGCGCGGCGATCGATATCGACCTGAAGGGCGTCTATCACGGACTGCGCGCCGCGCTGCCGATCATGCGGGCGCAGGGCGCCGGCGTCATCGTCAACATCGGCTCCGGCGCGGCGCACAATCCGCTGGAGGGCTGGAGCGCATATTGCGCCTCGAAGGCCGCCTCGCACATGCTGACGCGCTGCGCGCATCTCGAGAACAAGGGCCACGGCATCCGCGTCTTCAGCCTGTCGCCCGGTACCGTGGCGACCGACATGCAGCGACGGATCAAGGCATCGGGCATCAATCCGGTCAGCCAGATGGATTTCTCGCAGCACGCGCCGGTGACGACGCCGGCCCGGGCGCTGGTCTGGCTCTGCGCCGAGGCGCCGGCGGATCTCGCCGGCCAGGAGGTGTCGCTGCGCGATCCGGCGATCCGCGCCCGGATCGGGCTCGACTGAACTGAACGTCCCGGCTCTCAACGCCGAGGATGCCCCGCCGGAGCCGATCGAGGCGCTGGTGATCGGCGGCGGTCCGGCCGGGCTGATGGCTTCCGAGACGCTCGCCGCCGCCGGCGTCCGGGTTGTGTTGGCCGAGGCCAGGCCTTCGATCGGGCGCAAGTTCCTGATGGCCGGCAAGTCGGGCCTCAATCTGACCAAGGACCAGCCCGCCGGCGCCTTCGCAGCGGCCTATGGCGACGCGGACTGGCTCGAACCGCTGATCGCGGAGTTCGGCCCGGCGGAGGTCGCGGACTGGGCGCGCGGGCTTGGGCAGGAGGTCTTCACCGGCACGTCGGGCCGGGTGTTTCCGGTGGCGATGAAGGCTTCGCCGCTGTTGCGCGCCTGGCTCGCGCGACTGACCGGGGCGGGGGTTGAGATCAGGACGCGCTGGCGCTGGCGAGGCTGGGCGGCGGACGACACGGTCGGCGGGGCGGTCCTGTTCGAGACGCCGGACGGGCCGCGGACGCTGGCGCCGCGGACGACGGTTCTGGCGCTCGGCGGCGCCTCCTGGGCGCGATTGGGGTCGGACGGCGCCTGGGCGCCGCTCCTCGCCGCGCGCGGGGTTCCGCTCACGCCGTTCGAACCGTCGAACAGCGGGTTTCTGGTCGACTGGTCGCCGGCGATGGCCCGCCATTTCGGCGCGGCGATCAAGCCGGTCGCCCTGTCGGCGGGGGGACGAACGGCGCGGGGCGAGTTCGTGCTGACCGCGCGCGGCGTCGAAGGCGGCGGCGTCTACGCGCTCGGCCCCGGCTTGCGCGCGGGCGCCGCGCTGACGCTAGACCTCGTGCCGGATCGGACGGAGGCCGAGGTCGCGCGTCGCCTCGCGCGGCCGCGCGGGGGCGCGACGCTGGCGAACCATCTGCGCAAGGTGCTGAATCTCGGACCGGCCAAAATCGCCCTGCTCCGGGAATGCGCGCCGGAGGTGGCGACCGCGGACGGCCTCGCGCGGGCGCTGAAGGCGTTGCCGCTGCCGCTGCTCGGCCCGGCGCCGATCGATGAGGCGATCTCGACCGCGGGCGGGGTGGCGCGGGCGGCGCTTGACGAGGGGCTGATGCTGCGCGCGGTCCCGGGGGTCTTCTGCGCGGGCGAGATGCTCGACTGGGACGCCCCGACCGGCGGCTATCTGCTGACCGCCTGCCTCGCGACCGGCCGGCGGGCAGGTCTCGCCGCCGCCCGGTCGCTGGGGTCCGCGCCTCACCGGTAGAGAGAGTCGCGGGTGACGCCGATGTCCCGCAGGATATGCTCGTCGAGCTCAAGCAGGCGACGGTTGTCGCGGCGACCCTTGGCGCGGGCG
>NZ_CALAGI010000042.1 GCF_937891315.1 uncultured Amaricoccus sp. | reverse complement strand
TGGTCGAAGGCCAACGTCCCGGGTCGACAGTCCACTGGACTGTCGCCTGATCCGGGCCGAGGCGCCGTTCGGGACAAGGGACCGAGCCGATCAGCCGGTGTTCGTATCAGACCGCCAGTTCCTCGCCGTGCCAGACGCGGGCAAGCCGGGCGCAGACCCCGAGGCCGATCGCCGACATCAGGACGCCGATGCCGTAGGTGAGGCCGCCAAGCGTCGGATAGACCGCCGCCGCCGCCGCCATGCCGAGGGCGAGAACGAGGCCCGCCGCCATCGCCGCCGCCGCGCCTTGCGCCGCCGCGCCGAAGCGGGGCGGGATGGCGCGCGAGATGAAGGCCATCGCCCCGAGATGACCGATCGCGAAGGTGAAGGCATGGAGCGCGGTCAGCGGCCAGAGGATCCAGCCCGTCGGATCGAACATCATCGCGCCCCAGCGCACCACCCCGGCGACGCCCGACAGGGTGAGCGACCCCACCGGCCCCAGGGCGCGCGTCATCCAGGCGCCGATGGTCACCATGAACACCACCTCGGCCCCGACCCCGGTCGCCCAGAGCGCGCCGATCCGCGATTCGCCGAGACCGAGCGCCGTCCAGTGGATCGTGCCATAGGCATAGAACACCGCGTGGCTCGCCTGTGTGAAGGCGAGCGCGGCGACGAAGACGGCGAAGACCGGATTGAGCACGAGCTGGCGGATCTCGCCGATCCTCGGCGGCGTCTGGCCCTGGAGCCGCTGTCCGCCCGGATGGTGCCAGGCGAGCGTCATGGTCGCGAGGAGACAGCCGACGATCCACCAGAGCGCGATCATCACGCCGGTCGAGGCGATCAGCGCCCCGACCAGCAGATTGGCGGTGAGAAAGCCGATCGAGCCGATGCCGCGGGTCGGCGCGTAGGAAAAGCCGAAGATGCGCGCGGCGGCGACGCCGAGCGCCTCGCCGATCGGACTGATGCCGGCCATCATCGCGCCCGCCGCCAGTGTCGCGAGCAGCAGCACCGCCTTGTCGCGAATCCAGAGGTGGCCGACGAAGATCAGCGCCCCGGCGAGCGCGCAGGCGACGATGGTCGCACGGCGCGCGTCGAGCCGGTCGGCCATCGCGGGGATGACGAGGCCCGCCACCACGCGTACGCCGATGCCGAGCGCGGTGAAGAGCCCGACCTCGCTCGCCGTCAGGCCCCAGCTCTCGAGCCAGAGCGGCCAGAACGGCAAATGCACGCCGTTGGCCATGAAGAAGGCCATGTAGAAAGCCGTGGTGTGAACACCCGGCCGCGACAACAGGGGCGAGGACAAGGCGATGGACCTGGGGCGATGGACCTGGGGCGATGGACCGAATGCGCGGACGACCGGGCGACGGGCTGTCGCCTCCCATTTCATCCCTCCGCGGCCCGGGCAAGCGTGATCGTCACGCGCGCGGAACGCGCCGGTCCCGCGTGGCCGGGACGCCTCATCCCCCGCTGGCGGCGAGCCGGCCGCGGGCAAGATCGAGATCGGCGGGGGTATTGATGTTGAAGAAGGCGTCCCCCCCTGGATCGGGAAAGATCGCCGCCGCGCAGCCCATGGTTTCCGCGAAGCGCCGGACGCGGCGCTCGCCCGCGGCGAGGGCGGCGCGCAATGGCGCGCGCAGGGCGACGGGCCAGAGGCCGAAGGTCGGATGCGCGCGCCGCCCGTCGGGTCCCTCCGTGACCGCGATCGCCAGCGGTCGACCCTCGGCGGCGGCGCGCAGGACAGTCACGAGGTCGCTCGGAAAGGCCGGCGTGTCGGCGGCGGCGGTCACGATTGCCTCGAACCCCCGCCCGGCGCCCCAATCGAGCCCGGCGAGCACCCCCGCGAGCGGCCCGACCGCGCCCGGCGGCCCGTCCGGCAGCACCGGCAGGCCGAAGGGGGTGAAGCGCGCCGGATCGCCGTTCGCGCTCAGCGCCAGAGCCTCGACGCCGGGGCGCAGACGGGCGATCACATGTGCGAGGATCGGCCGGTCGCCGAGTGTCAGCAGGCATTTGTCGCCGCCGCCGAGGCGGATCGAGCCGCCCCCCGCGAGGATGACCCCGCCGATCACGCGGCTGGCGATCGCGGGGGCGCCGAACGGCGGAGGAAGGCGAGGACCGTGATCATTTCCGGGGTTGAAGCGCGGCGGCGTCTCACGATAGACGCACGGACAAGGCGTCGCCAAGCGACAAGCTCATGTCCCGCCGCCGACCTTGGGGAAATTCGTCCATGGAACAGGCGCCGCGCCGCCGGGCATTCCTCCTCGGCCTGCGGGACGTGGTACCCTTCGCGCTGGTCGTAGTGCCCTTTGGCCTCATGTTCGGCGTCGCGGCGAGCGAGGCGGGCTGGAACCTCGCGCAGATTCTCGGGATGAGCGTCTTCGTGGTCGCCGGCGCATCGCAATTCACGGCGCTGCAGCTGCTGTCCGACCAGGCGCCGCTCCTGATCGTGATCGTGACGTCGCTGGCGGTGAACCTGCGGCTCGCGATGTATTCGGCGAGCATCGCGCCGTTGGTCGGGGCGGCGCCCTTCTGGCAGCGCGCGCTGGCCGGCTATGTGCTGACCGACCAGACCTACGGCACGACGATCTCGAATGCGACGCTCCGCCCGCCGATGAGCGTGGACGAGCGGATGTGGCATCTGTTTGGCTCCGCCGTCGCGATTTGTCCGCTCTGGTACGCGGCGAGCCTGGCGGGCGCGCTGGTCGGCGCGGCGATCCCGCCCGCGCTGGCGCTGGATTTCGCGGTGCCGGTCACCTTCATCGCCCTGGTCGCGCCGATGCTGCGCGGCCTGCCGCATCTGGCGGCGGCCTTCGTCTCGGTCGCGGTGTCGCTGGCGCTCGCCTGGATGCCCTACAATCTCTGGCTCCTGATCGCGGCGCTGCTCGCCATGCTGACCGGCGCCGGGGTGGAGCTGCTGTTGGAGCGGCGGCGATGAGCCGGAGCGCGTCGATCTGGCTGGTGATCCTCTGCCTCGGGATCGGCACCTATCTCATCCGCGTGTCGTTCCTCGGGCTGATCGGCGACCGGCCGCTGCCCGGCTGGGCCTCGCGGCTGCTGCGTTATGTGCCGGTCGCGGTGATGCCGGGCCTCGTCGCGCCGCTGGTGGTCTGGCCGGCGGCGACGGGGGGCCACGCCGACGCCCCGCGCATCGCCGCCGCCATCGCCGCGCTGGCGATCGGGGCGATCACCCGCAACACGCTCGGCGCCATCGCGGCGGGGATGGCGACGCTCTACCTCGCCATCTTCCTGTTCGGGATCTGAGGGTCCGCCTCCGTCAGACCGACGGCCGCGCCCGCAGCAGATCCCGGATCTCGACCAGCAGATCCTCCTGGGTCGGACCGGCCGGGACTGGCTCCTCCGGCTTCGTCACGGTGGCCTGGAGCTTGTTCATCGCCTTGACCAGCAGGAACACCACCCAGGCGATGATGAGGAAATTGATGATCGCGGTGATGAAGGAGCCATAGCGGAAGACCGCGACCCCCGCCGCCTCCGCCGCCGCCACCGACGGGAATTCCTCGGTCGACATCGCGAAGAACAGATTGGAGAAATCGACCCCGCCGGTGAAGAGGCCGATCAGCGGATTGATGAGATCGGAGACCAGCGAATTGACGATCGCGGTGAAGGCCGCGCCGATGATGATACCGACCGCCAGATCCATGACATTTCCGCGGGCGATGAAGTCCCGGAATTCCTTGAGCATCCCATGCGTCTCCTGATGTTTCACGCCCAAAGAATGGCGGCCCGGCGCGCCGTGGCAAGCTATTTCGCCACGCGGCGGATCGGTGGAAACCGCCACGCCGGCCGGCGCCCCGATGGCGCGCGAGAAATTCGCTCAGGCGCGGAGCACGCCGCCGGTGGCCTTGGCGACGCCGGCGACGACCTTGGCCGAGACGGCTTCGATCTCGGCCTCGGTCAGGGTGGCCGCGGTCGGCTGCAGGCGGACGGCGATGGCGACGGACTTCTTGCCGGCGCCCATCTGCGCCTCGGCCTTCGGCCCCTCGAAGAGGTCGAAGACGGACACGTTCGAGATAAGCGCCTTGTCGGCGGCGCGGGCCGCCTTCAGCACCGCCTCCGCCTCGACGCGCGTGTCGAGCACGAAGGCGAAATCGCGCTCGACCGCCTGCAGGTCGGAGATGGCAAGTGGCGGGCGGGTGGCGCTCCGGACCTTGGGAAACGGCACGTTGGCGAGTTGAAGGGTGAAGGCGACGGCCGGACCCTTGACATCGAGCGCGGCCAAAACCCGCGGATGCAGCTCGCCGAAGGCGGCGAGCACCACCTTCGGCCCGAGCGTGAGCAGCGCCGAGCGGCCGGGATGGAACCAATCCGGCGCCGCGCGCTGGATCATCGGCGTGGCCGGCGCGCCGATCGCGGCGAGCGCCGCCTCCGCGTCGGCGCGGGCGTCGTAGAGATCGACCGGCCGGCGGGTGCCATGGCTGTTGCGCGGCGCGGCGGCGCCGACGCGCAGGCCGGTCGCGACCAGCGTCTGCTCACCCGGCTCGCCGCCCGGAAACACCTGCCCCACCTCGAACAGCGCGAGATCGGCGAAGCCGCGGGCCTGGTTGCGCGCGGCGGCCCGCAGCAGGCCGGGCAGCAGGTCGGGGCGCAGATGGCTCATCTCCGAACTGATCGGATTTTCCAGCCGCGTCGCCTCGGAGCCGCCGCCGAACAGGCCCGCCGCCTGATCGTCGATGAAGCTGTAAGTCACGCATTCGTTGTAGCCGAGCGCGGCGACGGTTCGGCGGACCTGACCCTCGCGGCGCTGGCCGGGGGTCAGGATCGGTCGCGCCACGCCCGCCGGGCGGGTCAGCGGCTTGCCCTCGAGCTTGGTCAGCGAGGCGACGCGGGCGATTTCCTCGACCAGATCGGCCTCGCCATGCACATCGAGCCGCCAGGACGGCACGGCGACCTCGAACCCCGCCCCGGCCTCGGTGACGCCGAAGCCGAGCGCCTTCAGGATCCGCGCCTGTTCCGGCGCGGCGATCTCCATGCCGACCAGCGAGACGACGCGCGCCGGATCGAGCCGGAAGCCGCGCGCCGTCGCCGGCGGACGGCCGGCGGTGAAGACCTCGGCCGGCTCGCCACCGCAGAGATCGAGGATCAGCCGCGTCGCCAGTTCGATACCGGGCCGGGTGAACTCCGGATCGACCCCGCGCTCGAAACGATAGCGCGCGTCGGAATTGACGCGCAGGCGCCGCCCGGCGCGCGCGGTGCGCACCGGATCGAACCAGGCGGCCTCGACCAGCACGTTCACCGTTTCCTCGGTACAGCCCGAGCGCAGACCGCCCATGATCCCGCCGATGCTCTCCGGCCCGTGCGCGTCGCAGACCAGCGTCTCGGAGCCGTCGAAGGCATAGTCCTTGCCGTCGAGCGCGCGCAGGCTCTCGCCCGGCCGCGCCAGCCGCACGGTCAGGCCGCCCTGAACCTTGTCGGCGTCGAACACATGCAGCGGCCGGCCGCGATCGAAGGTGACATAGTTGGTGATATCGACCAGCGCCGAAATCGGCCGCAGGCCAATGGCGCGCAGCCGGTCCTGCAGCCACCGGGGCGAGGGACCGTTGCGCACCCCCCGGATCAGCCGGGCGAGAAACAGCGGGCAGGCCTCCCCCGCCACGTCGGGCGCCAGATAGACCGGCACCGGCGCGGGCTCCACGCCGGGAACCGGCTCGACCGCCGGCGTGATCACGGTACCGAGCCCGCGGGCGGCGAGGTCGCGGGCGATGCCGGCGACGCCGAGCGCGTCGGGGCGGTTCGGGGTGATGGCAATGTCGATCACCGGATCGAAACGCCGCACATCGACGAAGCGCGCCCCGACCGGCGCCTCGGCGGGTAGTTCGAGGATACCCTCATGCGCGTCCGACAGCTTCATCTCGCGCTCGCTCAGCATCATTCCGAAGCTCTCGACGCCGCGGATCTTGCCGACCTTGATCGTCGTGTCGATGCCGGGGATATAGTCGCCGGGTTTCGAGACCACGACCTTGATGCCGGCGCGGGCGTTCGGCGCGCCACAGACGATCTGGGTTTCGCCCGCCGCCGTCGCCACCCGGCAGACGCGCAGCTTGTCGGCGTCGGGATGCGGGCTCGCCTCGAGGATCTCGCCCACCGTGAAGGCCGCGAGCTCCGCCCCGGGATCGACCACCCCCTCGACCTCGAGCCCGAGATCGGTCAGCGCGAAGGTGATCTCCTCCAGCGTCGCCGAAGTGTCGAGATGATCCTTGAGCCAGGCGAGGGTGAATTTCATAGCTCAAGTCCAGTGTGTTTTTCTAGTTGCTTCTTCGCAAACCCAAGAGCTAGAGCTTTCACTACCTCTAGTGTCATGCTCCCTCCGTTCTCCGCTAAGGCACGGGTCGTTTGCTCCCAAACCGTGCCATTGCGGATTGCGTCCAAGTAATCATGTCCAATCCAGGTTATTTCAAAATAACTGAATCCATGTTCATCGCTATCTTTTTTTACGTACCCAGCTTCAAATAGTTTGTCTATTTGATACAATTCGTGATCAGAGAACTTTGAGTCCAGCGAAAAATCTTCATCATTCCACTCGTTACATCGAGACCAATGGCCAATCTCAAATAGTCTGTATTCAGAGTTTTCTGCCGAAAGCAGAATTCTTCGAATGGCCTCCAGGTCACGCTTCACCGGCTGATCCCCGCCTGCAGGGTCGGCACGTCGAGGGCGGCGAAGCCGTAGTGGCGGAGCCAGCGGAGGTCGCTGTCGAAGAAGGCGCGGAGGTCGGGGATGCCGTATTTCAGCATCGCCAGCCGGTCGATGCCCATGCCGAAGGCGAAGCCCTGCCACTCGTCCGGATCGACCCCGGCGGCGCGCAGCACCTTGGGATGCACCATGCCGGAGCCGAGGATTTCCAGCCAGTCGTCGCCCTCGCCGATGCGGAGCTGGCCGCCGGCCCAGGAGCAGCGGATATCGACCTCGGCCGAGGGTTCGGTGAAAGGGAAATGCGAGGCGCGGAACTTGAGCTCGACCCCGTCGACCTCGAAGAAGGCGCGGCAGAATTCCTCCAGCACCCATTTCAGGTTGGCCATCGACACACCGCGATCGATGCAGAGCCCCTCGACCTGATGGAACATCGGCGTGTGGGTCTGGTCATAGTCGGCGCGATAGACCCGGCCCGGCGCGATCACGCGGATCGGCGCGCCCTGCGCCTCCATCGCCCGGATCTGCACCGGCGAGGTATGGGTGCGCAGCACGTGGGGCGGGCGATTGTCCCCCTCCGACCGCGCCATGTAAAAGGTGTCGTGATCCTGCCGCGCCGGATGTTCGGGCGGGATGTTCAGCGCGTCGAAATTGTACCAGTCGCTTTCCACCTGCGGCCCCTCGGCGACCGAGAAGCCGAGATCGGCGAAGATCGCGACGATTTCCTCGGTCACCTGGCTGACCGGATGGACGGTGCCCTGCGCCGCCGGGCGGCCGGCAAGCGTCACATCGCGCCATTCGGTGGCGAGGCGGGCGTCGAGCGCGGCGTCGGCGAGCCGGGCGCGGGCGGCGCCCAGCGCCTCGGTCAGGTCGTCCTTCAGCAGGTTGAGCGCGGGTCCGGCGGTCTGGCGCTCCTCCGCGGTCATGCCGCCGAGCGAGCGCATCAGGCCGGACACCTCGCCCTTCTTGCCGAGCGCCGCGAGCCGCACCTCCTCCAGCGCCGTCTCGCCCTCGGCGGCGGCGATCGCCGTCAGATACTTGTCGCGCAGGCCGGTGATCCCGTCCATCTCTCGCCCCATCGCAGCGGATGATACCCGCGCGGACGCCTAGCGCGAGAGACGGCGGGAATGCAAGTCCGGCGCGGGCGAGAGGGGTTCAAGCCGTCCCTTCACGATCTCGGCCGTCGGCGAAAATCACATCGGCTGGCTGTTCAACACGAGGCTCGCCATGCCGAAATAGATGAGCACGCCCATCACGTCGCAGATCGAAGCGACGAGCGGACCGGAGGCGGTGGCGGGATCGAGGTCGAAACTCGACAGCACGAAGGGCAGCGACATGCCGATGAGCGCGCCCATCAGCACGATGGCGATCATGGCGGCGGCGACCACCATCGTCACATCGGGTGTCGCACGCACAAGGCCGATGGCCGAGACCGCGACCGCCATGGTGACGCCCAGCGCGAGGCCGATCAGCATCTCGCGGGACAGCATCTGGAACCAGTCGCCGCGGCGGACGTCGCCGGTGGCGAGCGCGCGAACCATGAGCGTCGCCGACTGCGCGCCCGCGTTGCCGCCCGAACCGATCAGCAGCGGCAGGAAGAACAGCAACGGCAGGTTGTCCGCGACCACATCCTCGAAGGCGGCGATCCCGGCGCCGGAGAAGATATTGCCGAAGACGAGCAGCACCAGCCAGGCGATGCGCGCGCGATAGAGCGAGAGAAACCCCGCCTCGCGCACGCCGCCCTCGATCGGGCCGACGGTCGAGGATTTGTATATATCCTCGGTCGCCTCCTCCTCGGCGACGTCCATCGCATCGTCCTGGGTCACGATGCCGACGAGGCGGCCTTCGCCATCAAGCACCGGCAGGGCGATGAGGTCGTAGCGCGCGATCAGTCGCGCCGCGTCGCTCTGGTCGGCATCGACCCGGAGCGAGACCGGGTCCGTGTCCATCAGGGAGCCGACCCTCTGATAGGCCCGCGCGACCAGCAACTCGCGCAGCGACAGCACGCCGAGCAGGCGGTGCGCGTCGTCGACGATATAGGCGGAATAGACCGTCTCGCTGTCCACCGCCTGCTGGCGCAGCGCCTCCAGCGCCTGAGGCGCGGTCATCTCGGGGCGCAGGGTCGCATAGTCCGAGGTCAGGATCGAGCCGACGGTGCCCTCGGGATAGGAGGCGAGGCGGCGGAGGTCGTCGCGCTCGGCCTTGGCGAGGCCGGGCAGCACGGCTTCCTGCGCGCGGGGGTCGAGAACGTTGTACAGGTCCGCCCGCTCGTCGTGGCTCATCGCGCCCATCAGCCGGGCGAGCTGCTTGCGGTCCATCGCCTCGCTGAGTGCGACCTGGGTGCTGGGCGAGAGATAGCCGAAGGTCTCCGCCTGATCCGCCGCCGGCAGCTGGCGCATGGCGACAAGCGCGTCGGCGGTCTCCATATGGTCGAGCAGGCCGGCGATATCGGCCACCTCCTGCACCACGAAGAAGCCCTTCACCGCGCCGAACTCGCCACGCCGCAGATAGAGCGCGAGCTCCGCCGCCACGATATCGAGCGCCTCGGTATCCTCGAAGGTCTCGGGATCGATGCGGCGGTCGGGCAGGCGTGTCTCGGTCTTGGCTTCGGTCATGGGCTGTTCTCCGGCGGATTCGCCGCGGCGCAGCAAAGCACCCTCGCCCTGTGCTGTCACGCGGCGAAAATCACATCGGCGCTGATCTCTCGACCATTTTTGGACGTTCGGGCTGTCATGGGAAAAACCAGGCGCCTTCGGCAACGGCGACTTCACCAAGCCGACCCTCACCACCAACGAGCTCGCCCTCCGACCCGGCGATCATCTCGGGCCGGAGATGAAAGGCGCGCCCGGCGCCGCGGCCCGGACGGCGGCCATCCTCAGGGGATCGGCGGCATGTCGAGCGGCTCGGCCGATCGGCAGGCATCGCGGATCACGTCCGGGCCACAGGCGCGGGGCTCCAGCTCCGGCGTGAGACAGATCCGCGCCTCCCGCACCTGTCCATCCGCGCAGGTCACGATCATGTCGTCGGGCCGAAAGTCCGGATTGGCGTCGAGCAGGGCCTGCTCCACCTCGGTCGCCGACCGCCGCCCCGGCGGAAAGGCCGGCAGCGAGATCGCTCCGTAGGCCCGGCGCGACAGGTCGAAATAGTCCGGCGCGCTCAGGCCCGCGCAGCGCCCGTGCTTCTTCCACTGATACCAGGCGAGCCCGGCCGACCCCATGATATCCGCCATGGCCGCCGTGACGCCGCGCGCGGGATCGCGGGCGTCGGTCCGGCAATTCTCCGGCCAGCCGCCATCGGCGTATTGCGGCCAGAGCCCGTGCAGCGAGAAGCCGAGGTCGCGGTCCGGCGCGCATTGCTCGGGCGCGTCGCCCCGCGCCGCCTGCGAAGAGCACCAACTCGGGCTCCAGCTCAGCGCCAGCACGTAATAGTCGAACTCCTGCGCCCGTGCCGGCGCCGCCAGCGCCAGCGCGGCCGCCAGGGCCGTTCCAAGCGAATGACCCTTTATCATCGTGACCGATCTGCCTATATACTGCGCGCTGATCCCCACGAACACGGCTCCGCGTGCCTTGGCACACCCGAGTTTTCGGCTCGGGGAAGGATTGTTTGGACGAAAGGAAAAGGTCATGGCGCTTCCATTGATGCAAAAGGCGACCGCCGTCTGGCTCGTCGAGAACACCACGCTCACCTTCCAGCAGATCGCCGAGTTTTGCGGCCTGCACGAGCTCGAGGTCAACGGCATCGCGGATGGCGAGGTAGCGCAGGGCATCAAGGGATTCGATCCGATCGCCAACCGCCAGCTGACCGCCGAGGAGATCGCCCGCGTCGAGAAGGACCCGACCGCGCGGCTCCGGCTCTGGAAGAACCCGGCCGCCGAGGGCGAGACCAAGCGCAAGGGTCCGCGCTATACCCCGCTCAGCAAGCGCCAGGACCGCCCCGCCGCCATCGCCTGGCTGGTGAAGTTTCACCCCGAGCTCAGCGACGGCCAGGTGGCGAAGCTGGTCGGGACGACCAAGCCGACGATCCAGTCGATCCGCGACCGCACGCACTGGAACATCGCCAATACCGCGCCCGTCGATCCGGTGGCACTCGGCATGTGCAAGCAGGGCGAGCTCGACGCCGCCGTCGCCAAGGCGGTGGCCCGCTCGGCCAAGACCGGCGTGGTGATGAACGACACCGAGCGGATGAAGCTGGTCTCGACCGAGCAGTCGCTCGCCATGGAGACCGAGCCGCGCATCCCCGCCAGCATGTCGGGCCTCGAGAATTTCAAGCTCGGCACCGGCCCGCTCCGCAAGGAAGACCGCGTCTCGCGCGAGGATGCCAAGGCTGATGCCGAGAGCTTCTTCAACCTCGCCCCCTCGCCCGACGAGGATGATTGATCCCGAAGCGCGCGACGCGCCTCACGCCGCGGGCGTATCCAGCGGATCGAGCAGCAGGCGGCCACCGTCCACCGCCAGGATCTGCCCGGTGACGAAGCTCGCGGCCGGCGAGGCGAGATAGATCACGGCCGCCGCCGCCTCTTCCGGCTCGCCGAGACGGCCGAGCGGCACGACCTCCCCGAGCGCGCCAGCCAGATCCTCGATCTCGCCGAGCGCCGATTCCATCGAACCGCTCAGCATGCCGCCGACCGCGACGCCGTTCACCCGCACACCATGCCCGGCGAGCGCCACGGCGAACGCCCGCGTCATCTGGTCGAGCGCGGCGCAGCTGACCGAATAGCCGAGCAGCTCCGGCAGGGTGCGCTTGCTCTGGATCGAGCCGATATTGACGATCGCCCGATCCACGGGGCGCGGCTTCTCGGCGGCGGCGAATTCCATCATCCGCCGCGCCACCACCTGGCTCAGCCGCAGTGGCGCGGTGACATTGCGCTCGAGCATCGCGTCGAACTGATCGGTGTCGGGCAGGAACGGATCGGCGGCGACCATCAGCCGGCTCGCATTGACCAGGACATGCACGTTGTCGAAGGCGTCGAGCGTCGCGGCGACCAGGTTGCTCATGGTCAGCTTCTGGCGCAGGTCGCCGGTGAAGGCCACCGCCCTGCCGTCATGGCCCTCGCGGGCGATGGTCTCGACCTCGCGTTCGAGCCGGGTCTCGTCGATATCGGCCATCATCACACTGGCGCCCGCGCGCACGAAGCCGCGCGCCGCGGCCCGCCCGACGCCACGGGCCGCGCCCGTCACGATCACCGATTTTCCGGCCAGTCCGTCGCCCATTCCGCCCCCGCTCGCCCGTGTCACCGCGAGAGTATCGCCGCGCCGCGCCCCCCGCGAGCGCGAAATGCGGATGACGGCGGCGTCCCCCGCCGCTAGAACGAACTCCGACCCGGCGAGGCCGGCGCGTCCGCCCTGGCCTTCTTCGCACCATCTCAACCACCGAACGAGAGACCCCATGTTCATCGCCATGAACCGCTTTCGCATCGTCCCGGGCGCCGAGACCGACTTCGAGGAGATGTGGCGGACCCGCGACAGCGAACTCGACCAGGTCGACGGCTTCGAGGCCTTCAAGCTGTTGCGCGGCCCGACCACCGAGGAGCATACGCTCTATATCTCGCATTCGATCTGGCAGGACCGCGCGGCCTTCGAAGCCTGGACCCGCTCGGCGCGTTTCCGCAAGGCGCATGCCACCGCCGGCGGCCGCGCTCCGATGTATATCGGCCATCCCCAGTTCGAAGGCTTCGAGAGCGTCGTCGAAAGCTGAGCGCCTTCCGCCACGTTCACTCATGCGCGGCCATCGCGGGCAGCGCCGTCGCCGCGCCAGGCCGGGGCAGCATCCGCGCCAGAGCGGCCACCGCGAGGAAGCTGAGCGCGTTGTAGAGCAGGGCGATCCCGAGCGCGCCGGCGTAGACCGCGTGCGGCGCGGTCCCGGCCATCAGTCCGGCGGCGAGGCGGCCGAAGAAGATCTCGCCCATCATCGCCACCCCGAAGGCGCCGCCAACCTGCTGGACCGATTGCAGCGCACCCGAACCGGAGCCGGTGTCGCGCGCCGACACCCCGGCGAGCACCGTCTGGAACATCGGCGCGACGGCGAGCCCGAGTCCGAGCCCGCCGGTCAGAAGCGCCGGTGCGAAGCGCGCCCAGACCACGGCCTCCCCGGTATCCGCCACCACCGCGCGCAGCCAGAGCATCGCAGCGGCCAGCAGCAGCGCGCCGAGGCTGATCCGGCGGCGAGGCCATCGCATGCCCGCCCGCCCCGAGATCAGCGAGGCCACCACCACGCCGACCGAGAACGGCACGGTGACCAGGCCCGATTCCAGCGGGATCAGTCCGAAGCCGTTCTGCAGATAGAGTGCCAGCACCAGGAAGAAGCCCGGAATCCCGGAGAAGAGCAGCGCGACCATCAGGCAGCCGATCAGGAAATTCCGGTTGCCGAGCAGGCCGACCGGCAACAGCTCGGGCCGGCCGCGCAGGTTTTGCCGGCGCTGCCAGCGGACGAAGATCGCGGCGAGCGGGACGGCGGCCAGCATCACCGCGAAGCACCAGAGCGGCCAGCCGAGCTGACGTCCCTCGATCAGCGGCGCGATCAGGCAGAGCAGTGTCACGCCAGCGATGCCGACGCCGACGAAATCCGTGCGCAAGCCGGGTGCCCCGGGCAGATCGGGGACGAAGCGGCGAGCGGCGAGGATGGCGATCAGGCCGACCGGCACATTGACGAGAAAGATCGGCCGCCAGCCGAGGCCGAGAATGTCGGCATGGATGAGAAGTCCGCCCACCACCGGGCCGGTGACCGAGGCGAGCCCGGCCGCCAGTCCGAACAGCGAGAAGGCGAGGCCGCGCTCACGCGGCGGAAACAGGGTGGGGACGATGGCCAGCGTCTGCGGCGTCATCAGCGCGCCGCCGACACCCTGCAATACGCGGGCGGCGATCAGGGCGTTCATGTTCGGCGCAAGACCGCAGAGCGCCGAGCCGAAGGTGAAGACCCCGACCCCGAGAGTGAAGACGCGCCGCCGCCCATGGATGTCGCCGGCCCGGCCGAAGGGCAGAAGGCCGAGGGCGAAGACCAGGATATAGGCCGCCACCACCCATTCGATCTGGCTGTCCGAGGCGCCGAGCGCGGATTGCATGCTCGGCAAGGCCACGTTCACGATCGAGACGTCGATGAGATTCATGAAACCGGCGACCAGCAGAACCGCCATCGCAATCCATCGGCCGGGATAGAGGCCCGGCTCGCCGGCGGTGATGACAGTCATGGTGGCGCCTCCGCGAACGGCCTCGGCGGCTATATGGCGCGCGCGCCCGCCGCGTCAGCCCGTTTTCGCCCGCTGAACCCATCGGGGCCACCGGACCCGGCGCCCTCGCTGAGCCGGGGCTCAGCCCTCCAGCGCGCCGGAAGCCCCGCGGGCCCACGCCGCCCCTAGGCTTCTTCCAGTTTCATATTGGCAGAATTCCTATCGGGCAG
The DNA here is from genome assembly GCF_937891315.1 of uncultured Amaricoccus sp. Lineage (GTDB taxonomy): Bacteria > Pseudomonadota > Alphaproteobacteria > Rhodobacterales > Rhodobacteraceae > Amaricoccus. The sequence goes on along the minus strand of NZ_CALAGI010000042.1, from coordinate 33,747 downwards.
GACGAGGGGCCCCCGCCAACAGGCGGGGAGAAAAAGGCTCGCGGCCAACAGGCCGCCCCACCGCTCCGGCGTCAGCCGGAGCGGGACCCAAGGGCCACGCGCCCCGCGGGAGCCCCCCGTGGCTGTTCAGAGCGCCTCGATGGCCAGCGCGATGCCCTGCCCGCCGCCGATGCACATGGTGATCAGCCCGTACTTGCCGCCGATCCGCTCGAGCTCGTAGAGCGCCTTCACGGTCAGGATCGCGCCGGTGGCGCCGAGCGGATGGCCGAGGGCGATCGCCCCGCCGTTCGGATTGACCTTCGCCACGTCCAGTCCGAGGCCGCGGTTGACCGCGATCGCCTGCGCCGCGAAGGCCTCGTTCGATTCGATCACGTCGAAGGCGTCGGCGGACATGCCGATCTTCGTCAGCAACTGCCCCACCGCCGCGATCGGGCCGACCCCCATGGTGCGCGCCGGAACCCCGGAGACCGCGTAACCCAGGATACGCGCGCGCGCCTTCAGCCCCGCCTTCGCGGCCGCGTCGGCACGGGCGACCACCACCGCCGCCGCGCCGTCATTCAGGCCGGAGGCGTTGCCGGCGGTCACGCCGCCGTCCTTCTTGAAGGCGGGACGGAGCTTGGCCAGCGCCTCGACCGTGGTCGCCTTGGGATGCTCGTCGGTGGCCCAGGCGACCATGTCGCGCTTCACCTTGATCTCGATCGGCACGATCTGGCTGGCGAAACGGCCCTCCTTGATCGCGTTCGCCGCGCGGCTCTGTGATTCGGCCGCGAAGGCGTCCTGGTCCTCGCGGGTGATCCCCGCCTCGGCGGCGACGTTCTCGGCGGTGACGCCCATGTGGCCCGTGCCCATCGGGCAGGTCAGCGCGCCGACCATCATGTCGATCGCGGCGGCGTCGCCCATCTTCTGGCCCCAGCGGGTGGAGGTGAGCGCATAGGGCGAGCGCGACATGTTCTCGACCCCGCCGGCCAGCGCGAAATCGGCGTCGCCGAGTGCCAGCACCTGGAAGGCGGAAGCGATCGCCTGCGCGCCCGAGCCGCAGAGGCGGTTGACGTTCAGCGCCCCCGCGCTCTCCGGAATGCCGGCCTCGAGCGCGGCGACCCGACTCACATACATGTCGCGCGGCTCGGTATTGATCACATGACCGAAGAAGACCTGGCCGATCTGGCCGCCTTCGACCCCGGAGCGCTCCAGCGCCGCCTTGGCGACATGCGCGCCGAGCGTGGTCGGCGGCACGGCCGCGAGGCTGCCGCCGAAGGCGCCGATCGCGGTGCGGGCGCCGTCGAGAATGACGATGTCGGTAGTCATGAGCGTTGTCTCCCATTTTGCTTGCCCTACCCTTGGCGCCGGCGGGCGCCGCGCGCAATCCCCCTAGTGGTCTGGACGGCCCGCCGGAGCGATAAAAGGGCGCCTCGGGATCAAGGCACGCTCGCTTTTCAAACGGCGCGGTTCATGTACTATGATCCCCGGCGGCGCGCGGGGCCGGGTTCCGGCCAGGCGCGCCGCTCTTCCGCGTATCTGTCGTGGCGAATGTATCGGCGCCGCGTCCGCGGGCCATCCGGCCCCGAAGGACGCCGCGCGGGGCGGGGAACGGACGTGCAGGTCCTGATCGTGGAGCATAACCGGGACCTCGGCGACGTCTGGGCCGGCTTCCTGACACGCGAGGGCTGCGCCTGCACGCTCGCCTGCGCCGCGGCCGAGGCTTACGCGGCGCTGCGCGCGCGGCCCTATGCCGCGCTGCTCCTCGACATGGAATTCCCCGAAGGCGAGGCGCTCGCCATCGCCGATTTCGCCACCTACCGCAATCCGGACATGCCGATCATCGCCGTGACGGCGCGGGGCTTCTTCTCGGACGGCGCGATCTTCGAACTCATCCCGAACGCCCGCGGCCTGCTCCGCGCGCCGCTGCGGCTCGAGGATATGGCCGCGCTGGTCCAGCACTACGGCGAGAAAAACGCCGATGCCGGGCCGAAGTAGGCGCTCGGCGCCGATTCCCGCGTTCAGCCCCGCTCGTCGATCATCCGGCCGATGCGCGCGAGCATCGCGTCGAAAAACGGATTCGAGGTCAGGCGGCCGACCTGATCGAGGCTCACGGTCAGCGTTCCGGTCTCGCCCCGCGCCGACAGGCTGCCGAGGCTGATCCCGAAGCTCTCGCGCCCATCCGGGGCATAGCCATAGAGCCCGTCCCACGGCGGAAACGGCGGCGCCACGTGGCTGAGCGAGAAGATGTCGCGCGGATAGTCGGCGCCGAGCGGCGTCGCCACCTCCTCCGTGGCACCGGCCTCGCGCACCCGCTCCACCGCCGCCGTGTCCCCCGGGACGTTGCCGATCACCACGATCCGATAGGGCCGCGCCGCCGCCGGGACCAGCCGCGCCGCGCTGCTGAGCGCCGCCGGTCGCAGCATCGGCGCCATTTGCGCGGCCCGGTTCACGTCATAGAGCACCAGTTCGCTGCCGTTCGCCGGCAGCCGGTCATAGAGGTCGGAGACCACCGCCGGCGCGCTCACCGTCGAATCGACCACCGACTGGAAGGTCAGCACCGGCGCGACCCGCGCGATCGCACCCGAGCGGATCACCGCGTCCAGCCGAGCGCGGAGCTGCTCGGTCAGGAGATAGGACTGGCGACCAGCGTTCACCGGAAAGGAATTGTACTTGAAGGGGTTGTATTCGGGGATGAGGTCGAACCAGGCCGCGCGGTCGAAGGCGGGCAGGAGCGCGGGCCAGCCCGCGATCCCGGCGAAGCGCGCGAAGAAGGTCACCCCGATCATCGGCGAGATGAGCACGATCCGGTCCGGCGCCGGCAGCGTCGGGTTCCCCAGCGCGTCCGCCTCATAGATCATGGCGAGCGCGCCACCGTTCGAATAGCCGACGATGTCGAGCGGCTTGTCGGTTCCGGCCAGCAGCCGCGCCTCGCGGACCGCGAGCCGGGTCGCCGCCATCCATTGCGGCCATTCCGCCCGTTCGAGCCCGCCTGGCACCGTGCCGTGCCCCGGCATGCGGATGCCGACCGCGACATAGCCCTTGGAGCGATAGAGTTCGGCCACGTGCCGCAGGCTGTAGGGCGCGTCGGTCAGCCCGTGCAGAAGTGCCACGGCACCCTTTGCCTCACCCTCGGGCCGAAGCACGAAGGAGCGGTTCCAGTCGGTCGGGAAGGCGGGCGAATAGATCGGACTGCCCTCCCAGTACCGGTTCAGCGGTACCTGCTCGTCGGGAGTGAGCTTCAGCGTGACATTCTCGCGCACCTCGGCGAAGGCGCGGTCCTCGGCGGCCATCCAGGCCGCCCAGTCCATCGCGTCGATCTCCTCCGCGGTCGGCTCGTCGGGCGCGTAGCGGTGCCAGACCGCGAGCCGGTCATCGGTCACCGCGACATAGGTGCGCGCGCCGAGCACCACGAGGAGGAGCAGGATCACCGCCCAGGCGATCCATCGCAGCAGTCCAAGCAACATTCCGACTCCCCGCGACCGGACTCGACGACATCCCTAGCGCGCGCCCGGCCGCCGCGCCATAGTCTCGCCATGGCGGCGCGAAACGCGCTATCGCGGGGCTTGGCCCGCGCTGGGAGAGACCAATGATCGAAACGCCCTACCTGCTCTTTCTTGGCGACGCGCCGGACCCGCTCGCCGCCAAGGTCGCGCAGGGCATCCGCGACTGGCGCCCGGAGGCGGCGGTCGGCCAGTATCGCATGGCTGGCTGCCAGGCCGACATGGGCCTCCCGGACATGACGCTGTCCGAGGCGGCGGCGGCAGGCGCGCGCACCCTCGTCGTCGGCGTCGCCAATCGCGGCGGAGTGATCTCACCCGCCTGGATCACCGTGCTCGGCGAGGCGCTGGAGCGCGGCTTCGACCTCGCCTCCGGCCTGCACAACCTCCTCCGCGACGAGCCCGAACTGCTCGCCATCGCCATGGCCAAGGGGCGCAAGCTGCATGATGTGCGGGTGCCGGAGGTGAGATATCCGATCGCGAACGGGGTGAAGCGCGCCGGCAAGCGCTGCCTCGCCGTCGGCACCGACTGCTCGATCGGCAAGATGTATACCGCGCTCGCCATGGACCGCGAGATGCGCGCGCGGGGAATGAAATCGACCTTCCGCGCCACCGGCCAGACCGGGATCCTGATCACCGGCGACGGCGTGCCACTCGACGCGGTGGTCGCGGATTTCATGGCCGGCGCGATCGAATATCTGACGCCCGACAACGAGGCCGACCACTGGGACCTGATCGAAGGCCAGGGTAGCCTGTTCCATGCCTCCTATTCCGGCGTGACGCTGGCGCTGATCCACGGCGGTCAACCCGACGCGCTGATCCTCTGCCACGAGCCGACACGGACGCATATGCGCGGCCTGCCCGACTACAAGCTGCCGAGCCTCGAGGCTTTGCGCGACCTCGCCCTCACCATGGCGCGGATCGTCAATCCGGCGGTCGTGGTGACGGGCATCTCGGTCAATACCTCCGCCCTGTCCGCGGCGGCGGCGCTGGCCTATCTGGCCGAGACCGAGGCGCGGATGGGACTTCCGGCCGTCGATCCGTTCCGCACCGGCGTCGGGCGACTGGTGGACGCGCTGCCATGAGGCCGAGCGTCGCGGCCGAGGTCTTCCCGCTCGCCCAGGTCTTCACCATCAGCCGCGGCTCGCGGACCGAGGCGCGGGTGCTGACCGTGACGATCGAGGCCGAGGGCGCGCGCGGCCGGGGCGAATGCGTGCCCTACGCCCGCTACGGCGAATCGCTCGAAAGCGTGACGGCGCAGGTCGAGGCGCTCGGGCCGCTGACCACGCGCGCCGCCCTGCTCGACCAGCTGCCGGCCGGCGCGGCGCGGAACGCCGTCGATTGCGCGCTGTGGGACTGGGAGGCGAAGCGCGGCGGTCGCCGGGTCTGGCAACTCGCCGGGCTGTCCGCGCCGGGGCCGGAGATCACCGCCTATACCCTGTCGCTGGCCGCGCCGGAGGCGATGCGCGCGGAGGCGGCGAAGAACGCCCACCGCCCGCTCCTCAAGATCAAGCTCGGCGGCGAAGGCGACATGGCGCGGCTCGAAGCGGTGCGCGCCGGGGCGCCCGCCGCGCGCATCATCGTCGATGCGAACGAGGGCTGGACGGCCGATGCCTACGCGGCACTCGCCCCCGCGCTGGTCCGGCTCGGCGTCGAGGCGGTCGAGCAGCCGCTGCCGGCCGGCGGTGACGGCGCGCTGGGCGAGATGGCGCGGCCGCTGCCGGTGGTCGCGGACGAAAGCTGCCACGACCGCGCCAGCCTGCCCGCGCTCGCCGGCAAGTACGACATGGTGAATATCAAGCTCGACAAGACCGGCGGTCTGACCGAGGCGCTGGCCTTGCGCGACGCGGCGCGGGCGGCGGGCTTCGGCGTCATGGTCGGCTGCATGGTCGGCTCCTCGCTCGCCATGGCGCCGGCGGTGCTGGTCGCGCAAGGCGCGGCGCTGACCGATCTCGACGGACCGCTGCTGCTGGCGCGCGACCGCGACCATCCGCTCGAATATGACGACGAGGGCGTCCATCCCGCGACGCCGGAACTTTGGGGATAGAGCCGCGATGAGCCGAACCGTCTATGTGAACGGCGTCTATGTACCCGAGGAGGAAGCGCGAATCAGCGTCTTTGATCGCGGATTTCTCTTCGCCGACGGGGTCTATGAGGTGACCTCGGTCCTCGGCGGCAAGCTGATCGATTTCGCCGGCCATGTCGCCCGCCTCCACCGCTCGCTCGGCGAACTGGAACTGACGCTCCCGGTGACGGACGCCGAGCTCCTGGCCATCCATCGCGAGCTCGTCGCGCGGGACGGGGTCGAGGAAGGCATGGTCTATCTGCAGGTCACCCGCGGCGCCGCCGACCGCGACTTCGCCTATCCCGAAGCCGCGGTGCCGAGCCTCGTTCTGTTCACCCAGTCAAAGCCGCTGATCGACTCGGCGAGCGCGCGGAACGGGATTCGGGTCATCACCGTGCCGGACCTGCGCTGGGCGCGGCGGGATATAAAGACCGTGCAGCTCCTCGCGCCGTCGATCTGCAAGATGATGGCGAAGAAGGCCGGCAAGGACGACGCCTGGATGGTCGAGGACGGCTTCGTGACCGAGGGCACATCGAACAACGCCTATATCGTCACCACCGACGGCGTGATCGTCACCCGGCAGCTCGGCACCGAGATCCTGCATGGCATCACCCGCGCCGCCGTGCTGCGCCTCGCGCGGGAGGCACAGATGAAGGTCGAGGAACGCCCCTTCACCGTGGAGGAGACCAAGGCGGCGGCGGAGGCCTTCTTCACCTCGGCCTCCGCCTTCGTGACGCCGGTGATCGAGATCGACGGCGCCGCCGTTGGCGCGGGAACGCCCGGTCCGGTCGCCACCCGGCTGCGCGAGATCTACATCGCCGAAAGCCGCGCCCACGCGATCTGAGAGAGAAAGCCCGCCCGTGATCGAGAGGGTGACGGCGCGGGCTCAGGACTCGCCGGCGAATTTCGCCCGCGCCTCGGGGGAGGCGTCGGTCTGGTAGCGGGCGGTCCAGTCCGCATAGGGCATGCCGTAGACGATCTCCCGCGCCGCGTCCTTGTCGAGCGTCAGGCCGCGCTCCGCCGCCGCCTCCTGATACCACCGGCCGAGGCAGTTGCGGCAGAATCCGGCGAGGTTCATCAGATCGATGTTTTGCACGTCGGTCCGCTCGCGGAGATGGTCGCGCAGCGCTCGGAAGGTGGCGGCTTCCAGTTCGATCCGGGTCGCGTCGTCCATCTCTCGTTTCTCCCTCAGCTCGCGGCGATCACCTGCGCGAGGATGGGCGCGAGCCGAGCCGCCCAGGCTCGCTGATCCTCCGGCGTGGCGATGAGATCCTGCCGGAGCTCGATCAGCACGTGGCGGAGGCCGCGCAAGGTGCCGTGCCGGTTCAGCGTGTCGCCCTCGAGCTCGCCATGATAGGGCTGGTTGTCGCCGATGACGAGGTCCGGCTCCGCCCGCAACCGCGCGATCAGCGGCAGGGCGACGCGCCCGTCCTTGTCCCAGAGGACGCCGACATGCCAGGGCCGGGACTCCCGCCCGCGCAGCCGCGGCGTGTAGGAGTGAATCGACACCAGGGCCGGTTCGCGCCCGGCCGCGACCATCCGGTCGATCTCGGCGGTGATCGCCGCGTGATAGGGCCGGTGCCAGGCATCCAGCCGCCGCTCCCGCTCCTCCGGCCCGGCGTGGCGGTTGGCCGGGATGATCGTGCCGTCATAGAGCCGCATCAGCAGCGTCGGATCGTCCTCGCCGCGGTTCGGATCGATGACGAGCCGCGAGAACCGGGTCAGCAGGGCCGGCGCGTCGAGCAGCTCCGCCAGCGCCAAAGCAAGACCGCGCGCACCGATGTCATAGGCGATATGCCGCCCCATCTCCGCCTCGGGTAGACCGAGGTCGCCGCCCGCGACGGCTTCGGGCACCAGGTTCGTCGCATGGTCGCAGAGCACCAGAACGGCGGCCGCGCCCCCCGGATTCGCGACTTCGTATGCGGCGGAGGCGGTCATCGGCTGTCCGTTCGTTGCGTTGGAGCCCAAGTTATCCACGCGGGCTGACCGAAGCCAGAGCAGGCGCCAGTTTTCGCCTCGATGCGCGGCATTTTTCGTTTCAACGCGAGATCGTTCGGATATAACCGGCCGCGATAGACCCGGCCTCGCTCCCGGCCGGTCGGGAACCCCAACCGGATTGGATGGCCCTCGCATGAAAACGCTCCGTCGGACGCGCAACGTCAAGATCGTCGCAACCCTCGGACCCGCGTCCGACACCTACGAGATGATCCGCGACCTGTTCCTCGCAGGCGCCGATGTGTTCCGCCTCAACATGAGCCACGGAACACAGGACGACATCGCCCGCCGCCATGCCATGATTCGCAAGGTGGAGGAGGAGGTCGGCCGGCCGATCGGGATTCTCGCCGACCTGCAGGGCCCGAAGCTGCGCTGCGGCGTCTTCGCGAACGGCCCGGTGATGCTCGAGGTCGGCGCGCCCTTCCGGTTCGATCTCGACACGGCCGAGGGCGATGTGACCCGGGTCTGCCTGCCGCATCCCGAGATCTTCGCCGCGCTCGAGGCCGGCTCCACGCTCTTGGTCAATGACGGCAAGATCCGGCTGAAGGTCGTCGATTGTTCGCCGAACCATGCCAATACCGAGGTGGTGGTCGGCGGCGAGATCTCGAACCGCAAGGGCGTCAACGTCCCCGACGTCGTGCTGCCGCTCGCCGCGCTGTCCAAGAAGGACCGCAGCGACCTCGAATTCGCCTGCGAGCTCGGGGTCGACTGGCTGGCGCTCAGCTTCGTGCAGCGCGCCCGCGACGTGTTCGAGGCGCGCGAGCTGGCCGATGGCCGCGTCGCGATCCTCAGCAAGATCGAGAAGCCGGCGGCGGTGAAGGCCTTCGCCGAGATCCTCGAAGCCTCGGACGGGATCATGGTCGCCCGCGGCGACCTCGGTGTCGAGCTGCCGGTCTATCAGGTGCCGCCGATCCAGAAGCAGCTGACCCGCGCGTGCCGGGCGGTCGGCAAGCCGGTGATCGTCGCGACGCAGATGATGGAGAGCATGATCACCGCGCCGGTACCGACCCGCGCCGAGGTCTCGGACGTCGCCGCGGCGATCTACGAGGGCGCGGACGCGGTGATGCTGTCGGCGGAATCGGCATCGGGCGACTACCCGATCGAGGCGGTCACGATGATGAACAACGTGGCGATCTCGGTGGAGAGCGACACGATCTATCGGCAGGTGATCGAATCGTCGCGAACCCCCTACCGCCAGCGGGTGTCGGACGCGATCACCGTCGCGGCCCGCGAAGTGGCCGAGACGACTCAGGTCAAGGCGATCTGCTGCTTCTCCCACTCCGGCACCACCGCCCAGCTCACCGCGCGCGAGCGGCCGCGGGTGCCGATCATCGCGCTCACTCCGCTGATCGCCACCGCGCGCCGCCTCTCCCTTTCATGGGGGCTGCATTGCGTCGTCACCGAGAGTGTCGACCGCTTCAAGATGGCGGTGATCAGCGCCGCCCGCGCCGCCCGCGACCATGGCTTCGCCACGGACGACGACCGCATCATCGTGACGGCGGGCATCCCCTTCGGCCGTCCGGGCACCACCAACATCCTTCGCGTCGCCCCCTGCAACGAAAAGCAGATCTTCGAGGGCGGCACCGAGGACTGACAAGGGGCCAGACCGGCGGGTGGCCCGATGCCGACAGGCGCGGGCCGCGGGCGTTCCCGATGATCCGCCAGGCGGCGGGTCAACCGGCCCTTGTGCTTTCGCCGCGCACCGCCTATAGGGCGCGGCTTCCAGGACGCGGCCGGCGAACAGGGGCTGCCGAGTCGCGTCGCGACCTCTGACAGGAGACCGAAATGCCCAAGATGAAGACCAAATCAGGCGCGAAGAAGCGCTTCAAGGTGACGGCCACCGGCCGGATCGTCGCCGCCCAGGCCGGCAAGCGGCACGGGATGATCAAGCGGTCGACGAAGTTCATCCGTCAGGCGCGGGGCACCACGGTCCTCTGCGCGGCGGATGAGAAGATCATCAAGACCTACATGCCCTACGCGCGCTAAGGGGAGGCCGAACCATGTCCCGAGTGAAAGGTGGAGCCACCTCCCACGCCCGTCATCGCAAGGTCGTCAAGGCCGCCAAGGGTTACTACGGCGCGCGGAGCACGAACTTCCGCACCGCCACCCAGGCCGTCGACAAGGCGCAACAGTACGCGACCCGCGACCGCAAGGTCCGCAAGCGCAATTTCCGCGCGCTGTGGATCCAGCGGATCAACGCCGCCGTGCGCGCCTATGACACCGACCTGACCTATTCGCGCTTCATCAACGGCCTCGATCTGGCCGGGGTGGAGGTGGACCGCAAGGTTCTCGCCGATCTCGCCGTGCACGAGCCGGACGCCTTCAATGCGATCGCCGCGCAGGCCAAGGCCGCTCTGGCCTGAACCACCGCGCCCAGCGCTGTTTTTAGAAACTCGCCGGCGGCAACGTCGGCGAGTTTTCTTTTGACTCCGATTCGCGGTCCGGGATGACGAACGGGTGGCTTCCGACGGCCATCGGTTGCCCATCGGGCGGGCACTTGCCTTCCTTGCTGAGCACAGGGCGGGCAATGGCCATGCTTCCGCCCGAATGAGGGCACGCCACCCGTTGCATTCGTGCTCCGTGGCGGGCAACTCACGAGCATGAGTTGACGGCTAGGGTTCCGGCGCCCGCGAGAAGCGCGACTGGTCCGAGAGTTGTCACCGGGCGGGGAGAAATCCCGTACGGGTGCACGGCGGGACAAAAACCCGGGAGACCTCGTAGAAGCCAAGGGATTGGCGGTACGAAGGTGTCCGCCGATCCCTTTCAGGAAGACGGAAAGGGACAGAGCATGAAACCGATCGCAACCGCCTTCACCGCCAAGGTTCTTGCGGGGAGCCTTCTCGCGCTCACCCTCGCGATGCCCGCCGCGGCCGAGCAGAAGACCGATTTCAAGGTCGCCTGGTCGATCTATGTCGGCTGGATGCCCTGGGGCTACGCCGCCGACACCGGCATCGTCAGGAAATGGGCCGACAAGTACGGCCTGACCATCGAGGTCACGCAGTTCAACGACTATGTCGAGTCGATCAACCAGTATACCGCGGGCGCCTATGACGCGGTGACGCTCACCAACATGGATGGCCTGTCGATCCCGGCCGCGGGCGGCGTCGATACCACGGCGGTGATCGTCGGCGACTTTTCCAATGGCAACGACGCGGTGATCCTGAAGGACGGCGCCGCGCTGGCGGACATCGAGGGGCGATCTGTGAACCTCGTCGAGTTCTCCGTGTCGCACTACCTGCTGGCCCGCGCGCTGGAGACGCTCGGCAAGAGCGAGCAGGACGTGGCGGTAGTGAACACCGCTGACCCCGACATGGTTGGCGCCTTCCAGACCCCGGACGTGACCGCCATGGTCACCTGGAACCCGATGGTCTCGGAGATCGTCAAGCTGCCCGACGCCACCAAGGTCTTCGACTCCGCGCAAATCCCCGGCGAGATCATCGACCTGATGGTGGCGAATACCGAGACCATCACCGACAATCCCGATTTCGCCAAGGCGCTGTCCGGCATCTGGTACGAGACGCTCGCGCTCGCAACCGCCGACACGCCCGAGGGCGCCGAGGCGCGCGCCGCGATGGGCGCCGCCTCCGGTACCGATCAGGCGGGATTCGAGGCGCAGCTGACCGCGACCAAGCTGTTCGACAAGCCGGCCGAGGCCGTCGCCTTCGTCACCTCGCCCGACCTCGCGACGACGATGAACCATGTGCGGACGTTCCTGTTCGACAAGGGCCTGCTCGGCGCCGGCGCGCCCTCGGCCGACGTGGTCGGGATCGAGCTGCCGTCGGGCGAGGTGCTCGGCGACGGCGGCAACGTAAAGCTGCGCTTCACCGACGACTGGATGCAGCGCGCCGCCGACGGCGCGCTCTGAGAGGAAGCCCGATGCGCTGGATCAACCGTCGCCCGTCGCGCGGAAGCGAGCTCGTCTTGCTGTGCCTGCCGTTCATCGCGCTGATCATCGCCTACCTGATCGGCTCGACCATGCGGCTGGAGGCCAACCCGAACGACAAGGTTCTGCCGAGTCCGGCCCAGCTCTGGGCCGCCATCGAGCGCATGGCCTTCATTCCCGACCCGCGGACCGGCGCCTACCTGCTCTGGTCCGACACCGGCGCCAGCCTGACGCGGCTCGGCGCCGGGCTCGGCATCGCCACGGTGATCGCCCTCGTGCTCGGGCTGGTCATCGGGATGCTGCCCTATATGCGCTCGCTGCTGGCGCCGTTCGTCGCCTTCGTCTCGATGGTGCCGCCGCTGGCGCTGCTGCCGATCCTCTTCATCACCCTCGGCCTTGGCGAGGCGGCGAAGATCACCCTCATCGTCATCGGAGTGACCCCGATCATGATCCGCGACCTGGCGTTGAAGGCGCGGGACATACCCCGCGAGATGATCGTGAAGGCCGAGACGCTGTCGGCCTCCAGCTGGCAGATCGCGCTCCGCGTCGTGCTGCCACAGATCCTGCCGCGGCTCCTCACCTGCCTGCGGCTGCAACTCGGGCCGGCCTTCCTGTTCCTGATCGCGGCGGAGGCGATCTCGGCCGATTCAGGCCTCGGCTACCGCATCTTCCTCGTGCGGCGCTATCTCTCGATGGACGTGATCTTTCCCTATGTCGCCTGGATCACGCTGCTCGCCGTCTTCGCCGACCTCGGTCTCGACTGGCTGCGCCGGCGGCTCTTCCCCTGGTCCGAGCTGGAACGCGGTAGATGAGCGGCCGAACGAGCGGAATCGTCGTCGAAAACGTCTGGAAGGAGTATGGCGACCAGATCGTGCTGGAGAATCTTTCCCTTACGGTCGCCGAACGCGCCTTCGTCGCCCTGGTCGGTCCGTCCGGCTGCGGCAAGACCACCTTCCTGCGCATGCTGCTCGGGCAGGAACAGCCGACGCGCGGCCGCGTCCTGCTCGACGGCCAGCCGCTGCCGCCGGAGCCGGGTGCCGACCGCGGCGTGGTCTATCAGCGTTACTCGGTCTTCCCGCACATGACCGTGCTCGGCAACGTCATGGCCGGGCCGGAACTTCGCGCCTCGCGCTTCACCGGCCGCCTGCGGGGCGCGGCGAAGCGCGAGCTGGCCGTGCAAGCGCGAGCGATGATCGCCGAGGTCGGCCTCGCCGGGTCCGAGGACAAGTACCCCGCCCAGCTCTCCGGCGGCATGCAGCAGCGCCTCGCCCTCGCCCAGGCGCTGATGATGAAGCCGCGCGTCCTGTTGCTGGACGAACCCTTCGGCGCGCTCGACCCCGGCATCCGCGCCGACATCCACGTGCTGATGAAGCGACTCTGGAACGAGACCCCGATGACCGTCGTCATGGTCACCCATGACCTGCGCGAGGCTTTCACCCTCTCGACCCGCATCATCGCCTTCGAGCGCCCCCGCGACCGGCCGGAGGAAAAGGAGCGGTACGGGGCGACGATCACCAAGGACATCGCCATCTGGCCGCCCCGGATCGCGGGGGAGCGCACGCTCTTTGACCCGCCGACGATCGAGGACATCGCCGGCGCGGTCGAGCCCGTGCCCACGGCGTGAACCCCGCGCGGAGGAAGGCGGACCGAGGTCCGCCTTCGCAACCGCCCACAGCGCGCCGGGACGGCCCGGCGCGGCTTCCGCGAATCTCCGGGACGACCCGGAACCAAGGAGCCATGCGATGATCCACATCCCCCGCGCGCCCGACCAGATCGCCGCCGACCGCGCCCGTTACGAGGCGCACCAGAAGAAGGGCCTGGAGGCCGCGCCGAAGTCGCTTCCCTCCCCCTCGCCCGTCCCCGCGCCCGCCCTCGATCCGGCCCGCGTGATCGGCACCGAGGCGATCGCGCCCGGCTGGTACTGGACCACGCGGCTGCTGAAAGGCGAGGCGCTGCGCATCGCGCCCGTGGACACCACCTCAACCGTCGCGCTCGCGGTCTGGTCCGCCGCCGACCCGACCGAGCGGTTGAACCTGCCGGACACGGTCAAGGTCCAGTGGACCACCGAACTCGGCCGCGGCCGGGTGCTGTTCTCCGACATGGGTCGTGTCCTGCTCTCGATCACCGAAGACAGCTCCGGCGCGCACGACGCCCTCACCGGCGGCTCGACGCCCGCGACCAACGCCCGCTACGGCGACCCGCGACTGCGCAACACCCGCGAGAACATGGTCCTCGCCGCTGCCAAGGTCGGCCTCGACCGCCGCGACATCCCCGCGCTCCTGTCACTCTTCGCCCCGGTCCGGGTCGACGCCGCCGGCCGCTTCGCCTGGAACCCCGCGCTGCTCTCGGGGCGCGACTGGGTGGAACTCCGCGCCGAGATGGACGTCCTGATCGCCCTCTCCACCGCGCCGCATCCGCTCGACCCGAACCCCGCCTACGCCCCCCGTCCGATGATCGCGACCCGCCTCGCCGCCCTGCCGGTCGGCGCCGACGACATCTGCCGCGCCGCCACCCCCGAGGCCGTCCGCGGCTTCGAAAACAACGCCCGCGCCTGAGGTCCCCGATGGAACAGATCTTCGACATCCCCGCCGAAAAACCCTGGTCCGGCCTCGTGAAGAAGGGCCAGACCATCCGCATCGAGGACAGCCACGGCCAACAGGCGATCGACACGATCTTCTACGCCGCCGGGAACTTCGGCGAGCGCTACTCCAACCAGGAGACCATGCGCGCGAACGGCGTCGCCTATATCTCCAACGGATCGGCGATCGTCTCCTCCGAGGGCCGGGTGATGCTCACCGTCACCGCCGACACCGCCGGCCGGCACGACACCAGCGCCGGCTGCTGCTCGTGCGAATCGAACTCCGTCCGCTTCGGGCACGAGACCCGCTACCTCCACGCCTGCCGCGAAAATTTCATTGTCGAACTCGCGAAGCACGACATGGGCAAGCGCGACATCGTGCCCAACATCAACTTCTTCATGAACGTGCCGATCAGCCCGAACGGCGCGATGACCATCGATGACGGCATATCCTCGCCCGGCGACCATATCGAACTGGTCGCGGACATGGACGTGCTCTGCGTCATCTCCAACTGCCCGCAGATCAACAACCCCTGCAACGGCTTCGATCCGACGCCGATCCGCGTCACCATCCGGGACTGACGCGATGTTCACCAAGGTCCTGATCGCCAACCGCGGCGAGATCGCCGTGCGCGTCATCCGCACCCTCCGCCGCATGGGGCTGGCCTCCGTCGCCGTCTATTCCGACGCCGACCGCTTCTCCCTCGCCCCGCGCCTTGCCGACGAGGCCGTGCGCATCGGTCCGGCCCCCGCCACCGAGAGCTACCTCGACGTCAACGCCGTCATCGGGGCCTGCGAGGCCACCGGCGCGCAGGCGGTCCACCCCGGCTATGGCTTTCTCTCCGAGAGCATCGGTTTCGCCGAGCGCCTCGCCGCCGAGGGCATCGCCTTCATCGGCCCGCGCCCCGAACATCTCTCCGCCTTCGGCCTCAAGCATACCGCCCGCGAACTCGCCGAAGCCGCCGGCGTGCCCCTGCTCCCCGGCACCGGCCTGATCGCCTCGCTCGACGAGGCCCTCGTCGAGGCCAGCCGCGTCGGCTATCCGCTGATGCTCAAATCCACCGCTGGCGGCGGTGGCATCGGCATGCGGCTCTGCGCCGACGAAACCGCCCTCACCGCCGCCTTCGCCACTGTCCAGCGCACCGCCACGGCGAGCTTCGGCGACGCCCGCGTCTTCCTCGAGCGCTTCGTCGCCGACGCCCGCCACGTCGAGGTGCAGGTCTTCGGCGACGGGCAGGGCCGCGTCATCGCGCTCGGGGAACGCGACTGTTCGCTGCAACGCCGCAACCAGAAGGTGGTCGAGGAAACCCCGGCTCCCGGCCTCGCCGATCCCGTCCGCGCGCGCCTGCACAAAGCCGCCACCGATCTCTGCGCCAGCGTCTCCTACGCCTCCGCCGGCACGGTCGAGTTCATCTACGATCCGGTCCGTCAGGAATTCTACTTCCTCGAGGTCAACACCCGCCTGCAGGTCGAGCACCCGGTAACGGAGGCCGTCTTCGGCATCGACCTCGTCGAATGGATGATCCGTCAGGCCGCCGGCGAAACCGTGATCCCGGACACGCCGCTCGTCCCGAAGGGCGCGGCGATGGAGGCGCGGGTCTATGCCGAACAGCCGCATGCCGACTTCCGCCCCTCCGCCGGGCTGCTGACCGAGGTGCGCTTCCCCGCGACCCGCGTCGATACCTGGATCGAGACCGGTACCGAGGTCACGCCCTACTACGACCCGATGCTGGCCAAGATCATCGTCGCCGCCGAGGACCGTCCCGCCGCCATCGCCGCCCTGCGCACCGCCCTCGACGCCACCACCATCGCCGGGATCGAGACCAATCTCGGCTACCTGCGCGCCATTGTCGCCTCCGACCTCCTCGCCTCCGGCAAGGTCGCCACCACCGCGCTGCGCGGCTTCCCCTTCACCCCGCCCGGCATCGAAGTCCTCGCCCCCGGCGCCCAGTCCAGCCTTCAGGAACTGCCCGGCCGCCTCGGCCTCTGGCACGTCGGTGTGCCCCCTTCCGGCCCGATGGACGCGGCCAGCTTCCGCAACGCCAACCGGCTGGTCGGCAACCACCCGGACACCGCCGCGCTGGAACTCACCGTCACCGGCCCGACCCTGCGTTTTCTCTCCGGCGCCACCATCGCCCTCACCGGCGCCGCCATGGCGATGACGCTTGGCGGCACCCCCGTCCCCCACGGCGCCGCCGTCGTCATCCCGGCCGGTGCCACCCTGACGATCGGCAAGATCAAAGGCCCCGGCCAGCGCGCCTATCTCGCCGTCGCCGGCGGCTTCGACGCGCCGGTAATCCTCGGCTCCCGCGCGACCTTCGCCCTCGGCAAGCTCGGCGGCCACTCCACCGGCACGCTCAAGACCGGCGATGTCCTTCACCTCGCGGCCAACCCCGCCGGCAGTCCCACGCCACTGGAACCCGCCGCCCTCACCGACGAGTGGGACATCGCCGTCCGCCACGGCCCGCATGGCGCCCCGGACTTCTTCCAGCCCTCCGACATGGACACCCTGTTTTCAACATCTTACGAGGTACACTTCAACTCCGCCCGCACGGGCGTCCGCCTGATCGGCCCGACGCCCGCATGGGCCCGCGCCGACGGCGGCGAAGCCGGGCTGCACCCGTCCAACATCCACGACAACGCCTATGCCATCGGCGCCATCGACTTCACCGGCGACATGCCGATCATTCTCGGCCCCGACGGCCCCAGCCTCGGCGGCTTCGTCTGCCCGGCGGTGATTGCCCGCGAAGACCTGTGGAAAATGGGCCAGCTCCGCCCCGGCGACCGCGTCCGCTTCCGCCCGCTCGGCGCGCCCGGCCTCCTCTCCTCGCCGATCCTCGCCGAGACCGACGGCACCCCGCGCGCCGTCTACCGCCGGCAGGGCGACGACAATCTCCTCGTCGAATACGGCCCCATGGCCCTCGACATCGAGGTCCGCCTGCGCGTCCACCTGCTGCGACAGGCGATCCAAGACGCCGGCCTCCCGGTCATCGACATGACCCCCGGCATCCGCTCGCTGCAAATTCACACCGACAACTACCCGCGCGCCAAACTCCTCGATGCGCTCCGGGAAATCGAGAGCCAGCTCCCCTCCGCCGAGCAGGCGACCGTCCCCTCCCGCGTCGTCCACCTGCCACTCTCGTGGAACGACCCGGAAGCCGAACTCGCCATGCGCAAGTATCAGGAGCTGGTGCGCCCAAACGCGCCCTGGTGCCCGTCGAACATCGAATTCATCCGGCGCATCAACGGGCTTCCGGACGAGCAGGCGGTGAAGGACATCATCTTCGACGCCCGCTACCTCGTGATGGGCCTCGGCGACGTCTATCTCGGCGCGCCGGTCGCCACTCCGGTCGATTCGCGCCACCGGCTCGTCACCACCAAATACAATCCGGCCCGCACCTGGACGCCGGAGAACGCGGTGGGCATCGGCGGCGCCTACATGTGCATCTACGGAATGGAGGGGCCGGGCGGCTACCAGCTGTTCGGTCGCACCATCCAGATGTGGAACACATGGCGCCGCACGCCCGCCTTCCACACCAACCCATGGCTCCTCGACTTCTTCGACCAAATCCGCTTCTTCCCCGTTGACCACGAGGAGTTGACCGAGGCGCGCGCCGCCTTCCCGCATGGCGGCTATCCGGTCCGCATCGAGGAAACCACCTTCTCCTGGGCCGACGAGAAACGCCGCCTCGCGGCGCAAGCCGTCTCCGTCGCCGCCTTCAAGGACACCCAGCAAGCCGCCTTCGAGGCCGAACGCGCCCGCTGGAAGGCCGAGGGCCTCGACAGCTTCGTTCACATCGAGGAAGGCGGCGGTCCGGACAGCGACCTTCCCGACGGCTGCGTCGGCGCGGAAAGTCCGGTGCCGGGCAACGTCTGGAAAACCCTCGCCGAGCCCGGCGACCGCGTGGAGGCCGGCCAACCTCTCGCCATCATCGAGTCGATGAAGATGGAAATGTCGGTCCTCGCCCCCGCCGCCGGCAGGTTGCGCGAGTTCCGCGTCGCCCCCGGCCGCACCGTCAGGGCGGGCGACCTCATCGCCGTCCTCGAGGACGACTGACCCGGGCAATATCCAACCAGACGGGATCGTCCGGTGGTCAGGATATCGCGTTGAATCAAGCCTCTGGAGCGGACGGCCCGGCTCTGTCGGGACGGCTTTCGCTCCAGTCGAACCATCGCGTACCGCGGGGATCCTTTTCCCTTCTGTAACGAACCGGCGGCCCTGCCCGTAGGTCGGGACATGAGGCCGGTCGCGCGATGCGCGCATCCCCGACGGGCCCCGCGGTCCGCCGGAAGAAATCCTCCCGGCCATGATGGAGCGAGAGGCATGATACGCGACTCCTACGACCTCATGACCAGCACCGACAGCGATCCCGCGCGCCAGGCCTTCGAAGCGGCCGTTCTCGGTGTCGCGGCGCATCGGCCGAGCACGGCGGCGGCGCTGACGACGACGCTCGCCGCCGACCCGGATCACGTCGGCGCCCATGCCCTGACCGGTTTCGCCAACCTCCTCCTCGCGCGGAGCGAGACGGCGGCGCCCGCGGCGACCGCGCTCGGGCGCGCGCGGGCCGCGCTTCTCGCGCGGGACGGCGGGACGGCGGACGAGCGGATCCTCGTCGATGCGCTCGCCCTCGCGGAGGCGGGGTATTTCGGCGCGGCGGCCGACCGGCTCGACGCCGGTTTCGCGGATCGCCCCGCCCTGTTCCCGCCGTTCAAGATCGCCCACGCCCTGCGGTTCATGCTGGGCGACGCGGCGGGTATGCTGGCCGCGAGCCAGCGCGCGATGGCGGTGTGGGACGAAGACCTGCCGGCGGCGGGCTTTCTGCTCGGCTGCCATGCCTTCGCGCTGGAGGAACACGGGCGATACGACGCGGCGCGCGCGGCGGGGGAGCGCGCCATCGCGCTCGAACCCCGCGATGCCTGGGGACTGCACGCGGTTTCGCATGTCCATGAGATGCGCGGCGACACCGCGCGGGGCATCGACCTGCTCGAGGCGAACCGCGACTCCTGGTCGCGCTGCAACAATTTCTCGTTTCACGTCGCCTGGCACCTCGCGCTGTTCCATCTGGAACGCGGCGAGCACGAGCGGGTGCTCCAGCTCTATGACGACGAGGTCCGGCCGCGGCCGAGCGACGATTTCCGCGACATGGCGAACGCGGTGTCGCTGCTCTGGCGGCTTCGGCAGTCGGGCGTGGCGGTCGGCGGACGCTGGCACGAACTCGCCGAAATCGCCCACGCCCGCCGCGCCGACACAACGCTGGTCTTCGCCGCGCTGCATAATCTCGCGGCGTTGATGGCGGTCGGCGCGCGAAAGGCGGCGCTGGAACTCGTCGCGGCGATCGAGGCGAAGGACACGGAGACCGGCGATCAGGCCCGGGTGGCGGCGTCGGTCGGCGTCCCGCTGGCCCATCTGATCGCCGAGCACGGCGCCTTCGCCGACCAGCGGGCGCTCGACAACCTGCTCGAGGGCCTCCCGAGCATCGGCGGCAGCAACGCGCAGCGCGATGTCTTCGTGCTGGCCGTGGCCCGGGTCGCCGGGCGACGTGGCGACCGCGTCGCGCTGTCGCGCATCGAAAGCATCCGCCATGGCCTGCGCGCCGAGGATCGGTTGTTTCGAACCATCGAACTCCGCGCCTGACCCCCCTTTTCCCGACACGAGGAACGTCACGATGTCCATGACCGACATGAACCCGCGCGCCGCCACCGGCCTTTTTCCGCGGATCGAGCCCGCGCTGATCGCAACCATCCTGCTGGCGGGACTGGCCGCCGACCTCGGCTGGGAAATCTGGGCGCGAGGCATCACGCCCCTGCTGGTCGGCGGGCCGCTGGAACCCGCCGCGCTGGTGCAGTCGGTGTTCGGTCTGGCGAGCCGGACGCTCGCCGAACTGATCCACGCGGTCGTCGGGGTGGTGTTCTACCCGATCGGCTATCTCTTCGTCGCGCGGCCGCTCCAACGGGCGATCTTTCCGAAGCTGCCGCTGCTCCTCACCGGGCTTGGCTTCGGCTTTGGCCTGTGGATCTTCGCGCTCTACGTGATGGCGCATCTCATCGCCGGTCTGCCCGCCTTCCTCGGCTTCGTGCCGCTGGCCTGGGCGTCGCTCGCGGGGCACCTGCTCTTCGGCGTCATCGTCGCCCATGTCGTCGCATGGCGCCGTGCCTGAAGCCTCAGCGCCGGAAGCCGATCTCGTCCAGCCCCGCGTCGAGCTGGTCGGGATCGGTCTGGTGGCCGCCGTCATGCAGGCAGAGCACGATCGCGCCGCGCGCGCATCCGGTCGCCGCCTCGCAGGAAATCCCGGCCAGCGTCAGCGGCTTGCCCGGCCCGAGGTCGCAACCGGCGGTGTCCCGGAGGATCGCCATGCTTGCGAAGGTGTCGCCCTGATGGTACCTGCCCCCGATGACGCGACCGGCGAGCGGAAAGGTCCGGTCGGCCCGGCCATGGAAATGCACGACCGGCGGCACCGTCGGATCGCAGTCGCCCGGCTTCGGCGGCGGCTCCCAGAAGACACCGGAGAAGGTGATCATGCCCGCCGCGTGGCGCCCCTGATGACAGACCGTGTACCAGGCCATCGAGGCGCCCAGCGAGAAGCCGCCGAGCACGATTTCCGCCGCCGAAAAACCGAAGCGGGCATCGAGGTCGTCGAGAACCTCGGTGATGAAGGCCTGTTCGTCGCGAACACCTTCCGCCGGTGAGCCGGGCAACGACCAGGTGCCGTCGCGCCCGTTCACCGCGACGAAGGCGAGGCCATGGGCGAGCGCCATCTCCACCAGAGGACGGGCATCGCGCAAAGTCGCCGCGGCGGACCCGTTGTAGCCGTGAAAGAACACATAGGCGCCCCGAGCCGGCCGGGCGGGCGGCATCTCGACGCGGTAGTCGCCGTCCGCCACGTGATAGGCGCCGCCTTCGCCGGCCATGGCGGAGGCTCCGGCGAGAAGCGCGAGGCCGGCGACGACGGACGTTGTGATCATCGCGGCGGTGTGCTCCCAGTTCGGCCCGGCGCCGAGTGTCGGGAGCGCGCCCCGCTCCGGCAAGTCACTTGAGCGAGATGTGGGACCGATCATGAGAGACCGCGAGACGCCGACGGCCTACGCGACCGACCGCGTCGCCGACCAGGTGGCCGAGACGCTGGCCGCCCATGGTGTCCGCTTCGCCTTCGGCATGCCGGGCGGCGAGGTGGTGACACTGATCGACGCGCTGGCGGCGGCTGGCATCGCCTTTCACCTCGCACGGCATGAGACGGCGGCGGCGATCATGGCGGCGGGAGCGAGTGCGACGGGTGGCGGGCCGGGGCTGCTGGTGACGACACTCGGACCGGGGCTGGCCAACGCGGTCAACGGCATCGCGGACGCGGCGCAGGAACATGCGCCGCTGATCGTGATATCGGGCGTGGTCGATCGGTTGGCGCGCGCGCGCTACACGCATCAGGTGATCGATCATGGCCGGATTCTGGCGCCGCTGGTGAAGGGATCGTTCGAGATCGGCGCCGAGGGCGCGGCCGCCACCGTCGCGCGGGCGATTCGGCTGGCGACGACCGCGCCGATGGGACCGGTGCATCTCGACCTCTCGCCGGAGACCGCGGCGATGCAATCGGCGGAGCCGGGCGCGGCGCGGCCGGCGCGACGCGCGGCGCCGGGCATCGCCGCGAACGATCCCGCGGTCCTCGCCCTCGCGGCCCGGCTCGCCGCCGCCGAGCGGCCGCTGGTCCTCGCGGGGTTCGAAGCGGCCCGGCATCCCGGCGCCGCGCGGATCCGCGCCTTCCTGACCGCCTACGGCGCGCCGGTCGTCACCACCTACAAGGCCAAGGGGCTGATGCCGGAGGACGCGCCCCCGTCGCTCGGCGCCGCCGGCCTGTCGCCGCTGGCCGACGCCGAGCTCCGCGCGCTGGCGGATCGCGCCGACCTGATCCTGCTCCTCGGATATGATCCGATCGAGATGCGCGCGGGTTGGCTCGACGCCTTCGGCGATCCGGCGCGGATCATCGCGCTGAGTGCCGCGCCGGCCGATCACGGGATGCACGAGGCGGGCTTCGACCTGACGGCGGATATCGCCGATCTCGCCGGGGCGCTGACGCCGGGCCTCGCGCCGCGCCCGCTCTGGCCGGCGCGGGAACCCGCCGCGACGCGCGCCCGGCTCGACACGCTCTTCGCGGCGCCGGCGGCGTGGGGGCCGCACGCACTGATCGAAACGCTGAACGCGGCGCTGGAAGACGACGCCATCGTCACCACCGACAGCGGAGCGCACCGCATCCTGCTCTCGCAGAAATGGGCAGCCCGCCGGCCGCTCCACCTGCTGCAGTCGGCGGGCTTCTGCACCATGGCAACCGCGCTGCCGCTGGCGATCGGCGCGGCGGTCGCCAATCCGGGCCGACGGGTGGTCGCGGTCACGGGCGACGGCGGTCTGGAGATGGGGATCGGCGAGCTGGCCACCCTGCGCGACCTCGGCGCGGCCATCACCCTCGTCGTCTTCCAGGACCGCGCCCTGTCGCTGATCGGCCTGAAACAGGCCGCCGCCGGCCTCGCGCCGCTGGGTGTCGCCCTGGGGGCGACCGATTTCCCGACCATCGCCCGCGGCTTCGGCGGGCATGGCATTCACGTCAAGGACACCGCCACGCTCCGCCACGCCCTCGACGCGGCGGCGGGGGCCGACCGCTTCACGCTCATTTCCTGCAGGTTCAGCACCGATGCCTATGACCGCGCCTTCTGACTTCCTCGCCACCCGCGCCATGGCCGTCCCGGTCCGGCCGGCCCGCGACCTCCGGATCGATTTCTTCCGCGGCCTCGGGATGTTCATCATCCTGATCGCCCATGTGCCAAACAACAGCTGGGCCTTGTGGATCCCCGGCCGCTTCGGCTTTTCCGACGCGACCGAGATATTCGTCTTTCAGTCGGGCATGGCCTCCGCGCTCGCCTTCGGCGCGACCTTCGACCGGCACGGGGCGGGAATGCTGGCCGCGCGGACGCTCCGGCGCGTCTGGCAGATCTACTGGACGCATATCGGCGTCTTCATGGTCATCCTTGCGCTGACGGTCGCCGCCGGGGCGCGGCCTGACGGGATGACCTATGCCGACCAGCTGAATCTCGTGCCGTTCCTTCACGATCCCGGGGGCCTCGCCAAGGCGCTGCTCACGCTGCGATACGTGCCGAACTATTTCGACATTCTGCCGATGTACATGGTGATCCTCTTGTTGATGCCCGTGATGCTGATCGCCGAGCGGGTCCATGTCGGCCTGGCACTCACGCTGATGGCCGGCCTCTGGCTCGCGGCGCAGGCCGGATGGGCGACGCTGCCGGCCGAGCCGTTTTCGGACCGGACATGGTTCTTCAATCCCTTCGGCTGGCAACTCCTGTTCTTCACCGGCTTCTTCCTGGTGCGCGGGCGCATTCCCGCGCCGGGCTATCATCGCTGGCTGATCGCCGCCGCCGCGATCTTCCTGATCGCCAGCGTCCCCTTCTCGCTGGTGCGCTGGTACGAGACGCATCCGGCTTTCCACGACGTGGCGCGCCAGCTCGCCGGCCTCACCGACAAATCCGCCTTCGGCGCGCTGCGCTTCGCGCATTTCCTCGCGCTCGCCTATCTCGCCGTCCAGGCGGTCGGCGAACGTGGCGCGATCCTGCGGGGCGGGGCCGTCCGCGTGGTGACCGTGGTCGGGCAGCAATCGCTGGCGGTCTTCGCGACCGGCATGGTCACCGCCCAGATCCTCGGCATCTGGCTGTCGCGTGGCGACGACGGCGCGCTTCGGATGACGATGGCGAATCTCGTCGGATTCGCGGTGCTGATCGCCACCGCCTATCTGGTGCGCTGGTTCAAGGCCGCGCCCTGGGCGAGGTCCGCGCCTACCAGCGCAGCGCCCGCCGCCCGATGAAGAAGCCGGCGGCCGCGACCACCGCGACGGCGAGCGGATACCAGGCCAGCACGAAGAGCGGACTGTCGTCCGTGCAATTCGCGGCATAGAAGCTCGCGGCCACGCCGCTGGCCGCGAGCCCCGCCACCGCCCCGGCGGCGCCGGGGTTGGCCGGGGCGCCGTCCCGCATCGCCAGCAGCAGGCAGGCGAGCGGCCCGATCGACAGCAGCGGCACGACGGTCAGGCAGACGGCGGCGTTCTCGCCGATCATCAGCGTTGGCCAGCTCGCCGGTGGCATCGCGACGAGTTCGACAAGCCCCGCGCCGACGAGGAGCAGCGGCGCCGCCAGCAGCGCCCAGCTCGCCGCGCCGGGCGGCGGATCCGGCCGGCTGAGCCGGAAAACGAGCAGCCCCGCGCTGACAGCCAACGCGCCGGTGACGATGACCTTGAAGAGAAAGCGCGGGGTCCGCGCCGCCGCCAGGATATCGGGCCGCGGTCCGATGGCGACAAGGAACATCAGCGCCGCGATCGCGATCCCGGCGCAGAACCCGCCCGCCAGAACCACGGTCAGGCGGGCACGGACCGCGCCGTCCTGCGACAGGAGCCGGACAAGATGCGACGTATCCATGGCCAACGCTTTCATCGTCCCGGAAGGCGGGATGCATGTTCGATCTTCGCTGGCGAAGGGGCCTTCGTTACAGGCCGGCCCCGCCGCTCACCAGCGCAGGAGACGGCGGCCGATGGCCCCGCCGGCCAGGGTGACGAAGGCCATGGCGATGACATACCAGGTTGCGACGAACAGCGGGCTGTCGTCCGGGCAATGCCAGGCATAGAGCGAGGCGGCGAGCGCTCCGGCGGCCAGGCCCGCCGCCGCGCCGGCGAGACCCGGGCTCTCCGGCGCGCCGGAACGCAGCGCCCAGAGAAGGCCGCCGAGCGGCGCGAGCGCGAGCACCGGGATGAAGAACAGGCAGAAGGCGGCGTTCTGCCCGGTCAGGCTGGCCGCCCAGGCATCCCGCGGCACCGCGACCAGTTCCGCCGCCACCCCGCCGCAGAGCAGGAGCAGCGGCGCGACCAGCAGCCGCGCGCGCGCGCCAACCGGCAGGCCAGGCATGCCGACGCGAAAGACCACGGCGCAGGCGCTCGCCGCGAGCAGCAGCGTGAAGGCGATCTTGAACAGCACCCGCGCCGTCCCGAGCGCCGCGAGCAGCTCGGGCCGAAGGCCGATGGTGGCGAGCATGAGCAGCGCCGAGACGCCCACCGCGGCGACGAGGGCTCGGGCCAGCCGCTCGCCGAGCGAGGCTCCCGCCGGCGCGTCCTGTGCCAAGAGACCGATCAGCTCCTCCGTCTTCATTCGATCGCTCCCCTGTGGAACGCGGCCAGCGCCCGGAGCGCCCGGTGCAGCGCGACCCGTACCGCGCCCTCGCTCATCCCCAGTTTCGCCGCCGTGTCGCGCACGCTCTCGCCGCCGAGGGAAATCGACCGGACGATGGACAGTTGCGGATCCCGCAACCTTCGCAGCGCGTTTTCGACGTCGAGCTTGTCGGTCACTTCGCCCGCCTCGACCGCCTCGAGCGTCTCGATCACATCCTCGATCGGCACGCTGACCGCGCGCCCGCGCCGCCGCAGGCCGTCGATCATCTTGTTGCGCACGATCGTCGACAGCCAGGGGCCGATGGGCCGCGCCGGATCCCAGGTGCCGCGCTTGAGATGAATGGCAAGCAGCACTTCCTGCGTCACGTCCTCGGCCTCGCTCCGTCCGGCGCCGAACTGGTCGCAGCGCCGCAGTGCCATGGCGCGCAGATGCGGCGCCACGGCGGTCAGAAAGCGGTTGTAGGCCTCCGCGTCGCCGCCAATGGCGCGCCGCATCCAGTCGGCCCATTCCTCCTCGCGCGTCTGGACCGTCATCGGCGCGCCGCCTCTCCGGGCCGAGCCCTGGGCCTCGTTTCCCCCCGCGGAACCCGAAGCGGTTCCATGGAACAATCCCGACCATGAAACCCAGGGCCCGGCCGCGATCAAGACCAATCCGCGCAACGGTCGGTCGCTGATCGCCCGCGCGGTCGGCGCCTATCCGGCGCCGCGGCGGGTGGAGAAGCGCGGGCGGTCGTCCGGCGGGCGGGAATATGTGCGGACCACGCATCGGGGCGCCGGATCGAAATCCTTTTGCGAGCATTGGCTGGTGATCGGCGCTGGCCATGGCTGGTCGGGCGGCGGCCGGGCCGGCCGCTTCACCGAACCCGCCGGCCCCGACGCCTCGCGCGAGATGGCGCGCTTCTTCCTCCGCCACCGGGTGCCTTTCCGCCGACGCGGTCCGGCCGGCGGCGTGCCGGGTTAGACGGGCACAATGACGTTCCATTCCGCGGCGGCGCCTCGTACATTTTCCCCGGGCCCATCCGCGAGGATCTGAAACCATGTTGAACGACCCAAGGTCGCATGGCCTCTGGGAGCGAACGGCCCCGCCCGCGCCGCCGACCGGCGCACTCCGCGAAAGCACCGCTGCCGACGTCGTCATTGTCGGTGGCGGCTACACCGGGCTCGCCGCGGCGCTGTTTCTCGCCGAGGCGGGCGTACGTTGCGTCCTGCTCGAAGCGGTCGAGATCGGTTTCGGCGCGTCCGGCCGGAACGTCGGACTGATCAACGGCGGCCTGTGGGTCATGCCCGACGACGTCGCCGGCGTGCTCGGCGCCGAGCATGGCGAGCGCTGCCTCGCGCTCCTGTCCGACGCGCCCCTTCTCGTGCGCGACGTGGTCGAGCGTCGCGGAATCGCCTGCGAGCTCGAAAGGAGTGGTACGCTGCATCTCGCGGTGGGCGGCCACGGTCTCGAGGAATTGCGGACCCGGCACCGGCAATGGACGGCGCGGGGCGCGCCACTGAGGCTTCTCGACGCGGACGAAACCCGCCGACGCACCGGCTCGGACGCCTATGCCGGTGCGCTGTTCGACCCGCGGGCCGGCACGCTGCAGCCGCTCGCCTATGCGCGCGGGCTCGCCGCCGCCGCGATCGCCGCGGGCGCGCGCATCCATACCGGCAGCCCCGCCGTCTCGACCGAGCGGCGCGGCGCCGCGTGGCACGTGAGGACCGCCGGCGGCTCGGTCACCGCCGACTGGATCGTCGTCGCGACCGACGCCTATTCCCAAGGTCCCTGGCAGGTCGTCCGCGACGAGCAGGTGCGCCTGCCCTATTTCAATCTCGCGACCGCTCCGCTCTCCGGCGACCTTCGGGCTTCGATCCTGCCCGGCGGCGAAGGCTGCTGGGATACGCGGGAGATCCTTTCCTCCTTCCGCATGGATCAGAGCGGCCGGCTGGTTTTCGGCAGCGTCGGGGCGCTGCGCAATACCGGCCAGGTCATCCATCCGGCTTGGGCGCGGCGGGCGCTCAAGCGGATCTTCCCGCGGCTCGGGCATGTTGCCTTCGAAACCGGCTGGTACGGCCAGATCGGCATGACCTCGGACGCGGTGCCGCGCTTTCACCGGTTCGCGGAGAATGTCATCGGCTTCAGCGGCTACAACGGCCGCGGCATCGCGCCCGGCACCGCCTTCGGGCAGGTCCTCGCCGGATATGTCATGGGCCGCGTCGGGGACGGGGAACTGCCGCTGCCGCTGACCGAACCCGGGGCACGGTCCTTCCGCGTGGCAAAGGAAGCCTTTTACGAAGCCGGCGCCCAGATCGCACATTTCACGGGCGAGCGCTTCTAGCGCGATATCCAACCAGACGGAATCGTCCTGTGGTCAAGATATTGCGTCAAATCAAGACTCTGGGGTGGACGGACCGGCTCTGCCGGATCGGCTTCCGCTCACGCGCCGCGGAACCCGGACGGTGCGCGCGGCGTCGAGGTCGTACGCGCCGGCGGCGGGCTCGATGCGCGGGCGGTCACGGTCGGGCTCGACAACCGCGCAAGCGCCGATCGGCGCGCGTGGTCCGAAAGCGCGAAAACGAAAAACCCGGAGCCTCGAGGCTCCGGGTTTGGATGCCGCCCGTGTTCCCGGGCGAGTGATCCGACCGGATCAGATGGCGACGGCGAGGACGTCGTCCTCGACATGCTGGGCGTACTGGCCGAAGTTCGCGGAGAACATCGCAATCAGCTTCTTGGCCTGCGCGTCATAGGCATCGGGATCGGCCCAGGTATCGCGCGGATCGAGCAGGGCGGCATCGACGCCGTCGAGTTCGACCGGCACTTCGAAGCCGAAATTCTGATCCGTGCGGAAGGTCGCGCCGTTCAGGCTGCCGTTCAGGGCGGCGGTCAGGAGCGCCCGGGTCGCGGCGATCGGCATGCGCTTGCCGGTCCCATAGGCGCCACCGGTCCAGCCGGTATTGACCAGCCAGCAGGAAGCGCCGGCCTCGGCGATCCGGTCGCGCAGCAGCGCCCCGTAAACCTCCGGCCGGCGCGGCATGAAGGGCGCCCCAAAGCAGGTCGAGAAGGTCGGCTGCGGCTCGGTCACACCACGCTCGGTCCCCGCCACCTTGGACGTGAAGCCCGACAGGAAGTGATACATCGCCTGCGCCGGCGTGAGCCGCGCGATCGGCGGCAGGACACCGAAGGCGTCGCAGGTCAGCATCACGATGTTCTTCGGCTGCCCGCCGCGCGCGGTGACACTGGCGTTCGAGATCGCTTCCAGCGGATAGGCGCAGCGGGTGTTCGCCGTCAGGCTGTCGTCGTTGAAATCGAGCGCGCGGCTGCGCGGATCGTAGACCATGTTCTCGACGACCGTCGAGAAGCGCGTTGTCGTCGCATAGATCTCCGGCTCGGCCTCGGCCGACAGATTGATGGTCTTGGCGTAGCAGCCACCCTCGAAATTGAAGGTTCCGGCGTCCGACCAGCCATGTTCGTCATCGCCGATCAGCACGCGGGCCGGATCGGCCGAGAGCGTGGTCTTGCCGGTGCCCGACAGGCCGAAGAACACCGCGACGTCGTTTTCGTCGCCCTTGGCATGGTTCGCCGAGCAATGCATCGGCATCACGCCCTTCTCGGGCAGAAGATAGTTGAGGATCGAGAAGACCGACTTCTTGTTCTCGCCGGCGTAGGCCGTTCCACCGATCAGCACCAGCCGCTGCTCGAACGAGATGGCGATCACCGTCTCGCCGCGGCAGCCGTGCTTCTCGGGATCCGCCTTGAAGGACGGGCAGTTCAGGATGGTGAATTCCGGCAGGAAGCCCGCCAGTTCCTCTTCCGCCGGGCGGCGCAGCAGGTGGCGGATGAAAAGGCCGTGCCAGGCGAGTTCGGTGATCACCCGGACATTGAGACGATAGTCGGGATCGGCGCCGGCGTAGAGATCCTGTACGAAGAGTTCTCCGCCCTGAATATGGGCGCGCATGTCGGCAAGCAGGATCGTGAAGTGCTCAGGCGCCATCGGCGCGTTGTTTTCCCACCAGACCGAACCTTCCACCGAAGGCTCGCGCACAACGAACTTGTCCTTTGGCGAGCGGCCGGTGTGCTTGCCCGTGCTGACGAGCAGAGCGCCACCCTGGCCGAGTTCGCCTTCGCCACGAACGATCGCCTGCTGGACCAGCGCGGGCTCCAGAAGGTTGTAGTGCACATGGGCGACGCCGGGGAATCCGGTCTCCGCCAGAGAAGTGCCGGGACCGGTTTTTGCCATCGACTTGAACGCCATCGTCATATGCGGAATTTCCCCAGAACACGGCCGGATCGCAGCATGCGCCAGCCTGTGAAACCCTCAGATTCGGACCGGAAACCTTCGCATACGCAACAACCAGCCCTGTGGACCTGTATAGCATGGAAGACGGGCTTTCGCGTCCCCCGATATACTTAATGGAATTCAGGGGGCAAAAAAGCGCCGTGAGATTGTTTCATGATGTTGAAATGGGTGTTCGCTTGCGTTCGCTTTGCCCAGAAACAACTTGCTGCGCCGCGGCATGATCGAAGGCGATCGATGAGTCGGTGATGGAAACGCTCACGCTCCACGCCTCCGCCGTCGCGCTCAAGGGGCGCGCCTTGTTGATTCTCGGGCAATCGGGCGCGGGGAAATCCGCGCTCGCCCTGCGCCTCGTCGCCCTCGGGGCGGCGCTGGTCGCCGACGACCAGGTGAGTCTGCGCCGGCGAGGCGACGCGCTGATCGCCAGCGCTCCGGCGGCGCTGGCCGGAATGATCGAGGCCCGCGGCGTCGGCCTTCTCCGCGCGGCGCACGTTCCGGAGGCCGTGGTCACCCTCGCGGTCGATCTCGACTTCGCACCTGCGGCACGAATGCCACAGGTGCGAGCATTACGACATCTTGAAGTGGGGGTTGAGTTGATTTTCGGCCGCGACCTGCCAAATCTTGATCCGACGTTGATGTTTTTGTTGCAGAACAGCGAACGGATTCCGGAATGACGCGCGGGGCCCGACAATGTTCGAAAGCAGGGACTTAGGTGACCGACGCAGTCCGCCCCAGGGAAGCTGCCAACACTTCGGCGCATGACATCGTCATCATGACGGGGCCGGCCGGTGCGGGACGCTCCACGGCCATACGGGCGCTCGAGGATCTCGGGTTCGAGGCCATTGACAACCTTCCGCTTTCCTTCCTTCCGCGGCTGTTCGCGGGACCGCCGCTGACGCGGCCGGTCGTTGTCGGCGTGGATGCCCGCAACCGCGAATTCGCCATCGACCGCCTGACAGCGTTGCTTGAGGAGATCGCGGGGCTGGTCGGTCGCGCGCCGACGCTTGTCTATCTCGACTGCGACGCGGGAACATTGATCCGCCGATACAGCGAGACGCGCCGGCGCCATCCGCTCAGTCCGCACGAGACACCGCAGGTCGGCATCGATCGGGAGATATCTCTGCTGGCGCCGCTGCGCGCCCGGGCGGACGTGCTGATCGACACCGGCGCGCTCACCCCGCACGACCTTCGCGCCGAGATGGAGCGGCTGTTCGGGCAGGAGGATGGCGCCGAGACGCTGGCGGTGTCGCTGCAGTCCTTTTCCTACAAGCGCGGTACGCCCCGCGGCGTCGATATGGTGATCGACGTGCGGTTCCTGCGCAATCCGCACTGGGACGAAGCACTTCGCCCCCTTGATGGCCGCGACCCGCTTGTCGCGGCCTTCGTCGCCGCGGACCCGGGCTATGGCCCGTTCTATGCGCGGCTCATCGACCTCTTGCGGTTCCTGCTGCCCGCCTATCGGGCCGAGGGAAAGAGCTATTTCGGACTGGGAATGGGCTGCACCGGAGGGAAACACCGCTCCGTCGTGCTGGTCGAGGCGCTGGCGAAAACGCTTGCGGAGGATGGTTGGCGGGTGTCTATTCGGCATAGGGACCTCGAGCGAACGCCTGGTGGCGCCGCTTTGGGTCTGGGGATGGGTGTAGCGTGATCGGAATAGTTATCGTCGCCCATGGCGGCCTCGCTGGCGAGTATCTCGCCGTGATGGAGCATATCGTGGGCAAGCATCCGGGGACCGTGGCGGTATCCATTGGCCCCGAAGATGATTGTACCAAGAAGCAAGCCGAGATCGAGGCCGCGGCCGAATCCGTCGATGCCGGCCATGGCGTGGTGGTGGTGACCGACATGTTCGGCTCGACGCCGTCCAACCTCGCGGTCGGCGCCTGCAAGAAGTCCGGCCGGGCCGTGCTCTACGGCGCCAACCTGCCCCTCCTCGTCAAGCTCGCCAAGGCCCGGCGCATGTCGCTCGGCGATGCCTGCGCCTCGGCCCTGAACGCCGGCCGCAAATACATCAATTCCGTCGATGGCTTCGGGCCGGACAGGACGCCGATCGCGCTCTGACGCCGCTCGCAAATCCGAGGACGGAATGCTGTTCACCCTATTCATCGTGAATGACAAGGGACTGCATGCACGTGCCTCGGCCAAGTTCGTCGAGACCGTCGAGCGGTTCGATGCCAGCGCCCGGGTCAGCCGCGACGGAATGGACGTCTCGGGCGACAGTATCATGGGACTGATGATGCTCGCCGCCGCCAAGGGCACCTCCATCGACATCCGCGTCGAGGGACCGGAGGCAGAACCGCTGGCCGCGGCGCTGCGCGAGCTGGTCCGCGGCCGCTTCGGCGAATCGAGTTGAGACCCGCGCTTGCCCCGGTCGGATCCGGCGGCTAGATCCGGCCCATGGCCGACACCGAACCCGAGGCGCGCAAACCCTATCACCACGGAAACCTGCGCCAGGCCCTGGTCGAGGCGAGCCTCGCGCTGATCGAGGAAAAGGGGCCGCTCGGCTTCACCCTCGCCGAGGCGGCGCGCGCGGCCGGCGTGAGCCCGGCGGCGCCCTATCGGCATTTCCGCAACCGCGAGGATCTGATCGAGGAGGTGGCCCGCCAGGGTTTCGTCATCTTCGGCGAGCAGTTGGAGCGCGCCTTCGACGAGGGTCGGCCCTCGCCGCTGTCGTCCTTCTCGGCGGCGGGACGGGCCTATCTCACCTTCGCGCGCACCAATCCCGGGCACTACGATGCCATGTTCGGGGCGCGGGTGTCGATCGCCGCCAATCCCGACCTGGCACTCGCCGCCTCCCGGGCGATGTCGGTCCTCGCGCGGGCGGCCGCCAACCTGTCGGAGCAGCTGCCCGTGGATCGGCGACCGCCGGCGACCATGGTGGCGAATCACATCTGGGCGCTGAGCCATGGCGTGGTCGAGCTCTTCGCCCGCGGCCAGCCCGGCGCCCGCGCCCCCTTCTCGGCCGACGAAATGCTGGAAAGTGGCACCGGGATCTATCTGCGCGGCCTCGGCCTCATCCCCCGCTGAGGGCCTTTCCGAATATTTGAACGGGGCTCTTGACGGACGGGACCGGGTTTTCCATCTATGTTAATGTTAATCACATTAACATGGGAGCGCTTGATGCACACAACCACTGAATGGTCCCCGCCGGACGGGCAATGGCCGCGGCGGATTCGCGGTTTTGTCGAGCGGTGCCGCGACTGGCTCGACGAACGCGGGCGGGCGGCCTGGATCATCGCGATGGTCGCTGGCTTCATCCTCTTCTGGCCGATCGGCCTCGCCTTTCTCTTCTACATGATCTGGAGCAAACGCATGCGCTGCAATTCCTGGGGCCGCCGTGGCCCGGCCCGTCACCGCGACTTCGGCCGCACCGGCAATACCGCCTTCGACAGCTATCGCGAGGAGACGCTGAAGCGGCTCGAGGAGGAGCGCGCGGCTTTCACCAGCTTCCTCGACCAGCTGCGCGCCGCGAAGGATCAGGCGGAGTTCGACCAGTTCATGGCGAGCCGCTCGCAGATGGCGACGACGTCCGATCCGGCGGCGTGACGATCCGTGTGGAGCACGGGGCCGCGTAGCGCATCGGGCGAGAGGTCGGCGGCTGTCAGCGGCCGACCACCATCCGGCGCAGGACCGCGTCCCGCGCGCCGAAATGATGCCAGAGCGCCGCGGCGGCGTGCATGACAAGCAGCGCCGCCAGCAGGATCGCCGCCGCCGCGTGAAACTCGCCGGCGGCGGTTTCGAGTCCGGCATTTCCCGGCACCCAGGGGTCCGGCATCGGGAAAAGCCCGAACACCATGTTGCGGATCCCCAGGATATCGGCGTCCGGCGAGGCGGAAACCATGATCCAGCCGGAAAGCGGCATCGCCAGCATCAGGACGTAGAGAGCGGCGTGCGACGCGCGGGCGGCGACGCGCTGCCACGCCGGCATGCCCGCCGGCTCCTCCGGCGCCCGGTCCAGCAGGCGCCAGCCGAGCCGGGCGAGCGCGAGGAAGAAGATCACGAAGCCCCAGCTCTTGTGCAACTGGAAGAGCTCGAACTGACGCAGGAGGTCGGGGACGAAATTGGCCATATAGACCCCGAGGCCGAGCATGAAGAGGATGAGCCCGGCCATCCCCCAATGGAACGCCCGCGCGACGCAGCCCCAACCCGTCGCGGTGCCGCGCGCTCCCATTCCCTAGCGTGAGGTCATGACGAGGTGAATGTTCACGGGCAGCACGGCGGCGACATCCGGCAACCCACCGGTTGATCCGAATTTCGACCGGTCGATCT